>CP073340.1:2145000-2241876 GCA_018141845.1 Lachnospiraceae bacterium oral taxon 096 | reverse complement strand
TAGTGCAAGTGATTCAGCAAGTGTGAGCGATAGTATTAGTGCAAGCGATTCAGCCAGTGTGAGCGATAGTATTAGTACAAGTACTTCCGCAAGTGTGAGCGATAGTATTAGTACAAGTACTTCGGCGAGCGTCAGCGATAGTATCAGTGCAAGTAATTCCGCAAGCGTGAGCGATAGTATCAGTGCAAGTGATTCGGCAAGTGTGAGCGACAGCATCAGTGCAAGTGATTCCGTAAGTGTCAGCGACAGTATTAGTGCAAGTACTTCAGCGAGTGTGAGCGATAGCATCAGTGCAAGTACTTCCGCCAGTGTCAGCGATAGCATTAGTACAAGTACTTCCACAAGTGTGAGTGACAGCATTAGTGCGAGCGATAGTATTAGTGCAAGTACTTCCGCCAGTGTGAGCGATAGCATTAGTGCAAGTGATTCAGCAAGCGTTAGTGATAGCATTAGTGCAAGTACTTCGGCGAGTGTCAGTGACAGCATTAGTGCAAGTACTTCGGCAAGTGTCAGCGACAGCATCAGTGCAAGCGATTCGGCGAGTGTTAGCGATAGTATTAGTGCAAGTACTTCCGCTAGTGTTAGCGACAGTATCAGTGCAAGCGATTCGGTAAGCGTTAGTGATAGCATTAGTGCGAGCAACTCCGCCAGTGTGAGTGACAGCATTAGTGCAAGTACTTCAGCGAGTGTCAGCGATAGTATTAGTGCAAGTACTTCGGCGAGTGTGAGCGATAGTATTAGTGCAAGTGACTCGGCAAGTGTGAGTGACAGCATCAGTGCAAGTACTTCGGCGAGCGTCAGCGATAGTATTAGTGCAAGCGATTCGGCGAGTGTCAGCGATAGTATTAGTGCAAGTGATTCTGCAAGTGTTAGCGACAGCATTAGTACAAGTACTTCCGCCAGTGTGAGCGATAGTATTAGTGCAAGCGATTCCGTAAGTGTTAGCGATAGTATTAGTGCAAGTACTTCAGCAAGCGTGAGCGATAGTATCAGTGCAAGTGATTCAGCAAGTGTGAGTGACAGCATTAGTGCAAGTACTTCCGCCAGTGTTAGCGATAGCATCAGTGCAAGTACTTCCGCCAGCGTCAGCGACAGTATTAGTGCAAGTGATTCAGCAAGCGTTAGTGATAGCATTAGTGCAAGTACTTCGGCGAGTGTCAGTGACAGCATTAGTGCAAGTACTTCGGCAAGTGTCAGCGACAGCATCAGTGCAAGCGATTCGGCGAGTGTTAGCGATAGTATTAGTGCAAGTACTTCCGCTAGTGTTAGCGACAGTATCAGTGCAAGCGATTCGGTAAGCGTTAGTGATAGCATTAGTGCGAGCAACTCCGCCAGTGTGAGTGACAGCATTAGTGCAAGTACTTCAGCGAGTGTCAGCGATAGTATTAGTGCAAGTACTTCGGCGAGTGTGAGCGATAGTATTAGTGCAAGTGACTCGGCAAGTGTGAGTGACAGCATCAGTGCAAGTACTTCGGCGAGCGTCAGCGATAGTATTAGTGCAAGCGATTCGGCGAGTGTCAGCGATAGTATTAGTGCAAGTGATTCTGCAAGTGTTAGCGACAGCATTAGTGCAAGTACTTCAGCGAGTGTGAGCGATAGTATCAGTGCAAGCGATTCCACAAGTGTTAGTGACAGCATTAGTGCAAGTACTTCCACAAGCGTTAGTGATAGCATTAGTGCAAGTGATTCAGCCAGTGTGAGCGATAGTATTAGTGCAAGTACTTCAGCAAGCGTGAGCGATAGTATCAGTGCAAGTAATTCGGTAAGCGTTAGTGCAAGCAACTCAGCAAGCGTGAGCGATAGCATCAGTGTAAGCGATTCGGCAAGTGTGAGCGATAGTATTAGTGCAAGTGATTCCGCAAGCGTTAGTGATAGCATTAGTGCAAGTACTTCAGCGAGTGTGAGCGATAGTATTAGTGCAAGTGATTCCGCAAGCGTTAGTGATAGCATTAGTGCAAGTACTTCAGCGAGTGTGAGCGATAGTATTAGTGCAAGCGATTCAGCAAGCGTGAGCGATAGTATTAGTGCAAGCGATTCCGTAAGTGTGAGCGATAGTATTAGTGCAAGTAATTCCGCAAGCGTGAGCGATAGTATCAGTGCAAGCGATTCCGCCAGTGTGAGCGATAGTATCAGTGCAAGCGATTCCGCCAGTGTGAGCGATAGTATCAGTGCAAGCGATTCAGCAAGCGTTAGTGATAGCATTAGTGCAAGCAATTCAGCCAGTGTTAGCGACAGCATTAGTGCGAGCAACTCAGCAAGTGTCAGAGATAGTATTAGTACAAGCGATTCAGTAAGTGTCAGCGACAGTATCAGTGCAAGCGATTCAGCAAGTGTCAGCGATAGCATCAGCGCAAGTACTTCCGCCAGTGTCAGCGATAGCATTAGTGCAAGTACTTCGGCAAGCGTGAGCGATAGTATTAGTGCAAGCGATTCCGTAAGTGTTAGCGATAGTATTAGTGCAAGTGATTCAGCAAGCGTGAGCGATAGTATCAGTGCAAGCGATTCCGCCAGTGTTAGCGACAGCATTAGTGCAAGTACTTCAGCGAGTGTTAGCGATAGCATTAGTGCAAGCGATTCAGCCAGTGTGAGCGATAGTATTAGTGCAAGCGATTCCGCCAGTGTCAGCGACAGTGTTAGTGCAAGTGATTCCGCAAGCGTTAGTGATAGCATTAGTGCAAGTACTTCAGCGAGTGTCAGCGATAGTATTAGTGCAAGTACTTCAGTCAGTGTAAGCGACAGTATCAGTGCAAGCGATTCGGCCAGTGTTAGCGATAGTATTAGTGCAAGCAATTCCGCCAGTGTCAGCGATAGCATTAGTGCAAGCGATTCTGTAAGTGTCAGCGATAGTATTAGTACAAGTACTTCCACAAGCGTCAGCGATAGTATTAGTGCAAGTACTTCGGCAAGCGTCAGTGATAGTATCAGTGCAAGTACTTCAGCAAGCGTGAGCGATAGTATCAGTGCAAGCAATTCGGCAAGTGTTAGCGACAGCATTAGTGCAAGTACTTCCGCCAGCGTCAGCGACAGTATTAGTGCAAGTGATTCGGCCAGCGTTAGTGATAGCATTAGTGCGAGCAACTCCGCCAGTGTGAGTGACAGCATTAGTGCAAGTACTTCAGCAAGCGTCAGCGATAGTATTAGTGCAAGTGATTCGGCAAGCGTTAGCGACAGCATTAGTGCGAGCAACTCAGCCAGTGTGAGCGACAGCATTAGTGCAAGTACTTCCGCCAGTGTCAGCGATAGCATTAGTGCAAGTGATTCAGTAAGTGTGAGCGACAGCATTAGTGCAAGTACTTCAGCGAGTGTCATCGATAGTATTAGTGCAAGTACTTCCGCAAGCGTGAGCGATAGTATCAGTGCAAGCGATTCCACAAGTGTCAGCGACAGCATTAGTGCAAGCACTTCGGCCAGTGTGAGCGATAGTATTAGTGCAAGTACTTCAGTCAGTGTGAGCGACAGTATCAGTGCAAACGATTCGGCCAGTGTGAGTGATAGTATTAGTGCAAGTACTTCCGCCAGTGTCAGCGATAGCATTAGTGCAAGTACTTCAGCAAGCGTTAGTGATAGCATTAGTGCGAGCAACTCAGCCAGTGTGAGCGACAGCATTAGTACAAGTACTTCAGTGAGCGTGAGCGATAGTATCAGTGCAAGTGACTCAGCAAGTGTGAGCGATAGTATCAGTGCAAGCGATTCGGCAAGCGTTAGCGATAGCATTAGTGCAAGCAACTCAGCAAGCGTGAGCGATAGCATCAGTGCAAGTACTTCCGCCAGCGTCAGCGACAGCATTAGTGCGAGCGATTCGGCGAGTGTCAGCGATAGTATTAGTACAAGTATTTCAGCCAGTGTCAGTGACAGCATTAGTGCGAGCGATTCGGCCAGTGTTAGCGATAGTATTAGTACAAGTACTTCAGCGAGTGTTAGCGATAGTATTAGTGTAAGTAATTCCGCAAGCGTGAGCGATAGTATCAGTGCAAGCGATTCCGTAAGTGTGAGCGATAGTATCAGTGCAAGCGATTCGGCCAGTGTGAGCGATAGTATTAGTGCAAGTACTTCGGCCAGTGTCAGCGATAGCATTAGTGCAAGTACTTCCGCGAGTGTTAGTGATAGCATTAGTACAAGCGATTCCACTAGCGTTAGTGATAGCATCAGTGCGAGCGATTCGGCAAGTGTGAGCGACAGCATCAGTGCAAGTGCTTCAGCAAGCGTGAGCGATAGTATTAGTGCAAGCGATTCCGCCAGTGTCAGCGACAGTGTTAGTGCAAGTACTTCCACAAGTGTCAGCGACAGTATCAGTGCAAGCGATTCCACTAGCGTCAGTGATAGTATTAGTGCAAGCGATTCAGCAAGCGTGAGTGATAGCATCAGTGCAAGTACTTCAGTGAGTGTGAGCGATAGTATCAGTGCAAGTGACTCAGCCAGTGTGAGCGATAGTATTAGTGCAAGTACTTCCGCCAGTGTCAGCGACAGTATTAGTGCAAGTGATTCGGCCAGCGTTAGTGATAGCATTAGTGCAAGTGATTCAGTAAGTGTCAGCAACAGTATCAGTGCGAGCGATTCGGCAAGTGTGAGCGACAGCATCAGTACAAGTACTTCGGCGAGCATCAGCGATAGTATTAGTACAAGTACTTCCGCAAGTGTGAGCGATAGTATTAGTGCAAGTACTTCCACAAGTGTGAGCGATAGTATTAGTGCAAGTACTTCCACCAGTGTCAGCGATAGTATTAGTGCAAGTGATTCCGCCAGTGTCAGCGATAGCATCAGTGCAAGCGATTCGGCAAGTGTGAGCGATAGTATTAGTGCAAGTACTTCCGCAAGCGTTAGTGATAGCATTAGTACAAGTACTTCAGCGAGTGTGAGCGATAGTATTAGTGCAAGCGATTCAGCCAGTGTGAGCGATAGTATTAGTACAAGTACTTCAGCAAGCGTGAGCGATAGCATCAGTGCAAGTACTTCCGCCAGCGTCAGCGACAGCATTAGTGCGAGCGATTCGGCGAGCGTCAGCGATAGTATTAGTACAAGTACTTCCGCCAGTGTGAGTGACAGCATTAGTGCAAGTACTTCCGCAAGCATCAGCGATAGTATTAGTGCAAGCGATTCCGCCAGTGTCAGCGACAGTGTTAGTGCAAGTACTTCCACAAGTGTCAGCGATAGTATTAGTACAAGCGATTCCATAAGTGTGAGCGACAGTATTAGTGCAAGTACTTCAGCGAGTGTGAGCGATAGTATTAGTACAAGTACTTCCGCAAGCGTTAGTGATAGCATTAGTGCAAGTACTTCAGCGAGTGTGAGCGATAGTATTAGTGCAAGCGATTCCGCCAGTGTCAGCGCCAGTGTTAGTGCAAGTACTTCCACAAGTGTAAGCGACAGTATCAGTGCAAGCGATTCCGCAAGTGTCAGCGATAGTATTAGTGCAAGTGATTCCGCAAGCGTTAGTGATAGCATTAGTGCGAGCGATTCGGCAAGTGTGAGCGATAGTATTAGTGCAAGTGATTCCGCAAGTGTGAGCGACAGCATCAGTGCAAGTGATTCTGTAAGTGTCAGCGACAGCATTAGTGCAAGTACTTCCGCCAGCGTCAGCGACAGTATTAGTGCAAGTACTTCCGCCAGCGTCAGCGACAGTATTAGTGCAAGTACTTCCGCCAGTGTGAGCGATAGTATCAGTGCAAGCGATTCCGCCAGTGTGAGTGACAGCATTAGTGCAAGCGATTCCGTAAGTGTCAGCGATAGTATCAGTGCAAGCAATTCAGCCAGTGTTAGCGACAGCATTAGTGCGAGCAACTCCGCCAGTGTGAGAGACAGCATTAGTGCAAGTACTTCCGCCAGTGTGAGCGATAGCATTAGTGCAAGCGATTCGGCAAGTGTGAGCGACAGTATTAGTGCAAGTGCTTCAGCAAGCGTTAGTGATAGCATTAGTGCAAGTACTTCCGCCAGCGTCAGCGACAGTATTAGTGCAAGTACTTCAGCAAGCGTGAGCGATAGTATCAGTGCAAGCGATTCCGCCAGTGTGAGTGACAGCATTAGTGCAAGCGATTCCGTAAGTGTTAACGATAGTATTAGTGCAAGTACTTCCGCCAGTGTTAGCGATAGCATCAGTGCAAGTACTTCCGCCAGCGTCAGCGACAGTATTAGTGCAAGTGATTCCGCAAGCATTAGTGCAAGTACTTCAGCGAGTGTCAGTGACAGCATTAGTGCAAGTACTTCGGTAAGTGTCAGCGACAGCATCAGTGCAAGCGATTCGGCCAGTGTTAGCGATAGCATTAGTGCAAGTGATTCAGTAAGTGTCAGCAACAGTATCAGTGCGAGCGATTCTGCAAGTGTGAGCGACAGCATCAGTACAAGTACTTCGGCCAGTGTCAGCGATAGTATCAGTGTAAGCACTTCCGCGAGTGTCAGCGATAGTATTAGTGCAAGCGATTCCGCCAGTGTTAGTGACAGCATTAGTGCAAGCGATTCCGTAAGTGTGAGCGATAGTATTAGTGCAAGCGATTCCGTAAGTGTGAGCGATAGTATTAGTGCAAGCGATTCCGTAAGTGTTGGCGATAGTATTAGTGCAAGTACTTCAGCAAGCGTGAGCGATAGTATCAGTGCAAGCGATTCGGCCAGTGTGAGTGACAGCATTAGTGCAAGTGATTCCGCCAGTGTCAGCGATAGCATCAGCGCAAGTACTTCCGCCAGTGTCAGCGACAGTATTAGTGCAAGTACTTCAGCGAGTGTCAGCGACAGCATTAGTGCAAGTACTTCAGCGAGTGTCAGCGACAGCATTAGTGCAAGTACTTCGGCGAGTGTTAGCGATAGCATCAGTGCAAGTGATTCAGCAAGCGTCAGCGACAGTATTAGTGCAAGTGATTCAGCAAGCGTGAGTGATAGCATTAGTGCAAGTACTTCAGCGAGTGTGAGCGACAGCATTAGTGCAAGTACTTCAGCAAGTGTTAGCGATAGCATCAGTGCAAGTACTTCAGCAAGCGTCAGCGACAGTATTAGTGCAAGTGATTCAGCAAGCGTGAGCGATAGCATTAGTGCAAGTACTTCAGCAAGCGTCAGCGATAGTATTAGTACAAGTACTTCCGCCAGTGTCAGCGATAGCATCAGCGCAAGTACTTCCGCAAGTGTTAGCGATAGTATTAGTACAAGTACTTCCGCAAGTGTTAGCGATAGTATTAGTGCAAGCGATTCCGTAAGTGTTAGCGATAGTATTAGTGCAAGTACTTCAGCAAGCGTGAGCGATAGTATCAGTGCAAGCGATTCGGCCAGTGTGAGTGACAGCATTAGTGCAAGTGATTCCGCCAGTGTTAGCGATAGCATCAGTGCAAGTGATTCAGCAAGCGTCAGCGACAGTATTAGTGCAAGTGATTCAGCAAGCGTGAGTGATAGCATTAGTGCAAGTACTTCAGCGAGTGTGAGCGACAGCATTAGTGCAAGTACTTCGGCGAGTGTTAGCGATAGCATCAGTGCAAGTACTTCCGCCAGCGTCAGCGACAGTATTAGTGCAAGTGATTCAGCAAGCGTGAGTGATAGTATTAGTGCAAGTACTTCCGCGAGTGTTAGCGATAGCATCAGTACAAGTACTTCCGCCAGCGTCAGCGACAGTATTAGTGCAAGTGATTCAGCAAGCGTGAGTGATAGCATTAGTGCAAGTACTTCAGCGAGTGTGAGCGACAGCATTAGTGCAAGTACTTCGGCGAGTGTTAGCGATAGCATCAGTGCAAGTACTTCCGCCAGCGTCAGCGACAGTATTAGTGCAAGTGATTCAGCAAGCGTGAGTGACAGCATCAGTGCAAGTACTTCAGCGAGTGTCAGCGACAGTATTAGTGCAAGCGATTCCTTAAGTGTTAGCGATAGCATCAGTGCAAGTACTTCCGCCAGTGTCAGCGATAGTATTAGTGCAAGTGATTCGGCAAGTGTTAGCGATAGCATCAGTGCAAGTACTTCCGCCAGCGTCAGCGACAGTATTAGTGCAAGTGATTCAGCAAGCGTGAGTGATAGCATTAGTGCAAGTACTTCCGCGAGTGTGAGCGACAGCATTAGTGCAAGTACTTCGGCAAGTGTCAGCGATAGCATCAGTGCAAGTGATTCAGCAAGCGTGAGCGACAGTATTAGTGCAAGTGATTCAGCAAGCGTGAGCGACAGCATTAGTGCAAGTATTTCGGCAAGTGTCAGCGACAGCATTAGTGCAAGTGATTCAGCAAGCGTGAGTGATAGCATTAGTGCAAGTACTTCGGCCAGTGTCAGCGATAGTATTAGTGCAAGTGTGAGCAACAGTATCAGTGCAAGCGATTCCACTAGCGTCAGTGATAGTATCAGTGCAAGCAATTCAGCAAGTGTTAGCGACAGTATTAGTGCAAGCGATTCGGCCAGTGTTAGCGATAGTATTAGTGCAAGCGATTCCGTAAGTGTTAGCGATAGCATCAGTGCAAGTACTTCGGCCAGTGTGAGCGATAGTATTAGTGCAAGTGATTCGGCCAGTGTCAGCGATAGCATCAGTGCAAGTACTTCGGCCAGTGTGAGCGATAGTATTAGTGCAAGTACTTCAGCAAGCGTCAGCGACAGTATTAGTGTAAGTGATTCAGCCAGCGTGAGTGATAGCATTAGTGCGAGCAACTCAGCAAGCGTGAGCGATAGCATCAGTGCAAGTACTTCAGCAAGCGTGAGCGACAGCATCAGTGCAAGTAATTCCGCAAGCGTGAGCGATAGTATCAGTGCAAGCGATTCGGCAAGTGTTAGCGACAGTATTAGTGCAAGTACTTCGGCGAGTGTTAGCGACAGCATTAGTACAAGTACTTCAGCAAGTGTTAGTGCCAGCATTAGTGCAAGTACTTCAGCGAGTGTGAGTGATAGCATTAGTGCAAGTACTTCAGCCAGCCTCAGTGAGTCTATAAGTGTAGTTGATAGTATAAGTAGTTCTATCTCAGCAAGTGAGAGTGAATCAGCAAGTGAGGTAGCTAGTATTAGCGATAGCATCAGTGCAAGTACTTCAGCCAGCCTCAGTGAGTCTACAAGTGTAGTTGATAGTATAAGTAGTTCTATCTCAGCAAGTGAGAGTGAATCAGCAAGTGAGGTAGCTAGCATTAGCGATAGCACCAGTGCAAGTAGTTCAGCCAGCCTCAGTGAGTCTACAAGTGTAGTTGACAGCATAAGTAGTTCTATCTCAGCGAGTGAGAGTGAATCAACTAGTGCAGTAGACAGTATCAATGCAAGCCTGAGTGTAAGTGATTCCGCAAGTGTAAGTGCTTCAGCGAGTGAAAGTGAAGAAATGAGTCAACTTGATAGCATTAGTGCAAGTATCAGTGATTCAATGAGTACAAGTGATTCCTTATCAGTGAGTGAGAGCTTGAGTGTTGAAAATATTGATTGGAGACATTACAACGATCATGGAAATCATGGAGGAAGAGGCAATGGAGGTGGTGGAAGGGTTAATTCCACACATGGATCCATTGCGGATAGAAATAGTGCACAGAATTCTACATCACTTTCAATGTCTATTTCTGATTCTGTATCAGATTCACAGTTTGTCTCAACATCAGACTCTATTTCTTATTGGATCTCTAATTCGAGATCTGCTAAAATTGAAGCTTCAATATCCGAGAGTTTGAGTCAAAGAGGAAATGAATCAAATGGAGATAGTACAAAATCAAGTAGTAGACATACAGATGAAAATCTGAGAGGCATTAATGACAGCAAAAGAAGGAATAAAAATGACAGAAATCTGTATGAAGATTCCAACTGGAGAAAGAGTGCAGAGGATAAGGCTGAACATAACCAGAGAAATCGAGGTGGCCGTATACCAAAAACAGGTGATAATGCCAGAATGTCAACCTATTTAGGGATGACAGGTGTAAGTACGGCTGTTTGGTCAATGCTTGCAGCTAAGAGAAAAAGAAGAAAAAAGCACGGCGAACAAGATAGTCAAGATCAGGGCAATAATGAGGGGCATGACAGTAATGAATAGATAATAGGTTGTGTAGATAAGATGGAGATGTAATAGATAAGTAAGAGATGAAGTAAGTAACAAAGAGTCAAGCAGATAAATAAGGTTCTATAATTAATGTTGGGATTGGCAATTGCTAATCTCAACATTTTTTATTATTATAAATAAAAAAAACTCCAAGTCCCCAGTTTTTCACAACTACACTTGGAGGAGGTGTTCATATGAACGACCTAGCTAAAATTTTAGGCATTAATGATGCAGAAGTCAATATAAAATCTATAAATGATCATGCGATCTCATTTTATATTCAGACGGATATCAAGACTCATTCATGTCCTAATTGCAATGTATTGACTTTTAAAGTACATGACTACAGGATTCAAAAGATGAAAGATATTCCTATATTTTTTATTTTTGAAAAGTATTATTTCGTCAGACAAATATATTGAGCTCTTGAAAATGTACGAAAGAGAATTCAAAAAAGAAAGTTGCCTTCTCTTAGGAAGTATTACAAACGAAGCAAGGGCTTAATTAAGAAGAGAAGAGAAAAGCAAGGCTATCGAACGATAACCGAGCGGCAGTTGAATGAATGCTTGAATACTCAGAAGATTTAAGAAAAGCACATTTTATTAAAGTGTTATTTGTTGATATTTTTGATGAAAGCTCTTATTCAAAGCAAAGGGCTTTGTTTAGTGTAGTGAATGGAATGGTTCCATGAGGTAGAAAACGCAGGAATAACAGTATTTAGAAATAACGATAAGCATAGCTTAAACTCTGTTTCTCTCTTGATTAGCTTCAGTATTTTGGCCTTGTATGTTTCCTCTTCATTTGGAAGTCTACTGAGTATGGCGTTGTAAAAGCAAGCATTAGCATATGGTGTAGAAAATTTAGCAAAGAATGCCTAGAACAAGCCTTAACTAATTCAACCGATACCAATGAACTGGATCGTATGAAAGAAAATTGTAGACTTCGAGCAGAACTTGAAGAAGCACGAAAGGAAAACTTGTTCCTAAAAAAACAGCGGCATTCTTTGCAAAAGAAATCGATTAGAGGCTTATATCAATTCATTCTTAACGGCAGGAGAGCAATAGTGGAGATGTGGAGCATTGAGTTGATAGGAATTATAATTATTTGATTTTAAGTATTTTAATTGTATAAAATTAGGTGTATAATATTCTAACTTATAATGAAAAGGAGAAAAGCTTATGAAAGCCAATTATGATATAGTTGTTATCGGTTTCGGTAAAGCAGGAAAGACACTTGCAGCTAAGTTTAGTAAAGCAGGAAAAAGTGTTGCCTTAGTTGAAAAAGATAAAAATATGTATGGAGGTACCTGCATAAATGTAGGTTGTATTCCTTCAAAGCGTCTTATAACAGATGCATCAAAAACTCCAAGCGGAGAGTTTGAGAAAAAAGCACAGTACTATAAGGAGACGGTTGCTGAAAAGAAGAAACTCATAGCTGCTCTTAATAAGGCTAATTACGATAAGATAGCAGCTGCAGGTGTGGATATTATTGACGGAACAGCATCATTTAAGGATGACCACCATATTATTGTTACAACTGAAGATGGAAATGTAGAAATTGAAGCTGAGAAGTTTATTATCAATACAGGTTCAGTTACTGTAATACCGAAGATTGAAGGTGCAAACAGTAAAGGTGTATATACATCAGAGTCTATGATGAATCTTGATGAATTACCAAAAGGGCTCACTATTGTAGGTGGTGGTTATATCGGACTTGAGTTTGCCTCTATGTATGCAGATTTTGGAAGTAAGGTAACTGTAGTTCAGGATGGTGATGTATTTTTACCTAGAGAAGATGAGGATATTGCGAAGGCTATCCGTGATGTATTGGAAGCAAAGAATGTAGAGATAGTTACAGGTGCAAAGGTGACTAAGGTCGATGAAGGTAAATTATATTATGAGGTTGCAGGAGAGTCAAAGACTTTGGACTCTGATGCAATTTTATTTGCTGTAGGTCGTAGACCGAATACGGATGGTCTCGGATGTGAAAATGCCAAAGTTAAGCTCACTGAGAGGGGGGCGGTTGAGACGGATGAACATTTGAAAACAAGTGCAAATAATATTTGGGCGGCAGGTGATGTCTGCGGCAAGCTTCAGTTTACATATATTTCATTAGATGACAGCAGAATCATTTGGGATGAAATAATGGGAGAAGATAAGAGAACTACACAAAACAGAGGAGCTTTCTCTTATTCAGTATTTATCAATCCGCCGTTCTCAAGAGTCGGAATGAGTGAAAAAGAAGCAAAGGCTGCCGGAATAGAATACAAAGTTTTAAGTCTTAGTGCCAATGCGATTCCAAAGGCTAAGGTTTTAAGAAAGATAGATGGTTTGTTAAAAGCTTTGGTTATAGCAGACGGCACTATCTTAGGTGCACAACTTTTCTGTGAAGAGTCTTATGAGATGGTCAACTTTATAAAACTGGCAATGGACCATAACATTAAAGCAAAGGATATAGCAAACTTTATATTCACACATCCTACAATGTCAGAGAGTTTAAATGACTTGTTTGCAATGTAATATAAAGATATTTTGAAATTTGCACTGTCAAGCGTAAATGATTATGTCCTAAAATAATTATTTTATAAGGAGCTGTCGCTTCACGATTGATCAATCGTGAAGCGGCAGCTCCTTTTTTGCTAACCTTACACTTAGTTGCTCTAATTTGACCATGGGATATGCGGGAAAGGGATTTGCTGTCTGTGCTTCTATGTATATTGTGTTACTATAAAGGTAACGAATATTGCAATAAAATACAATAAAAATAATAAAAAATAGAACAAATAATGGCTAAAAATATTCACTAGATGTTATCTATAGATTGGAGTATATTATAGACAAGTTCAGTTGAGTGAACAAACCAAGAATAGTGAAAGATGATATCAATTTTTATTTATGGAGGAATTTATTATGAGAAAAGAAAGTATTTATGAAGCAATGCAGAACGACATTATGAACGCTAACATTAGTGAAAATGACAAGAACAAGATGTTAAAAAATGTTATGAGACTTAAGAATCAGAAAATGAACATTATGATTACTGGAGCTACTGGCTGTGGCAAGAGTTCTACAATCAATGCGATGTTTAATACTGAAGTAGCTAAAGTTGGTGTTGGTGTTGACCCTGAAACGATGGAAATTAGGAAGTATGAATTGGACAATCTGGTGTTGTGGGATACCCCAGGACTTGGTGATGGTAAGGAGGCTGACAATAGACACGCTAAGAATATTATTGATAAACTTTTAGAAGTAGATGAAAATGGAAATGCATTGATTGATTTGGTTTTAGTCATCCTTGATGGCGGTAGTAGAGATTTAGGAACTTCATATGAACTCATTAACAAGGTTATTATTCCAAACCTTGGCAAGGGAAAAGAAAATAGAATTTTAGTGGCTATTAACCAAGCAGACATGGCGATGAAAGGACGCAACTGGGATTATGATAAGAATGAGCCTAACCAGAAGTTGGTAGATTTTTTGGAAGAGAAGGTTCGTTCTGTTCGGGATAGAGTCTACGAGGCAACAGGTGTTACCATTGAGCCGATTTACTATAGTGCAGGGTATAAAGACAAAGAGGGAGAACAGAGTAGACCGTACAATTTATCAAAGCTTTTGTATTATATCGTGAAAGCCACACCTTCAGAGAAGAGAGCAATATATGTAAACAATATTAATGAGAATAGAGAAATGTGGAGGGATGATGATAAACTGCTTGATTATGGTGAGGCAACGAGAAAGAGTATCTTTGAATCTATCAGAGAAGGTGCTTCTATAGGAGCTAGCATTGGTAGAGACTTTGGCAGTGCGGGAGAGACTATTGGCCGTGGTTTAGGTGGAGTTATTGGCGGAGTTATGGGGATTTTCTTTGATCAAGGAGAAACATTATGAAGAGATTCTATAGAGTTAGAGAAAATGGATAGAGTCCTTGTAGGCATTAATCAAGCGGCAGATTCTATTCGTAGTAGGTTTGTCGAGAAATCTAGTAAAATAAGTTCTGATTTATGATATAAAATGATATAATGTGATATATAATACCAATTTTTGATAATGATGATAACCATTTCTTGATAATACAAAAGGAGAACGGTCGTGGCATTTTTTATATCTGCATTGGGTTTTGGTATTGCTTCACTACTATGTTTTATTTTGGCTATTTTTATATACTTTAGACTACTCATCGCTGTGTTTACTTGCACGGAAGTTCCTAACTGGATATATAGGTTAGGTCATATCCAGTTGACGAGAAGACCTAGCCACTTTGATAATATTACAGATAAGTCTGCACAAATAGAGGCCAACTGCTTTATGTTATGTATTATTTTAGCAAATATCATAGCTATAGCCATAAATTACATCAAACTTTGCGATATAGGAAAAGCCATTTTTTCTTCTTTGAAAATACAATTTGTAATCATTATAGCCGTAATTTTGCTTTGGGGTTTGATAAAATATCTTATCCATTTTTTTATACCCAAATATAATGCAAATTATATCTATTCAACTACGAATGTGATCATGGTATTGATGTTTTTTGCTTCCTTTATCTTCACTTTGTTTATATCTATAGCAGGTATTCCTGTTAAACCTATAAACATACAAATCGATGGAACGAATATAGTTATGGGTACAACAAAAGCAGTCACACTCCTAGATGATGGTTTTACATTTGGAGACAAAACTGCAAATAGTGAAATTATCAATACGCACAGTGATCATTTTTATTATGGAGAATACATAGAATTATATCGAGGTGGTAAATCTTTTGGTCATGTCTGTGTCACTCCTACATGGAAAGATTCTGATGAGCTAAAAAATTGTACGATAACTTGTTATAAAGCTACACCTGATGATACAGATTTATCTGCTGTGAAATTCAACCATGTGACTCTATCCGATCTACAGCTGAGTGACTTTGAATCAAAAGATTTGAGTGATATTTTTTTACTGCATCCAATAGATTCTGATGAGCTAAAAAATTCTCATTACTTTGTACTTACTCTACAGACTTATGACTATGTACTTTGGAAACGCTATCGCATCGAAGCAAATTTCAACTCTGATCGTAGTCTATCAAATTGTACGGTGATGGCACAACATACAATATGGGAATGAACAAGGAAACGCTTAGCTGGCTTTTTGGTGTTTTGAGTAAACTATACAATGTGAAAATCAACTTAAATATTGACAGAAAAATAAAAACATTATACACTATTTGTAGTGTGAATTGCATAAATAATGGATAGTATATGGGAGGTTCATATGAGAAAGAGCGGAATATTGTTACATATTAGTAGCTTGCCTTCACCTTATGGCATTGGAAGCTTCGGAAAGGCAGCATATGATTTTGTGGACCAGCTAAAGGAAGCGGGACAGGGATATTGGCAGGTGTTACCAATGGGACCGATTGGCTTTGGCGATTCGCCGTATCAATCTTTTTCTGCGTTTGCAGGAAATCCATACTTTATTGATTTGGATGCTTTGATCGATGAGGGACTATTGACCAAAAAAGAATGTGATGCTGTAGATTTTGGCAATGACCCGAAAAAAGTTGACTATGCAAAGATGTATGAGGAGAGGATTCCTCTTCTTAAAAAGGCATACAAAAGAGCCTATGTCTATAAGGATTTGGATTTCCAAGATTTTGTGGAAGACAATGCAAAGTGGTTATGGGATTATTCCATGTTTATGGCATTAAAAGATTATTTTAATGGAAGTGCATATACAGAGTGGCCAGAGGATATCCAAAAGAGATTTGCCTATTCATTGGACTATTATAGAGAGAAATTGTATTTTGAGATTGAATTCTATCAATTTTTACAATATAAGTTTTTTACACAATGGAAGAAACTCAAAGATTATGCCAATGCACAGGGAATAAAGATTATTGGGGATTTACCATTTTATGTGGCAGCAGATAGTGCAGATACTTGGTCACATCCAGAACTGTTTCAATTGGATGAGGAAGGAGTGCCGACAGCAGTGGCTGGTTGCCCACCAGATAAGGAGATGAAAGAGGGACAGATTTGGGGCAATCCACTCTATAATTGGGAGAAGCATCGCCAGAAGGGATATCGCTGGTGGACTAGACGCATGAGGGTAAGTTTTGTGTTGTATGATACAGTCCGCCTTGACCACTTTAGAGCCTTTGATGAGTACTATAGTATTCCATATATGAGTGAGAATGCAGTTAATGGGCATTGGGAAAAGGGACCAGGTATGGATTTAATAGGTCATCTTCGAGATGAATTTGGGGACAAGGAGTTGATTGCCGAAAATCTTGGTATCGAAGGAGAAAGTGCAAAGGCATTGTTAAGAGAAAGTGGATGTGCAGCTACAAAGGTTTTACAGTATGCATTCCAAGATGGTGGCGAGATTTATTTGCCATATAATTATACCAAAAATAGTGTTGTCTACACAGGGACACATGATGATGAGCCTTTACATGCTTGGGCACAGGGCTTGACAAAGAAGGTGCGAGCAGAGGTTTGTAAGTACTTTAATATTGATGATGTCGATGATGATAGCCTTGTCAATGCAATGATTTGTGGAGCGATGAGCAGTGTTTCAAATGTTTGCATTATTCCTGTGCAAGATTATCTCAATTATGGTGCTGGATACCGAATGAATGTGCCATCTACGGTGGGAGATAACTGGACATTTAGACTTAAGCCAGGAAAGATGACGAAAAAGATTTGGAAACAGATCGCAGAATTGACAAAAACATATGGTCGTTTTCAGTAGTATTTGATAAGAGCAGTCGGTATATAGTAAATGGGATTTACTGTATGCCGACTTTTTTGTCTAAAATTTTGAGGGGGGAAAAATGAAATTTTTTCACTTGTCCGACTTGCATATCGGGTTAAGATTAATGAACTATGATTTAAAAAAAGATTTTGAGTATATATTTGCACAGATAATAACTTGGGCCAAAAAGGAAGAACCAGAGGTCATTGTGATTGCGGGAGATATCTATGACAAAGCAGTTCCATCGGCAGAGGCTGTAGAAATGTTTGATCGATTGATGGAGGGCTTAGTTCAGGCGTTGCCAAAGGCAAATGTTTTGATTATTGCAGGAAATCACGACAGTGCAACTCGTATCAATTTATTTCGCAATGTATTGAAATCACGAAAGATTTATATGATTGGACAGCCACCGAGAACGAAGGAGGAGTACATGGAAAAGGTCACTGTACAAGATCAATATGGTGAGGTTAATTTTTATTTGCTTCCCTTTGTGCGACCTTCTGTAGTTCGAGAAATTGTGGGGATGGATCAACAGGGAAATTATCGGGGATATGATGCCAGCTTGCGTGTGATGATTGAGCGAGAGCACATAGATACATCGAAGAGAAATGTATTGGTGAGTCATCAATTTTTTCTCCCTACGGGAGAGAAGGCAGAAAATGTGGCAAGGGCAGAATCAGAAATTCGTATGGTTGGAAATATTGATGAGGTCTGTGCGGACATATTGGAGGTTTTTGATTATGCTGCATTGGGACATATTCACAAGCCGATGAAGGTGGGAAGTGAAGTCTATCGCTATTGTGGAACGCCAATGCCAATGTCCATCAGTGAGGCGGGGCAACAAAAGGGAATCATTGTTGTGGAGATGGAAGAAAAGGGAGTAGTAAAAACAAGAGTTTTGCCACTAAATCCACTACATCAAGTGCGCGTAATTTCTGGAAAGTTAGAAGAAATTTTGATGAAGGAAAGCATAGATTATGTGAGCATTCAATTGACCGATGAGGGAGAAATCAATGTCTTTGATATGCAGGAGAGAATTCGCAGAAAATTTCCCAATGTATTGGAAGTGCGAAGGCAAAATTTGCAAAGTGTAGATTATCAAATGCAATATGATCCAGAGGAAGACATGGATGCTTTTTCTCTTTGTAGGGCATTTTTAAAGGATGTCGATCAGGAAGAAGAAAAGCTCTTGAAGGAGGTAATTAATTTTGTTCAGGAGGTGGAAGGATGCGACCAATAACATTGACTATGCAGGCATTTGGCTCCTATGGAGAAAAAACGGTGATTGATTTTCAAAAGGCAACGCAGAATGTATTTTTGATTACAGGAGACACAGGAGCAGGAAAAAGTACAATTTTTGATGCCATGGCCTTTGCTCTATTTGGAGAGGCTAGTTCCAGTGCAAATAAAAAAGATGGTGCAGAATTGCAGAGCCAATATACAGATGCAGAACCCTATGTGGAATTGACATTTTCTCAGATGAGAGATGGAGTAGAAAATATCTATACCATTAGAAGGTCACCGAGACATAGGGTGGCGTATAAGAAAAAAGAGGGATATAAGGCAATAAAGGAAAGCGTTGAGTTGATTTTACCTGATCAGGGGCAATATAGCGAGAACAAGAAAGAAGTGGATCAAAAAATTGAAGAAATTATTGGTCTAAATAAGGGGCAATTTATGCAGGTGGCCATGATTGCTCAGGGCGAATTTATGGAGGTATTGCGAGCAAAGTCGGACGAGAAGAAGAAAATTTTTCAGGGATTATTCCATACAAAAATTTATGAAAAAATTGTAGAGGAATTGGCACAGAGAAAAAAAGAAAATGAAAGTGAGATGGAGAAGGTAAGGAATGCCTGTCAAGCAGATGTTGCCCAGATCATTTGCGATGATAGTGAAGAAATCTGTTTACTCAAAGAAGAAGTAATTGAAGAAAATCAAGTGACCGTGCCGATATTAGAAGAGCTTGTTGAGGCCCTCAAAAAGGGAAGAATACAGATAGATACTCTTTTTGAGGAGTTGCAAAGCATCAAGAGGGAAAAAGAAGAAGCATTTTTCTTGGCACAAAAGGAAGTGCTGATGGCAAGAAAGTTATTGGAAGATTTTTTGCAATGTGAACAAGAGAAAGACGAATTGGAAAAATTGTTTGGAGAGGGTGAAAAAATAAAAGAGAGGGAGAAGAGGGCGAAAAAAGTTCTTGATGCCCAGGAGTTAGTTGCTCTCTATCAAATCTGGAATAAGAAAAGAGAAGAGAAGAGCGGATGTGAACAGTTGCTCTTTGTTAAGAAAAAAGAGTTGCCTGAGTTAGAAGAAAAGTTAGAGGAGGAACGACAGAGAAAAGAAGAAACAAGAAAGCTTTTCGATGTGCAAATGCTTGCCTTTGAAAAAGTAAAAAATCAGGTAGAACAGATGTCTCCACTGTTTGAAGAGCAGAGAGAAAATGTGTTGGCTATAGCAAAGATGGAAAAAAGACAGCAGGAGATACAAAGCACTCTTTTGAAAGAAGAAAGGGAGCTGAGAAAATTAAGGGATAATCAATTGCACTGGCAAGAAAGATGGGAGGAAGTTTCGAATATTCAGGTGGAAATTGTGCGAGCACAGCAGGTTCTTCGGGAAGTCACTGAAAAGGAGGAAAGGGCACAAAGGAGGAAGGAAGAAAGAAAACTCTATGATGAGCTTTTAATAAAATATGACTATTTCTTAGAAGAATATCAAAAGGAAGATAAAAAGGCAAACTCCCTCTATACGCAATTTTTGGATGAACAAGCTGGAGTGCTGGCGAAAGAAAAGTTGAGGGAGAATGAACCCTGTCCTGTCTGTGGCTCATTGCACCACCCACATCCCTATCAATTTAGAGGAAATGAAGAAATTTCTAGAGAGATTGTAGATAGACAAAGACAAATTGTTGAGAATACAAAGGAAAAATTAGAGGCCGTTTCAAGGCAGATGGGAGAAAGAAAAGTTAGTATTGATGAATTAAGTAGAGGTCTAGAGGACGAAGAGAGGATTGAGGAAGAGAAGAATCAGGCAGAGGAAATTCTTAAAAAATTAAAGGAAAAAGAAGAAATTGCTCAAGCATTAAAACATAATCTAGAACTTGCAAGACGGCGAATTCCAGAGAAAGAGCAGTTTGTGGAAGAGAAAAAGAGGGAAGCAGAAGAATGTACATATCAGCTGACGAGGTTAGGTCTTCGCAATGAGGAAATTCAGAGACAATTCGTTTTTTCAAGTGAAGAAGAAATGAAAAAATTGCTAGAAAAAGAAAGGGCAAAGAAGGAAAGGTTGCAACTTTTGGAAAAGGAGAGCGAGGAGAGCTTTTTGTCCTATGAAAAAGAAGCAGCAAATGTTAGACTAATTATTTCGAGTGCAGAGGCAGACCTTCCAAGGAAAAAAGAAGAGGAAATGGGGGCATATCAGGAATATGCTACAGCAGCAAAACAGAGGGGAATGGAAAATGGAGTCTGGGTAGAGTACACAAAGTATCCGAAGGAGGATGCTATTTTGTGGCAGGATCAAGCCAAGGAATATGATGAAGAATTGGCAAGGAAAAGTGGAAGATTGGATTTACTAAAGGCAACTATTGCAGGAAAAGAAAAGCCGGATATCGAATTTTTTGAGAAAGTACAGGAAGAAAGACAAAGAGAAAAGAGTGAGGTAGAGGAAAAGTTACAATTTATCCAGCAAAAGAGGAAAATAAATGAAGGGGTGCAAAGGCGATTGGAAATAAAACTTTCTGAGCAAGAAAAGATGATGATGGAGCAGGCTAGAGTTAGCAGCCTCTATGAGCGACTTGCTGGAAAGAGAACAGGTGCAAGAATGGACATTGAAACTTTTGTTTTGCGATACTATTTGCAGAGAATATTGCACAGTGCAAACACAAGATTTTTGCAAATGTCTAGTGGACAATTTTGCCTTGAGATGGTTGATGAAGAAAATGCAGGAGCGGGAAAGAATAAAGGATTGGATTTGATGGTCTATTCCAATGTCACAGGAAAAAGAAGGGAGATAAGAACGCTTTCTGGTGGAGAGTCTTTCATGGCGGCCTTGTCACTTGCCCTTGGAATGGCTGATCATATTCAAGAGACCACATCATCCATTCATCTGGATGTCATGTTTATTGACGAGGGATTTGGTGCACTTGATGATCGCTCAAGAAATGATGCCATTCGAGTACTACAGGAAATGGCAGGGGGAAAGAAAATGGTGGGCATTATTTCGCATGTCACCGAGTTAAAGCAAATGTTGGAAAATCAATTGGTGGTTAAAAAAGATCAAAGTGGAAGTCATGCCAAGTGGATCATTGGTTAGGAATTGGAATTTAGAATATGGAGGGGAACAATGAAGGAATACGATTTAATTGTTGTAGGAACGGGAGCAGGAAATATTGTTTTAGAGGCTGCGCTGGCTAAGGGGCTAAAATGTGCACAGATTGAAAAGGGAAAATTTGGAGGAACTTGTCTGACGAGAGGTTGTATTCCAACAAAAGTCCTCGTTACTGCTGCAGATTTTATTCGAGAGGCTCAAAAAATTGAACGAATTGGCATTGCACCATTTGAGAAGCCAAGAATTGATTGGGAAAAGTTATCTCATCGTGTGTGGGCAAAGATCGATGAAAGTAAGGAATTAGAGCAGTTCTATATGAATGAAAAAAATCTCGATGTCTACAAAGGATGTGGATATTTTACTGGTGAAAAGTCAATGAAGGTAGCTTTGGCATCTGGTGGAGTGAGCGAAGAAATCACAGCCAAGGTGATTGTCCTTGCTGTTGGTGGTCGAACAAAAATTCCAAATATCGAAGGGCTTGAGGAAGTGGGCTATTTGACTAGTGAAAATTTATTTGGAAAAGATTATCCGAAATCAGTATTTCACAGATTAATCATTATCGGAGGTGGACCAATTGGAACAGAATTTGCCCATGTATTTTCAGCTGCTGGAAGTAAGGTGACAATCATCCAGCATAATGTTCGACTTTTACCAAAGGAAGATGTACAAGTCAGTGAAAAACTACTGGAAAATATTCGAGAATTTGGTATTGGGGTAGAGCTAAATCAGGATACGATTTCTGTTCGGAGAGAGGGAGAGGACAAGGTTTTATTGATTCGAGATATTGCAACGGGAGAAGAAAAGGAAATTCGAGCAGATGAAATTTTAGTTGCCCCAGGAATTGTGAGCAATGCAGATTTATTGCATTTGGAGAGGACAAAGGTAACGGTAGATAGGCGTGGCTATATCGAGACCAATGAATTTTTAGAGACCAATGCGGAGGGAATTTATGCACTTGGAGATTGCAATGGAAAGGCACCATTTCGCCACAAGGCAAATTATGAGGCAGATATTTTGTCACATAATTTGTATTTACGCACAGAGGAAAACGATTGGCGGTTTGCAGAGTATGACCTTGTGCCCGCAGTGACCTATACCTATCCTCAGGTCGGACATGTGGGAATGACGAAGGAACAAGCTGAGGCTGCAGGTTATACGGTGAGTGTTGGTCTTCATCACTATTCTCAGACAAGTAAGGGGTATTCTCTGGGAATGATGGAGGGGGAAGTGGATGATGGATTTGTTAAGGTGATTGTGGAAAAAAAGAGTGGAAAGATTTTGGGTGCCCATGTCATTGGCGAGCAGGCTTCGATTCTTTTTCAACCATTTTTAAATTTAATGAATGCGGGAAAACATTTATTGCGTGCAATTCATCCAGAAATTGGTTCTGAACAAACAAAAGTACTGCGTGCAAAGAAATATGTGAGAAATCTGGAGCCAAATGTCATCTCGACAATCAATGAGACAATGGTGCCACACCCAGCTTTATCTGAAGTTGCAATGTGGACGCAGTATTATGTGGATTATAAAGAATAGGTAGAAAGCCACAAGTGCTACAATGCGAACGGTTTAGAACTTCAATAATTTTGTATCTATGATATAATAGTCACTAAAATGGCGAGATTAGGAGCGAATAATAGCGAATGATTTTTTATAGATTGACATTAAGTTATAGAGAAAAGGAAGAAGATGAAGATAGCGAAAGCATTGCTGAAAAGATTGAGCAAATCAATGAGAGTCTGGGGGCACATTGTGGACTGGATGAGCGTCTTTCTATGTGTATTGTTGGAGCAAGAAAGAGTACAGTTGATGTCGTAGTGGCCTGTGATTTAGAAAAGGTGGAGTGGGAAGATTGCCAAAGCTATGTCTTAGAAATTTTTTCAGAATATTGGAGCGAATTAAAAGGTGTTTGTGTAGAAAAGCGGGAAGAAATTACACCTACTCATTTAAAGTGGCTGTTAAAGAGGGCTAGGGGAATGGGCTATGTGGATGAAATGGATAGTTTTGCTTCCGACCTTCGTGTCGACTATTTTGACAACTATCTCTATCATATCAAAGAAAAATGCTATCAAGTACCACTTTCTTATGAGATGGCCATGAAAAGAGCAAAGGGGATTATGGCCGATGAGAGCTTTATAGAAGAATTAGAGCGCATCTATGCTAAGGAAAACATAAAAAAATTCTATGGAAATCCTGTGCACTACTGCTTGCGTGTAGGAAGTAAAGAAACCGCACAAGAAATGATTGATATTTTAATTCCTGCATTAAAGACGAATGAGCGTCTATTGGGGACACGCTGTGAGTATATCTATGATATTGATGAGGGATGTTATGAAGAAGATGATGTGCAAAATATTTTTGAGGCGGCTAAAGGATGTGCAGTCGTGATTGACATGGGAGAGAGCGATGGGATGGATGGCAACTATTCCTCTGCCTATGAGAAGGTCATTCATTATTTTCAGATTTTAATTGAAAAATATCATCATAAGACATTGATGTTTTTTATTGACAGCACAAAAAATCCTGGATTTTCAAGGAGTTTAATTGCCAAAGTAGAGGGCACATTGGATTTGGTTGAAATCTGTGAGGGATCGGGAAGTTATGAAAAATCTATTGAATATTTTCAATTATTAAGTCAAAAGACAGATTTTCCTGCCTCAAGACAAGAGGTTATGGAGGTATTGACAGAGGAAAAGACCTACACCACTTCTCAGGTTCAACAATTATATGACCAGTGGTACAGTATACAATTAAAAACGAAGGTCTATCAATCTTATCGAGGGCATAAGACAAAAAAGTTAACGAAGGAAATGAAAACTTCAGAACCATACAAGGTATTGCAGGAAATGATTGGATTAGAAAAAATCAAAGGCTTGGTTGATCAAATCATTTCTCTTGCCAATATACAAAGATTGCGAAGACAGATGGGACTTCCCAAAGTGGAAACTTCCTTACATATGATTTTTATGGGAAATCCTGGAACAGCAAAGACAAGTGTGGCAAGATTATTGGCACAAATTTTAAAGAAAGAAGGAGTGCTTGAAGTTGGGCATTGCATTGAAGTTGGCAGGTCAGATCTTGTGGCCAAGTATGTGGGCTGGACGGCAAAGAGCGTGAGTGAGAAGTTTAGAGAAGCGAGGGGTGGCGTGCTCTTTATTGATGAGGCTTATGCATTGGTTGATGATGCCAATAACTTTGGTGATGAGGCTATCAATACCATTGTGCAAGAAATGGAAAATCACAGGGAAGATGTGGTGGTTATTTTTGCGGGCTATCCAGAAAAGATGAAGGAGTTTTTAAATAAAAATGAGGGACTGCGAAGCAGAATTGCCTTTCACTTATCTTTTCCAGACTACAATGCACAGGAGATGACAGAAATTTTTGCCTTGCTGGCCAAGAAAAAGGACATCATTTTGAGCGATGAGGTTCGAGAAAAATGTCAAAGTATCTTTAAGAAAATTTGTGGACATGAGGAATTTGGAAATGGACGATTTGCCAGAAACTTATTGGAGCAGGCCTTGATGCGTCAGGCACAGCGGATTTTTTCTAGAGAGGGAGAGGACGAAATTAGCCGAGAGGAAATATTGACACTGAAAGTTGAGGACATTGATGAAAACTTGGATTTTCGTGCAGTAGATAAAAAACGCATTGGATTTTTGGGATAATTTGTGTGTATAAAAAGTGGGAAAGGTCTCTTTTTATCTTGGCAATATTTTGTGGTTTTGTGTCGGTGGTTTTTTGGGATTAGCGACATCAAACACATTGGGGAGTGATGTGTTGTTTATTCCTTCAGTCTGTTATTAAAACGGGCGTAAAACCCCTAGCTTTAGCTATGGGGATATAAGCCCGCTTTCTGTCAAATCCTCGATGGATATTGACAGAAAGAAATTCACTCTGTCTATTGAATTAGATAAACATATTCAGTATAATCTTAACCATGAAATATAAATCAAACCACAATGTCGTATATTCCTGTAAGTATCACGTTGTATGGTGTCCCAAATATCGTCGCAAGGTACTGGTCAATGGCGTTGATGTAAGGCTAAAGGAGCTCATTTCTGCCATATGTCAAGAAATCAGTGTCGATGTCATCGAAATGGAAATCATGCCAGACCATGTACATTTGCTTTTAGAGGTAGACCCACAATTTGGCATACACAAGGCAGTGAAAACTATTAAAGGCAGAACCTCCCGGGTTTTACGCACAGAATTTCCATGGCTGAGGAGCAGAATACCAACCCTTTGGACAAACTCCTACTTCGTATCAACGGTAGGCGGTGCACCACTTGCCATGGTGAAACAGTATATCGAAAATCAAAAAATATCGCAGAGGGGGTGAAGATGTGGAATATACGAAAGGCTATAAATTCAGAATCTATCCGACAAAGGCACAGGTACAGACAATCGAACAAACACTTGGTTGCTGTCGTTTCGTATACAATCACTTCCTAGCTTTGCGCATGGAATCTTGGAAAACGAAAAAAGAATCTGTGACGTATGTGCAGACGAGCGCACTCCTTACAGAACTCAAAAACCATCCAGACTATGTGTGGCTAAAAGCTGTGGACAGCATGGCTCTGCAAGAATCCTTGCGGAATCTTGACCGTAGCTATCAGAATTTCTTCAAGAAAATTGCAAAATATCCAAGGTTCAAATCCAAGCACAACCATCGGCAATCGTATCGTACCCGTAACCAAGGAAACGGGATTCGTATAGAGGGCGAAAAACTGCATCTCCCACGGCTTGGACTGGTAAAAATCAAACTGTCACGGGAATTTGAGGGCAAGATCCAAAATGCCACCATATCGCGGACGGCATCGGGAAAATACTACGTTTCCCTTTGCGTGACAGCAGATATAGAAAATTTCCTTGCTCGCAACGAAGGAGGAGAAGTTGGCATTGATGTCGGATTGAAAGAATTTTGTTCGGACAGCAACGGTAATGTCGTAGAAAATCCTTGTATTCTGAAACGATTGAGCAAGAAATTAGCAAGAGAGCAAAGAAAATTGTCCCGAAAAAAGAAAGAGAGCAAAAATCGTAGCAAGCAAAGAAAACTCGTTGCTAGAATACACGAAAGAATATCAAATGCCAGAAAGGATTTCCTGCATAAAATCTCGACAAAGCTGGTGCGTGAAAACCAAACCATCGGCATAGAGGATTTGCAGGTGAAGAACATGATGAAGAATCACAAGCTGGCAAAAGCGATTTCCGATGTAAGCTGGGCAGAGTTTTTTCGTATGCTGGAATACAAGGCGGTACTCTACGGAACAGATGTCATTCAAGTGCCGACCTTCTATCCAAGTTCGCAAACCTGCTCCGTATGCGGTGAGAGAAATACGGAAACGAAAAATCTTGCCGTTCGGGACTGGATTTGCAAAAAGTGCGGAGCGCACCATGACAGAGATGTGAATGCCGCCAAGAATATCCTAGCTAAGGCAAAGGAAATTCAAGCGGCATAAGACATGAAAAATACCGTGGGACACACGGGAATCTACGCTTGGGGAGATTGTGTAAGACATCGCTTCTTTCAGAAGCTACGCAGTAATCGGCGAACCAAGAATCCCCTGCCTTTAGGCATGGGGAGTGTCAAATTGTGATGGGCTTATCCTTTTTGGATATGCGGCATGAAGTTTATAAATATGAAAAAAAGTAGAAAAAAGAGTGACAGAAATAATTTCGAAAGATTTTGTTTCTGCCACTTTTATGTTAGAATAAAAGAGTGAGAGGAAGAATGGAGGCATAGTGAGAAAGTTACAAGAAATTTTAGAAAAGATAAAGCCACAAACAAAGAGCAAGTGGGAGTGGCAGATTTTACCTGAATTAAAGATGCCTGTTTGGGTTGTTAAGGGAAATCAGTCGGGAAAAGTTTTGGCCATTAGTGCAGGTGTACACGGATGTGAATATGTGGGAATTGCAGCAGTAAAGCGAGCGTTTGAAAGCCTAGATGCAGACAAAATTAGCGGAATGATTTTGTTTTTTCCACTAATCAATGCGGCAGGATTTTATCAGGGAAAAAAGCAGATTATGCCATTGGATGAAGAAAGAAAAAATCTTAATCGAATATTTCCAGGGAAAAGGGATGGAACACTGGCTGAGCGATTGGCTCATCGATTAGAGGAACAGCTCTATCCGGAAATTGATTTTTTGCTCGATTTACATGGTGGGGACATTGATGAAGATATGCAAGATCTTCTCTTTTTCTCAGAAAATGTATCAAAGACTGTGAGAGATGTAGCAGAGAATATTGCCAGCTGTATGCCTATTCCGTATCGTCTCTGTTCGCAGGCGGAAAATGGATTTTACAGTAGAGCGGCGAAAATGGGAACTCCTGCACTTTTATTGGAGATTGGAAGTGGGGGAAAGTTTTGTGATGAAGAGGTTATTCGCTGCCTAGAGTGCATCGAGGTGGCTCAAAGAGCATTGGGCATTGTACAGGGAGAGGTCAGTGTTAATCAAGAACAAAAGTGTAGTCAAAGGACAGAGTATGTGTTTGCAGCCAGTGATGGATTTTGGCATCGAATGGCAAAGGCCGGAGATAGAGTAAAGAAGGGGGATGTTTTAGGAGAAATTAAAAGTCTTGAAGATGTTCTCTTACAGAGAGTGATTGCCAAATTTGATGGTGTGGTATGGTATGGACAGACGGGTTTTGGTGTATCAAGTCAGACTCATCTTCTTGCGTATGGGGCAGAAGAATAGTATAATAAAACTATCGTTTGTTTCAAAAAAAATTTGATGGAAGTGGGAATATGGAAAACAAATATGACAAGGATGATTGGACTCATGTTGGTGATGAAGTAGCTGACACTGTACAGAAGGCAATTCAGTCGGGCATCTACACAAATTTGAGTCGACATGTGGGATCTTTTGCTGGAGACTTATTGAAAGAAGTCAAGAGAAAAGTAGTTCCGAGAGTGAATCGAAAGGGAGAGGGGCTTGCATTGATGAAGGTAATTATCGGTGCAATTTTTGGCCTCTTTCCGGCACCATTTTTGCTTATTGCCTTCTTTGGTTTATTGCCTGAGTACAATGGTGCGGCCTTTATTACACTGTTTATATTGGGACTTATCGATGCCTTTTTTGTTTTGATGTTTTGTAAGGGAATGAAAAAGTTAAAAGCATTAAAGTTGGCACAAAGGTATGATGACTATATGAGAATTCGCACAGTGATCGAAGTGGAAACTCTCGCTATGGGTATGCATGCATCGGAGAGAAAGACAAGAAAGAACCTGCGCTATATGATTCGGGAGGGAATCTTTGAACAAGGCCATCTCGACAGTACTCAACAATTTTTTATGATTGATGACCGCACCTACAATGATTTTGTGGATGCAACTAGAAAGAAAAAAGAAGAGCAGGACAAGGTGAAGGTAGAAGATGCAAGGATGCAAACGACGCTAGATGCCAGTGATTTAACTCCAGAGCAAAAGAAACAGTGGAAAAAGGCCATTGAGGACGGCGAGAGCTATATTGCAGAGTTTCAAAGGCAAAAGAGTGCGATATCTGAGCCTCAGATGAAGAAGCATTTAGAGGATATCAATAAAGTTTTAGTTGATATTTTTGAAAAATTAAAGGCTAGACCAGCACAGATTGCACAAATGCGTAGGTTTATGGAGTATTATTTGCCGACAACCAAGAAGCTGGTACAAAAGTATCAAGAGTTTAACCAAATCGATTCCCCGGGAGAAGATGTTCTTGAGGCAAAGCAAGAAATTGAGAAGACCATGGGTACAATTTATGTGGCATTTGTGGAAATGCGAAATAATTTATTTATCAATGATGTCTATGATGTCACAACCGATGCAGAGGCATTGAGGACAATGTTAGCTAAGGACAGCTTAGTAAAAGATGAGTGGAAGCGATAGAGATGGAGGATGTATGAGCGAAAATAATGATTTTGGTTTTGATATGAAGGCGGAGGCACCAACATTGACTTTGGAGCCAGATTTGAGTGCCCCTATTGTTTCTGAGGAGAAGGATATCCAAACTACAGAGACAGCCAAGGCTGAACTTGCCCAAAAGGAGCAATTGAGCCCAGAAGAATTAAAGATGGTGGATGATTTTGCACAAAAAATTGATATCACCAATTCTCAAATGATTTTGCAGTATGGAGCAGGAACGCAAAAGAAGGTAGCCGAGTTTTCAGAAAAGGCTCTAGAGACCGTAAAAACAAAGGATATCGGTGAGGTTGGCAATATGTTGGCCAGCGTGGTCACAGAGTTAAGGACAATGGATGACTCAGGAAAAGATAGCAAGGGCTTTTTGGGATTTTTTAAGAAAAAAACTAATGAACTGGCTGCTTACAAGGCGAGATATGAAAAGGCAGAGGTCAATATTGATCGCATAGCATCGGAGCTTGAAAAGCATCAAGTTATTCTTTTAAAGGATATCAGTATGTTAGACAAGATGTATGAGGTGAATCTTGCTCACTTTAAGGAGTTGACACTTTATATTGCAGCGGGAAAGAAAAAGCTTGAGGAGGCAAGAAGAGTGGATCTTGCAAAACTCACAGAAAAGGCAAAACAGACAGGACTGCAGGAGGACACACAGGCGGCAAAGGACTTTGCTGATATGTGCAATCGCTTTGAAAAGAAAATCTATGACCTTGAGCTATCAAAAGCTGTAGCTTTACAGACAGCTCCACAGATTCGTTTAATTCAGAGCAATGACACAGTGATGACAGAGAAGATTCAATCTACACTTGTGAATACCATTCCGCTGTGGAAGAGTCAAATGGTCATTGCCATTGGTCTTAATCACTCTCAACAGGCGGCAAAGGCACAGGCAGCAGTTTCTAATGCAACAAATGAGATGCTAAAGAAAAATGCAGAACTATTGCACACGGCAACGATTGAGACGGCAAAGGAATCCGAGCGAGGCATTATTGATATTGAGACATTAAAGTCAACCAACCAGACATTGATCTCTACATTGGATGAAGTGCTAAAGATTCAAGAAGATGGCAGAGAGAAGAGAAAAAATGCCGAAATTGAGTTACAAAATATTGAAAATACCATGCGTGCAAAGCTCCTTGATATGAGTAAGCAGCAAGCAAATATCAATCGTCAGTAGGCAATAGAAGACTATCCGTCCATGGGTGGATAGTCTCTTTTTTTGTGGATGGAGGAGAAAATGTTGGGAATAATTAAGGCAATGATGAGCCGACCAGAGCCAAAAAAAGAGTATATTAAACTCTGGAATATGGCCTTTAAGAATGACAAAAAGAGTAAGTTGATGTTGCAAAAATTAATTTGTGATATAGATAATCGCTATATTGAGCCAGAAAAGAAATTGAAAAAATTGGATATTCTCAATGAATGCTGTTTTACGAATGAGGATTATGCGATTGTTGTCCTGCTTCGAGCAAAAGTTATTTTTTATGAATGTGGTCAAATGGATTTGGGACAAAAGTTATTTGAGCGTGCACTCGACTATAACCCCAATATCGCCAGTGCTTGGCAGGGACTTGGTGATATCTTGAGTAAGCAAAGGGAGATTGAGAGAAGTCTGATGATGTATGAGAAGAGTCTAGAATGTGATCATACAAATCCAGAGGTATTGATTCCTGATATCTTTCAAAATATGCAATTAAAACGCCTTGATTTAGCAAGGAAACATTTGAAGGAATTGGAAGAATGTGCAGATGCAGCAAAAGATGGAAGAGATTTATTGCTCGAATGTATTCTTGACTATGATATTTTGGGAGACGAAAAAGAAAAGGAACGATGTATCAAAAAATATATCAATATGGGTGGTAGGGAAAAAGCATTGTATAAAAAGCTCAATGCTTCTAGAATTAACTTTTTAATTTAGGAGAGAAGATGAGAGAGAGTTTATATCGACAAATTCAAGAATTTAAACCGTGGAATGAACAGGAAGAAGTGGACAAAGAAGTGATTCTACATCTTTTAGAGACACAGGAAGACATTTTTTTTCGAAGCAATCTCATTGCTCATATGACAGCATCGGCTTGGGTTTTAAATCGAAAGCACAATAAGGCCTTGCTCGCTTGGCATAACATTTATCAGGCGTTAACTTGGCTCGGCGGTCACGCTGATGGGGAGGAGGACCTTTTGGCCGTGGCCATGCGTGAAGTTAAGGAAGAGAGTGGAATTACACGAGTACATCCTATTACTGAGAATATTTTTTCATTGGAAATTTTAAATGTTCTTGGGCATGAAAAGAGAGGAAAGTATGTACCGTCTCATCTTCATGTCAATATTACTTACTTGTTAGAGGCGGATGAAACAGAGAAATTGTCCATTAAGCCCGATGAAAATAGTGATGTGCGTTGGGTTTGTTTACCAGAAGGATTTCACACTCAGGAAAAATGGATGGCTGAGCGTATTTTTGAGAAATTGAGACAAAAACTAGAAAAATGGGGATAGAGTGTGGGGGAATTGTTAAGTCTTTGGCTTGGGGATTCTCCTTTGTACTATTTTGAGTAATACTTTGGAAAGGAGGAGTGATATGGCGGCATTATTTTTATTTGTGATTGTTGTGATTTTTCTGACCTGGCTGTGGAATTTTTTCCAAAAAAAACCAAGCAAAGAACAGGGAAAATTATATCGTCAGGCCTTTGTTAAGCGAAGAAAATATAAATTTCGCCTCTATTTGGCTATATTATACATTAATAATGGCTTTTATCGCCAGGCCGAATCATTGCTATCTGTCTTGCGCTTTTATGTGGTGACCAATGAAGATAAAAAGACAGTGTATTATTTTTTGGCAGATGTCTACTATCATCTGGGAAATTATGAGCGGGCTCAGAAATTACTATTAAAGTCCATAGATATTTCGACAAAGGACACCGCAATGGAATTACATTTGCTTGCTTGTTGTGCAAGAGACAATGATGAAAAGAATTTGGCCAATGATGCACTAGAGCGATTGGTAGATGTGGGGGCAAGGGAAAATGTAGAAGATGCAGTAAATTTTTATATTGGAATGAAGGATATGGATCGCGCAAAGCAAGATTTAAAAAAGTTACAGAGAAATCTCAAAAATTCAACAACGGCAAAGCGATACTATGTTCTTGCGGCAAAGATTGCACATATGGAAGGCGACAAAAAGAAGAGAGAGCATTATCTAAAGAAGTATGCCGCTCGTGGAGGGGATGAAAAAGCCCTCCGCTGGCGCCTCAAGCGTAGAAGATAGTCTCAAAGTTGACACTGTGTAGACACTAGTTTAGAATAAGTTGTAATATCAAATTAAAGGAGTTAAGTATGTCAAGACAATTTGCGAGGACGCAATTATTACTCGGTCCAGAGGCAATGGAAAAATTAGCCCATTCTCGAGTGGCTGTTTTTGGTGTGGGTGGCGTTGGAGGCTATGTGTGCGAGGCCTTGGCTCGCAGTGGTGTGGGAGCATTTGATTTGATTGATGATGATAAGGTGTGTTTGACCAATATCAATCGACAAATTATTGCGACAAGAAAGACAATTGGGAAATACAAGGCCGAGGTGATGAGGGAACGAATTTTGGATATTAATCCAAGTGCCGATATTCGAGTGTACAAATGTTTTTTTCTTCCTGAAAATGCTGATGAATTTCCGTTTGATGAGTATGACTATGTGGTAGATGCGGTGGATACGGTGACTGCAAAAATTGAGTTGGTGATGAAGGCACAGGAAAAGGGCGTGAGAATAATAAGCAGTATGGGAGCTGGAAATAAGCTCGATGCCAGTGCATTTCGTGTGGCAGATATCTATAAGACCAAAGTATGTCCATTGGCCAAAGTGATGAGAAGAGAGCTAAAAAAGCGTGGAGTAAAGAAGCTGAAGGTAGTTTATTCGGAGGAAAAAGCTTTGACCCCTTTGGAGGATGAATCCATCAGCTGTAGAAGCAATTGTGTGTGTCCGCCAGGGACAGAACATAAATGCACAGATCGAAGGGCAATTCCAGGAAGTGTTGCCTTTGTTCCACCTGTAGCTGGACTCATTATTGCAGGAGAAGTGATCAAAGATCTCTGTGAAATAAAGAGATAGAAAGAGGGATTGACAATGGAAGATTTGAAAAAAGAGTGCATAGAGGCAATGGAGGAGTTAGTTGAAAAGAGTGATCTAAAACCTGGGCAAATCGTTGTCATTGGCTGTTCAACAAGTGAAGTGATGGGAGAAAAAATTGGAACCCATTCTAGTGAGGAGGTCGCGGCACAAATTTATGCAGGTCTTTCTTCTGTTTTAGAAAAGCATGGACTTTATATGGCAGCACAGTGCTGTGAACATCTCAATCGTGCGATTATCGTGGAGCGAGAGGCTGTTTTAGGAAAAGAAATCTGCAATGTCATTCCAAGACCAAAGGCCGGAGGTTCCTTTGCCACAGCTGTCTATCAACATATGAAGGAGCCAGTGGCTGTGGAAGAAATTCAGGCAGATGCAGGGATGGACATTGGAGATACTTTGATTGGTATGCATTTAAAGAGAGTGGCTGTACCTGTGCGTCTTCAAGTAAAGAAGATTGGCTGTGCCAATGTAGTGGCAGCACGCACAAGAGCGAAGTACATTGGTGGCAGCAGAGCGGTCTATGATGAGGAGTTATAAATGGAGAAAGGAAAAGATTTGGAGAGGGAATTGCTTTCCCTCGATGGCAGGGGATATCCTGGATATAAGTCACTAAAGGGTGAATATGATTTTGGATCTTTTATTTTATGTATTGATCATGTGCAGTCCGATCCTTATGCACCGCCATCAAAGTTGCGAGTAAAGGCAAAACTTTCCACCACAGGGATCACGGCAGAGATGGTCAAAACAAGGGCAGAAAGAATTGCGATTTCTGACTTTTTGACGAGAACCTTGTATCAAGTTTTTCAGCGAGAGAGAGGCATCTTTATGGATGCTTGTGGGCAAGAAGTTATAGAAAGAAGTAGTGTTATTGTTGGTGAAAGTGGCATAGAAATCCGATTTTTGGCAGAATTTCCTGCAGCAGGACGAAGGATTCTTGGCAAAGCAGCTAAGGAATTGTTGATTGATAAGTTGAGCGCAGGAATAAAAAATATTCAACCTCTTTCTGCCACATTGAATCGAAATCTTTTGGGACATATTGCAACTTTTCTTGAGCAAGAGGAAATCAGGGCGTGGATAAAAAAAGAACATTTAGTTGCCTTTGTTGCCAATGGGGCAATTTTACCAAGAGAGAGTGGAATTTCGGATCGACCGATGAAAAATGCCAAGAGCTTTGTCTCTCCAAAGAGTTTACAAATGAGTTTGACTTTGCGTGATGGAAAAACCATTGAGGGCATGGGAATTCGAGAGGGGATCACATTGATTGTTGGTGGTGGATATCATGGAAAGAGTACACTTCTTCGTGCCATAGAAAGAGGAGTATATAATCACATTAAAGGTGATGGTCGGGAATATGTCATTACACAGAGTGATGCGACAAAGATTAGGGCAGAAGATGGGCGAAGTGTGCAGGGAGTGGATATCTCTCAATTTATCAATCATTTGCCACAGAAAAAGGACACAAAATGCTTTGTCAGTGAAAATGCCAGCGGAAGCACCTCACAGGCTGCGAATGTCGTCGAGGCCATTGAGGCAGGGGTTGGCACATTGCTGGTGGATGAGGACACTTCGGCAACCAATTTTATGATTCGAGATCATAGAATGCAAACATTGGTTTCTAAGGAAAAGGAGCCAATTACACCATTTGTAGAAAAAATTAAGGCACTCTATCAGAAACAAAAAATTTCAACGATATTGGTTGTCGGTGGAAGTGGCGACTATTTTGATGCAGCAGATTGTGTGATTATGCTCGATGAGTATATGCCTTTAGATGTCACAGATTTGGCCAAAAAAATTGCAAAAGGGGATGGACGAAGGATTACAGAGAGCGAAGAGTTTTTGTTGCCAAGGCAGAGAAAAATATTAAAAAATAGTTTTTCTAAGGCAGGAAGAGAAGACCGAGTTCGTGCAAAGGGGCTTTGTACTGTGTTATATGGCAGAGAAAGCATTGATTTATCAGCTCTTGAACAATTAGTAGATCCTGAGCAGACATCAGCATTGGCTGTACTTTTCGATTATGCCAAGGATAAGATTTTGGTCAGGGATGAGTGCATTACAAAGGTAGCTGACAAGGTTTATCAAAAATTAGAAGAAGTAGGATTGGAGGGGATTGCACCTTATACAAGCTATCCGGGGAATTTGGTTTTGCCAAGAAAACAGGAGTTTTTGGCTATGATCAATCGCTACCGTGGGCTGTGTGTGCAGATCATAGAAAATGAATAATAAAAATAAAACAAAGTGGTTAGTTACACTCACCTTTGGCATTTTGATGGCTGTACCAACAATGATTTCCTATGCCGGAGTGACAGGAAAAAAGGCAGTAGCATTTGGAGCGATGAATGCGACGGGACCGGGAGTAAAGTCAGGAGATGGTGTTGAACAGAAACAACAAAATCATGTACTGCAGGGCATAGCTGTGGACGTCAGTTATGATGTCACTCGATTTTCACTGCCAACTGGGGCAAGAAATCTTATTGTGGTGGAAGGATTTGCAAGAAATTCAAAGACTGCACAAAGTGGAGCAAAGCCAGAAAATCTGCACAATAAAGTGAGAGTTATTGCCTACCACAGAGACAGTGACAATGCTCCTTGGGTGGCTAGGGTAAAGTCCTTGGGTGTAATGGGCTGGGGCGGAATGAGCAATCATCGCTTTGAAGGATCGGGAATTACGCCCATTGGTCTCTTTAAAATGGGAACCGCCTTTGGAAGAAAAGAGGCTATGGAAGGTTTTTCTAAAAATTATGTAAAGATTGATCCTCAGGCGAAGAGTCAATATTGGTCCAAAAGAACCAATCGCTTAGAGAATAATGCGAATACTTTGTTACAGGATGGAGAAAAGCTTTGGGCAAGTGGATTTGCAGGCATTTATGACTATGTCATTGATTCAGGATTTAATGTCAATAATGCAAATGGAGATGGTTCGGCGTTGTTTTTACACTGCACTTATCCAGGAAAGGCAACCACTGGCGGATGTGTGGCCATTGATCCTCAGGCAATGATTGCTATTGAAAAAATGTATGCCACAGGGGATAGTTACATTGCTCAGGCTCCATTTGGGCAGTTTGAAGGCATCTATTCTGCTTACAATGAAACAGGAAAGATGCCACAGGGAACTTTTTCAGAGACAAGCCAACAGCTCGATGATGTGCAGACAGAAATTCAATGGTAAAAGAGGAATAAAATATTCCTAGCATAGCAGTCTGCATTAAATATAGTAAATTGCTAGGAATTTTTGTGTCTATTTTGCTGACTGTTAATATTTCACTAAATATGCTATAATGAGAGGTATGCATTGGAGATAAATTGTCAAAATATGTGTAATAAAATTCAAAAAGCCTTAGCAATTTGCTAAAAGCAGAGGAGAAAGTATGGGGAAAAAAGGTTTTATATTTTTGTCCGGCGGATTTAATGAAGTAGTCCGCAATTTGCACTCAAAGTATCGTATCTATGCACCAGTGCTCAAGGTGGGAGAAGGTAGATTTACGGATACTGATGTTGTGCGCTACGAGTTTGTCAATGAGGCAGCGGATATTGAGTGGGAGAAAAAGTCTGATTATTCATTTAAAGAAATTCTCACTCCGCTCTCACAGACATTATTCTTCTTTACAGAAAATGATGTAAAGGAAGCTGATGAGGATACAAGAGAGGTCGTTGTCTTCTTGAGAAGTTGCGATTTAAATGCACTCAAGAGACTGGACCAAATTTATCTTCACAATGGTCGTGAGGAGGATTATTTCTATGCTCGTATCAGAGATAAGGTAAAGTTTGCTCTGATTGGCTGTGGACATTCTTATGAAGATTGTTTCTGTGTGGATATGGGAACAAATCGTGCAGATGACTTAGATTATCTATTTTCTGTAGATTATATTGATGGTCAATTTCATTGCCAGTTAAAGGATGAAGCTCTTGAGAATGTATTTGCAAAGAATGCCATTAAAGAGCAGGAAGTGGTTCCAAGATTTGTCACAGAAAATCAAACTAGAGTAAAGACACCAAAGGATGTGCCACTTTCTATTTTCCGCTCTCAAATGTGGGAGGAGTATAATTCTCGCTGCATCGCCTGTGGAAGATGTAACTATGTGTGTCCAACTTGCACCTGTTATACAATGCAGGATGTATTCTACACAGACAATGGAAAAGTAGGTGAGAGAAGAAGAGTTGGTGCATCTTGTATGGTCGATGGCTACACGAATGTCGCTGGTGGCGGAGAGTACAGAAAGAATCATGGGGATCGCATGCGCTTTAAGACTATGCATAAGATTTACGATTTTAATAAGCGATTTGGTTACAATATGTGTGTGGGCTGTGGAAGGTGTGATACGGTCTGTCCAGAGTACATTTCATTTTCAAATATCATCAATAAAGTGACAGCCGAGGTCGAGAAGGAGGCAGCGAATGAGAACTAATCCTTATATCCCATTTCCATCTAAGATTTTGGAAGTTATTCGCCATACACAAAAGGAGTTTACCTTCCGCATGGCATTTGAGGGCGATGTAAAGCCAGGACAATTTTTTGAGGTGTCCATCCCAAAGTTTGGTGAGGCCCCAATTTCAGTCAGTGGAATTACCAAAAACAGTGTTGACTTAACTATCCGCAAGGTTGGTCGAGTGACAGATGAAGTATTTGAAAATTATGTCGGAGATACTTTGTTCCTCCGTGGTCCATATGGCAATGGCTTTGATGTCAATCAATATCAAGATGGCGAATGTGTTGTTGTTGCCGGTGGTACAGGTGTTTCGCCAGTGCGTGGAGTGATTGATGCATTGAATGAAACAAAGGATGCACAGGATAAGCATGTAATTTTAGGATTTAAGAGTCCATCCGATATGCTCTTTAGAGATGATATTGCACGTTGGGAAAAGAACATGGATTTGATTTTGACGATGGACAAGGAAGCAGAGGGCTATACCGGAAATGTTGGTCTTGTTACGAAGTACATTCCTGATTTGAAATTAAAGAATGTTGAAACAGCACAGGCTGTGGTTGTTGGACCTCCAGCAATGATGAAGTTTTCTGTAATTGAGCTATTGAAGCGTGGATTGAAAGAAGAGAACATTTGGGTTTCCTATGAGCGAAAAATGTGCTGTGGTATTGGAAAATGTGGACATTGTAAGGTCAATGATACTTATATTTGTCTCGATGGTCCAGTATTTAACTATGTGGACAGCAAGAGCTTGATTGATTAGGAGGTGCTACAAATGGCTATGGATATTAATGTAAAGAAGTTAAAGAAAAATGCATTTCGTGTATCAAAGGTGCGCGGCGAGACAGCATCTCGTATCAGAATGCCAGGTGGCTATATTGATGCAGAGAGTATGCAAAGAATTACAGAGATTGCACAAAAGTATGGCAATGGAACCATCTTTATTACCAACCGTCAGGGTGTGGAGGTTCCAGGAATCAGCATTGAAAATATGGATGCGGTCAACAAAGAGATTCAGCTTATTATTGACCATGTACAGACCAATCAGGAAAAGAGAGACACTGGATATGCGGCATCAGGAACAAGAAATGTTGTTGCCTGCCCAGGAAAGCGTCTCTGCCCATTTGGAAATTATGATACAACTGAGTTTGCAAGGAAGATGGAGAAGCAAATTTTCCCAAATAACTTGCACTTTAAGGTTGCCTTTACAGGTTGCTCAAATGACTGTGCCAAGGTTCGCATGAATGATTTTGGTATTATGGGAATGACAGAGCCACAATATGATCCTGACCGCTGTGTGACTTGTGAGGCCTGTGTAAAGGGCTGTAAGGCAAAGAGTGTTGAGGCACTCAAGGTAGTCAATGGAAAGATTGTTCGCGATACGGAAAAATGTATTGGCTGTGGTGTCTGCATTACAGTTTGTCCAACGAGAGCTTGGACAAGAAGCAAAGAAAAATACTATCGCCTTGTACTTCTTGGAAGAACTGGAAAGAAGAATCCTCGACTTGCTGAAGACTTTATTAAGTGGGTGGATGAGGATAGCATTCTAAAGATCGTAAAGAATGCCTATGGATTTGTAGAGAAGTACATCGATCCAAATGCTCCAGATGGAAAGGAACACATTGGTTATATTGTAGATCGAACAGGATTTGAGGAATTCTACAAATGGATTATGGAAGGTGTAACTTTGTCTGATAAGGCTGAGGTGGCAAAGACAATGTACTGGAAGGGCAAGCACTACGACCATTTCTAATTTGTGCATTGGATTCACTAGATAATTGTATAAGAAAGTGCCAAGTTGCAGGGAATCTGTGGCTTGGCACTTTTTCTTGACATAGGGAATAAAAAAAACTATGATGAAGAAAATGTGAAGTTTTAAGTAGGAACAGAACAGGAGGCATACAATGAAAAAAGGAATGGCTTTATTATTGACATCACTATGTGCTGGTGCAATGGTGGTTGCTTTAAGTCCAAATGAGGCAGAGGCGGCACACCGAAGAATTATTACTGATGCACCAAAGGCTGTGGCAGCAAAAGAAACAAAATCTGCAGAGGTTAAGCAGGAATCAAAAGCTGAGGAAAGTAGTGAGAAAAAGCAAGAGACTACAGTGCCAGCAAAGGAAGAGCAGGCAGAGAGTGTGCAAAAGAAAATAGAGATTCGTTCCACAGATTATTTGTGTTTTCAGAGTCAAACTTACACCTATGGAGAGTTTCAAAAGGACATCGATTCTTTGCAGAAGAGTTTAAAGACTGCAGTGAGAGTAGATGAGCTTGGACAGACCGTGGATGGCAACAAGTTGTATGATATTCGAGTTGGAAATCCAAATGCGAAGCACCATCTCTTGGTCTTTGGAGGAATACACGCAAGAGAGTATATGACCAGCCAGTTGGTGATGCGTCAATTAGTACAATTGCTCAGTGACCAGGGAGCAAATGCCGCATTTGAGGGAGTGGAATTGAGTAAACTCTTAGAGACAACAGAGGTTCATATTATTCCAATGGCCAATCCAGATGGCATTAGTATCAGCCAGTCGGGACTAGGAGGAGTTCACTCTGAGGCAGTAAAAAAGCAAATTGGTCAGATTGCCAAGGCTGATAAAAAGAAGTTGAGTGCTTCCTATCTTCAGCAGTGGAAGTCCAATGCCAATGGAGTGGATTTGAACCGAAACTTTGATGCTTTGTGGGAAAATTATCAGGATCATTTAGGACATCGCTCAGCTGATCACTACAAAGGAACAGCACCAGAGAGCGAGATTGAGTCAAAGGCTTTGGCGGACTTGACAAGAAAGGTCAAGTTTGATGCGACCATCAGCTATCATACACAGGGACAGGTGATTTACTGGAACTTTGGACAAAAAGGTGCATTGAAAGATATGACCTTAAATTTTGCAAATAAGGCAAGACAGCGAACAGGATATCGAATCGATGGCAATTTCCAATCTCTCGACACAGCAGGGTATAAGGATTGGGCGATCATGAAAATGGGTATTCCAAGTCTTACCATTGAGGTGGGAAGCGGTGGAAATCCAGTTTCTCCATCGCAGATGGAAGCAGTTTGGAATCAGAACAAAGAGATTGTGCCAATGACATTAAAGATGATTGCTGATGGGCAGTTGCATCAGGTTCAATAAAAAGTGGAGGAGAACCCCAAGCTAAAGGTTTGAGGTTCTCCTTATTTATTACTCGATGGTCTGTCCGGTCAACATATGATAAGCCTCTTTGTAGAGTGCAATGGTCTTGTCGATGACATCTTGTGGAAGGTCATAGTTGCTGTCTGGATGAGCCTTTAACCAATCACGAACAAATTGTTTGTCAAAAGATGGCTGAGAATGACCTGCTTCATAGCCATCAAGTCTCCAAAAGCGAGAGCTATCAGGAGTTAAAACTTCATCGGCCAAGATGACATTGTCATTTTCATCAAGTCCAAATTCAAATTTGGTGTCGGCAATGATAATTCCCTTGGTCAAGGCGTAGTCTGCACACTTATTGTATACAGCAAGAGCCTTTTCGCGAATTTCGTTGGCAATCTTTTCCCCCTTGCCAGGAAAGGCCTTTTCACAAACATTTACACAGGTATCAAAATCGATATTTTCGTCATGGTCCCCAATTTCTGCCTTTGTGCTTGGAGTAAAGAGGGCAGTTGGAAGCTTTGAGCAATCCTTTAATCCGTCAGGAAGTGGAATTCCACATACAGTCTTATTTTTTTTGTAGCTCTCATAGCCACTGCCGGTGATGTAGCCGCGCACAATACACTCAATAGGAATCATGGTTAACTTCTTGCACAGTGTTGATTTTCCAATAAATTCTTCTGAGGAAAAAAATTCTGGCATATCCTTGGCATCAATGCTAATCATATGGTTTGGAATTAAGTCCTTGGTCAAATCAAACCAAAACGCACTCATCTTTGTCAAGACCTCACCCTTTTTGGTGATTGTGTTCTTTAAAATGTGGTCAAATGCAGAAATTCTGTCTGTGGCAACCATAATCAATGCGTCGCCAACATCATAAATCTCGCGTACCTTTCCTTCTTTTACCGGTGTAAATTCTTTCATAGCAGCCTCCATAAGATTTTGTAAGTTACATTTTCATTATAAATGTTTTTTAAAGAAAATAGTAGTACTAAAATTGCCAAATCCCATATTGTTGTGCTAAAATATTTTTAGATGATATTTTGTAGTTTCAATTTTAGATAAGGAGAGTGAAATGAGAAAAAACTGGTTAAAGATTCCTGTTTTTTCGGCCGTTCTTGTATTGACTGCATCTTTTGTTGCTCAAGCACAGCAGTCGTGGAAATTAAATGAGGGGGCTTGGCGTTGCTATGAAGATGGAGTGGTATTGAAATCAACATTTACACAGGATCATTACTATGTGGATGGAAGTGGAAAAAATGTAGACAGTACCTATACTCGAGATATTTTTGAACAAATGAATCAAGCGATTCAAAGTCGCTATGAGCAAATCAAAAAGGGAATGCCACATAACACGACGAGGGTAGATTTTTCAATCTCTGAGCCATTTCGCAGTGCATATACAACAAATACGGAGGTAATTGCACCAGATTTAACCCATATTAGTGATATGCATTCTCGCCTTGACAATGGAAGTGATTGGCTGTCCTTTGCCTGTAGAATTATGGAAAAGGAAGGAAAGAGTTATTTGTCGGCCAAGATGAGCGATGCAGAGGTCGTTCGCTATGTTGAGGAAAATGCCGTGGTCAATCGCTTTGTACAGGATTTTGCGAAAAATATTCAAAATTTAAGTGATGAAGAAAAGGTGGCGGTCATTTCAAATTATATACTGGATCATGTTCAATATGATGATACCTTACAAAATTATACCGCATATCATGCATTGCAAGGGAAGGCAATTTGCAATGGATATGCACAACTATTTTTTAAGATGGCAAAGGCATCAAATTTGAGCGTTCACTATGTGGAGGGGAAGATCATTTCTAGTGGTGAGCTTCATGCTTGGAATCAGGTAAAGATTGGGGATACTTGGAGAAGTGTTGATACAACATACGCTTCGAGTGCAAAAAATCGAAGATACTTAGATTTAAATGAAAAAGATTTGCAGGCGAGAGAGATTGCAGCGATCTATGGAGATGCATAGACAAAAGAGATCCGAAGCGGTCTCTTTTTTTGACATCAACAATGAGGGAGAGAAAAAATGTCATATCGATTTATAATGGGAGGTTCGGGCAGCGGAAAGACGCACTATGTGTTTTCCGATTGTATTGCCAAGTCCTTGGAAAATGAGAAGGAGAATTATATTGTTATTGTTCCAGAACAGCAAACCATGCAGACACAGAAGGATTTGGTGACGATGCATCCCCGCCATGCGATATCCAATATTGATGTGGTGAGTTTTAATCGCCTAGCCTATCGGATTTTTCATGAACTTGGCATTCAAAACCCAGATGTCATTGATGATATTGGAAAAACAATGATTATTAGAAAAGTTGCCTTTGAAAAGAAGAAGGAATTAAAAGTATTTGCCAATCAATTTTCCAAGGCGGGATTTATTGACCATATGAAGTCTATGATTTCAGAATTTTTTCAATATGGTGTGGATGTAGAGAAGATAAGAGAACTTTTAAAGCAAGATTTGCGTCCGACTTTGCGAAGTAAATTGCAAGATATGGAGGTAATTTATTCGGGATTTCAAGAATTTATTGCGGGAAAATATATTACGACGGAGGAGATTTTAGATGTACTTTCTCGGGTGATTTATCGCAGCAAGATTATTGATGGAGCACATATTGTACTGGATGGGTTTACAGGATTTACACCTGTGCAATTGCGAATTATAGATATGTTTTTATCTAAGGCGGAGGATGTGACCATTACAGTGACTGTTCCGACAAAGGAGGAGGCCTATTCTAGACGAGAAGAGAGCGACTTATTTTTAATGAGTAAGACAATGGTGGCAGAGATTACCGATTTGGCAGCAAAAAATGGAATTTGTCACGAGGAAGATGTGATTTTTTCTCGTCCCTATAAGAGATTTTTGGATGAAGAAAATTTGGCCTATCTCGAGGAGCATTTTCTGCGCTATGATAGGACAAAAAAGATGGCAGCAGATGGACATATTCGAATGGTTCGTGCGACAAATCCGATGTCAGAAATTCGAGTGATTACAGGAGAGATTTTGCGTCTGGTCAAAGAAGAAGGCTATCGCTTTTGCGAGATTGCTGTCATTATGGGGGACATGAATGTTTACAAGGAAGACTTGATGCAAAGGCTTGACAACTGTGAAATTCCTTACTATATGGATGACAATATTAGCATCAGTGACAATCCATTGGTCGATTTTTTGCGTGCAGCACTCAATGTGATTGCTGAGGGCTACAGTTATGAGAGCGTGATGCACTATGTACGTTCTTGTATGGTCGAACGACCGAAGAAATTGATTTGGATGATGGACAACTATATGCTTTCGAGGGGGATAAAAAGCTATAAGGCGATGGAAAAGCAATGGGACTATGTGCCAAGGAGCTTAAAAGGCATCAATATAGAGGAACTCAATGCTTTTAAAGATAGCATTTTAGAGGAACTTTTGCCTTTAAAGAAAGTCTTTTCTGAAGAGGAGTTGACCGCAAATAAGATTAGTGCCGCAATTTTTGCCATTTTTGAAAAACTTGGTATTGAAGAGCGATGTGTGGAAATGGCGAAGGGATTTCAAGAGGCAGATGCTAAAGATTTGCAAAGAGCCAGAGGTTTTGAGGCAGTCTATGATAAAGTGATGGATTTGCTGGAACAAATGGGAGAATTGCTTGGCGATGAAAAATTAAAGCGAAAGGAATTTTTGGAACTATTGAATGCGGGCATTGCTCAAGTCAAGGTCGGAATGATTCCCGCAGCGATTGACCGTATTATTCTTGGAGATTTGACAAGAACGAGACTTTCCCACATTCGTGCCATTTTTTTCTTGGGCATCAATGAGGGCAGTGTACCAGCGAGCAAGGATAGAGGGACAGTGTTAAATGATAGGGAAAAGCAGATGTTAAAAGATTGGGGGGTGGCTCTGTCTCCGACGATCAAAGAAGATGTTTTTATTCAAAGATTTTATTTGTATTTAATGCTGACAAAGCAGTCTCATTATCTATTTCTCACCTATGCAGGTGCAAGCAATGATGGAAAGGCACTTCGCCCATCGGGAATTTTGCACTTAGTACAGGAATTATTTTTGCACTTGGAGGTAGAGGAAGACAGCCAATACCAATCCATTCGCTGTTCCTATGAAGCGAGAGAGGCATTGATTGAAAGTCTTCGTCAGATTCAAAATGGGGAAAAAAGTCCAAATCTATTTCAGACACTTTATCACTATGTGGAAGAATCAAAGAGCCTAGTAGATGCGGCAACCTATGTCTATAGAGAAAAAGGGCTTTCAAGGGAAGTGGCACAGGAGCTTTTCGGGCGGCAATTGAGTGGAAGTGTGACAAGAATTGAGGAATATATCAACTGTCCGTATGCTCATTTTTTGAAATATGGACTGGAACTTAGCCCAAGAGATATTCGTCGATTTGCAGCTGTAGATATTGGAAATTTGGTTCATGAGGTGATGGAAAAGGTATTTGCATTGGCGAGAAAGAAAAGAATTCGCATTCAGGATATGGAAGATGGCGTTCGAGATGCATTGGTGGAAGAATGTGTTCAGGCAGCCAAACTTGATGATGAGCATGGGATTTATAGTGATAGTGCAAAGAGTAGCTATCAAGTTGAGCGCATCTTAGCGTTGGCAAAGCGTTCGATGTGGGTGTTGCAGCAACAATTGAGAAGAGGAAAATTTGAACCCTATGCTTTTGAACAAAAGTTTGATGGTCTTCAATCTCTGACTGCTGATCTTGGGGAAGGAAGAACTTTGAAGTTACGAGGAAAAATTGACCGAGTGGATATCTGTGAAAATGGGGATGATGTTCTGGTCAAGATTGTGGACTATAAGACAGGAAGCACGGAGTGGGCACCAGATTTGACCTATTATGGCACACAGATACAGTTAGTGTTGTATTTATCTGCTATGGAAGATGTGTTGAGAGAAAGATATCAAGGAAAAAATATTGTACCTGGAGCAATGTTTTATCATCATTTGGATGATGTCTTCGTTGAAGCACAGTCAAAGGACAGCAAAGAAGCCATTGATGCGATGTTTTTAAAGACATTGCGACCGAGTGGATTGGTCAATACGGATATGGAAGTGATTAGATTTTTGGATGGCGAAATTAAAGACCAAAGTGATGTTATTCCTGTCCTCTTAAAAAATGGAGAAATTGAAGAGGTAAGATCAAGTGTGGCAAGCACAAAGCGATTTCGAAAAATGCAGGAATTTGTGAAAGATAAGACCAAAGAAGTGGCGAGTGAGATTTTAGATGGAGCAATTGCAATCAATCCCATCAAGAGGGATAAAAAGACTGGTTGTGACTATTGTAACTTTCGTTCGGTCTGTGGCTTTGACAAGAGAAGAAAGGGATTTCAATTTAGTAACTTGCCAAAGATGAGTGCGAAGAAAGTTTGGGAGGAAATAGATGGCGTGGACAGATGATCAGAAGAGGGCGATTGATGCTAGAGGGGGAAGGATTCTTGTCTCTGCGGCAGCGGGCAGTGGAAAGACAGCTGTACTGGTGGCTCGAATTTTAGAGAGAATTCTAGATGAAAAAGATCCTGTGGATGTGGACGAATTATTGATTATGACATTTACTAGGGCAGCGGCCTCGGAGATGAAGGAGCGCATTCAAAGAAAGATTGAAGATATGTTGAGGGAAACGCCAGCAACTTCTGTACAGTACTTGAGATTAAAGAGGCAGGCCACACTTGTGGACTGTGCAAGGATATCGACGATTGATAGCTTTTGTAGAACGGTTATTGTCGAAAATTTGGATCACATTGACCTTGATCCTTCCTTTATGATTGCTGATCAGGAGACTTTGAGCTTGATGAGAGAAGATGTTATGGACAATTTGATGGAGGAAGAATATGAAAAAAAGAGCGAAGACTTTTTAAAGCTTGTCAATGGCTTTGCGACATCAAAGAGTGATGAAAGGGTGAGATCCTTTATTTTTCTGATTTATCAAGAGGCTCAGAGTAAGGCCTGGCCGAAAAAATGGCTTGATGAGCAGGTAAATGCAGATATTGGGGAAACAATATGGGGAGAATACTTAAAAAAGAGTCTTCACTTGGTGGCAGAAAATATTCTTGACCATATCGATCGGGCAATTCGTTACTGTAATGAGGAGAATGGACCAGAGCCTTATATTCCACTGTTTGAAGCAGAGCGAATGATGGCAAAGAATTTGTTTGAAGCTTCATCAGTGAAAGAATTACAGTTTGCACTTGATCAATTTGAATTTGAGCGATTACCAACGGTAAGAAAGGGAAAGGCAGATGAGGAACTGAAAAATCTTGCCAAAGGCATTCGAGATGAATATAAGAGCGTTGTCAAAGATAAGCTCAAAAAAAGTTTTCTTGTGGAAGATACTCGGGGGGACGAGGAAACCATCACCACATTGGTAAGACTTGCAAAAGAATTTGGTGAGCGATTTCAGGAAAAGAAAAAGGAGAAAAATATTGTAGATTTCAATGATCTAGAGCACTTTGCACTTGATATCTTGTGGGATGAGGGACAGCCGTCAGCAGTGGCACAGGAATATCAAAGACAATTTAAGGAAATTTATATTGATGAGTATCAAGATTCCAATGATGTGCAGGAGGAGCTGGTTCGAGCAATTGAAAAGAAAAATGTCTTTATGGTTGGTGATGTCAAACAGTCTATTTATGGATTTCGACAGGCAAAACCGGCCTTGTTTATGGAAAAGTTTGAGCAATTTTTGCCTTATTGTGAGCAGGTGGAGGGAGAGGGGAGAAAGATTGTCTTTTCCAAAAATTTTAGAAGCAGAAGTGAAGTGCTCTCAGCAGTCAATAGTGTGTTCTTTCAACTGATGCGAAAGGAATTTGGTGGAATTTTATATAATGATGAAGTGGCACTTCATTTGGGGGCAGATTATCAAGAGAGCCATAGCGATATGTCTGCACAGTTACTTCTTTTAGAAACGCAGGAGGCGCAGGTTGATGAGAGCAATATGTCCTTAGAAGCGAGGATGGTGGCAAAGAAAATTCAAGAAATGATGGCGAGCGATTTTCAAGTCTTTGACAAGGAAAAAAATCGACAGAGAAAATTGCGTTACTCGGATATCGTCATTTTGCTTCGCAGCCAAGAAAGTCGGGCAGATACTTTTATGGAGACATTTTTAAACTTGGGTGTCCCAGCCTATGCACAGACGGGAAAAGGATATTTTGATACCTATGAAGTTCAAAAGATGCTGTCACTTTTATCGGTTATTGACAATCCCTATCAAGATATTCCCATGGCAGCATTTTTGCACTCCCCAATAGCCAATCTCTCTGATGTTGAACTTGCCAATATTACTTCTGTATATAAGAAAAATTTACCAAATGAAAGTGCATTGCACATCTATGATGCCTGTCAGTACGCCTTAGAAAATCAAAGTACATTTATTGAACTGGAGACAGTAAAAAAATTGCAATCTGCCGATGACCTTCTCTGTCACTATCGCAGGCAAGCAGGCTATATGACCATCAGCGAGTTGATTCGAAAGATTTATGAGGAGACGGGATTTTTAGACTATGTATCAGCAATGCCAGCAGGAGAAGTGAGAAAGGGAAATCTGTATATGCTACTAGAAAAGGCAAAGGGATATGAAAGAACGGGCTATACGGGGCTATTTCACTTTGTTCGATATATTGAAAATTTAAAAGAATATAATAATGATTTTGGTGAGGCATCGACATTGGGTGAGTTTGATGACACGGTGCGCATTATGACCATTCATAAGTCAAAGGGATTGGAGTTTCCTGTTGTGTTTTTGTGTGATGCGTCAAAGAAATTTAATCAAAGAGATAGCAGTGATAGCGTGGTGGTGGATGCCGATTTGGGCATTGGCTGTGATATTATTGATTTGAAGCGAAGGACAAAGCAAAGTAGTCTAAAGAAAAATGTCATTGCCTACAAGAAGAAAAATGATAGCATGGCGGAGGAGCTTCGCATATTCTATGTGGCTCTCACAAGAGCAAAGGAGAAGTTGATTGTCACGGCAAATGTAAAAGATGTTCAGAAGGCAAGAGAAAAAAAGAACATGGTAGGGCAGGAAAATGGTCTTTCTTATATGCAAATTCAAGGTGCAACCTCTTATCTGGATTGGTTGTTGATGTGTGAGCGATCTATGGCTATGGAGGTTATTGTTGAAGGAGTAGATGGCTTAAGACAAGAGGAAGAAAAGACACAGGAAAAGTCCGTTGATATTAGGTCAGTCCTTTCATCTGCACCAAAATATAGAGATGAAAAATTGGAAGCAGTACTTGACTATCAGTATCCACATCAAATAGAAGTAGACTTAAAGACGAAGATGAGTGTCTCAGAGTTGAAGTATATCGGAGAGGATGTCGACGATGAGGCGAGCGAATCTCCCTATGTTCAAAGGGAAGAGCGAAAGAAGAAGTCGCCTGTCGATGCAGCAAAATTGGGAACGGCCTACCACACAGCTATGGAGAGACTGGACTATGGAATGGAGGCGAATAAAGAGAGCATAGAGAATTATTTTGACCAATTAGTAGTCGAGGGAAGGATTCGACCACAGGAGCGCAAGTATATGAAGGAGAAGCGATTGGAGGGATTTTTACATTCAAATCTTGGAGCCATTTGCAAAAAGGCGAATCTTTCAGGGAATCTGTGTCGAGAGCGTCAATTTGTTATGGGACTTTCTGCACAGGATCTTGGCATTGCAAAGAGTGAGGAGTTGATCCTCGTGCAGGGAATGATCGATGCCTATATTGAGGAGGAGGATGGCATTATTTTAATTGACTACAAGACAGATGTGGTAAAGGATGGAAAGATTTTAAGAGAAAAATATGAAAAACAGCTAGATTACTATCAAAAGGCATTGGAGAAGTTGACAGGAAGAAATGTAAAAGAACGCATAATTTGGTCATTTGCTCTAAATCAAGCAATCTCTTGTTAAAAAGAGATAAATCGGCTATAATGGAGCGTATCTGATTTAATACTACGTGGCAGTACAATATGGAGGCGGAACAATGAAAAGACGAACACTGAGAGAACATTGCTTTAAATTGCTTTTTTGCACAGATTTTTATACAAAAGAAGAAGAGGTAGAGCAAATCAATGCATATATGGAACAAATTGAAGAGGAAGAATACAATGAAAATGGCGAGCGAGAAGTTCTCCACAGTGTGAATTTAAATGAAGATGCACAGTGGGAATTGAAGGAAAGAGTAGATAAAATTTTGGGCATGCTCTCTACCATTGATGAGGAACTTGAAAAGGTGACGAAGGGATGGAAACTCAATCGTATCGGAAAGGTGGAGTTGACCATTCTTCGTCTAGCTTGTTATGAGATTAAGTATGATCGAGAAGTTCCAACAGCAGTGGCCATCAATGAGGCTGTGGAATTGGCAAAAAAATATGGTGGGGAAGAATCAGCTTCCTTTGTCAATGGAATTTTAGCAAAGTTGGTAGAATGATGGAAAATATATATTCGGTACAGCAAGTAAATGGCTATATTCACAACAAGATTTCGTCAGATGCAATACTGAATAAAATTAGTGTGAGGGGAGAGGTGTCCAACTGTAAGTATCACAGTTCTGGGCATATCTACTTCACATTAAAAGATAATGGGGGGACCTTGTCAGCGGTAATGTTTGCCGGTAATCGACGGGGCCTCTCTTTTACAATGTCTGAGGGAATGAAGGTTGTTGTGCATGGAAAAATTGATGTCTATGAGCGAGGAGGATGTTACCAGCTCTATGCTCAGAGCATTGAAAGAGAAGGGCAGGGGGAACTGTATCAAAGGTTTGCACAATTAAAAGTAAAACTGGAAGAAATGGGGATGTTTGACTCTGCCTATAAGAGAAGTATTCCAAGATTTGCACAAAAAATTGGGGTGGTCACTGCAGGGGAAGGTGCGGCATTGCATGATATTATTACTGTGGCGACAAGAAGAAACCCTCATGTTCAGATTGTATTGTATCCAGCGATTGTACAGGGAGAATATGCACCAGCAAGTATTGTGCGAGGAATTGGGATATTAGATCAAATGGACTGCGATGTCCTTATTGTGGGACGAGGTGGAGGTTCAATTGAAGATTTGTGGGCATTCAATGAAGAAATAGTGGCGAGTGCTATTTTTCATGCCCACACTCCAATTATTTCAGCGGTGGGACATGAGACAGATACAACCATTGCTGATTTTGTGGCAGATTTGAGGGCACCTACACCGAGTGCGGCAGCAGAGCTGGCAACATTTGAGTACGCAGCCTTTGTGCAGGGAATGGCCGGTGTTTCTCAGAGAATGGAGGATGCCATTCGGGCAAAGATCGATCGCATAAAAAATAAATTAAAGCAACAAGAATATCGACTGGCGATGTGTTCGCCAATGTCCAAGGTACAGGGATTTAGAACAAAATCAAAGGAGATGGAACAAAAACTTTCCTATGTGATGGAGAAGAAGATTTCTGCAAAGAAACAGCAATTGATGATGGATGCACAGCGGTTAAAGGGCTTATCTCCACTAGAAAAGTTGTCATCGGGCTATGCCTTTGTGACCAATGAGAAGTATGAACGCATCAATAGCGTACAGAAAGTAGAAAGAGAAGATGTATTGACTTTGCATTTTGCAGACGGCAGTGCAAAGGTCAAAGTGATGGAGGTGGCTGATGAGTAAAAATAGCATAGAAGAGGAATTGGTGGGGCTTGAAAAAATGATTCGACAATTGGAGAGTCAGGAGATTTCTTTAGAGGAGTCTTTTCAATTGTATGAACAGGGAATGAAGTTAGTGAGAGAGATCAACACACGCATTGATGCGGTGGAGGCTCAGGTGCTTCGAATTGAAACAGATCGCGAGGACGGATAATATTATGGAAGAATTTATATATGATATTGGAGAAATTGACAATGCATTGATACATTTTTTACCAGCAAAGGAGGGATTACAAAAAATTGTCTATGAGGCAATGGATGAGGCTGTTCGCAGTGGCGGAAAGCGTGTCCGTCCAATGATTATCTATGAAAGTTATCAATTGTTTCAGGGTGGAAAGGGAAGAATGGAGGAAATTGCCCCAATGATGGCGGCAATGGAAATGATTCATACTTCTTCTCTCATTCACGATGATTTACCATGTATGGACAATGACACCTTGAGAAGAGGAAAACCAACTACATGGGTAACTTATGGCGAAGATATGGCAACACTTGCAGGAGATGCATTGATTGTGGAGGCCTTTTCTGTCATCGCCAGTGAAATGGCAAAGATACACAATCCAAGTTTGATCTTGAGGTATGCCAAGGCACTCGATGTCCTTGCTAAAAAGACAGGAATGCAGGGAATGATTGGTGGTCAGGTGGTGGATGTACAAAAGACAGGGGAAAAATTAAATGAAGAAGAACTTGATTTTATCTATCGACTAAAGACAGGAGCACTGTTAGAGGCTTCTTTTATGATTGGAGCCATTGTTGGTGGAGCAAAACAAGAAGAAATTGATGTGATGGAAGAGATTGCCAGAAATATTGGAATGGCCTTTCAGATTCAAGATGATATTTTAGACGAGACCTCGACAGAAGAAGAACTTGGAAAACCTATTCATTCAGATGAACGCAATGTAAAGACAACCTATGTTACACTCTATGGGCTAAACAAGGCAAAGGATGAGGTTTTGCGTTGTTCCACAGAGGCACAGAGACTTCTTGACACAATACAGGGAGATACTTCTGTATTGAAAAAGATGATTGTTTGGCTGTCAATGAGAAGGAAATAAAAATTTATGGTACTCGAGAAGATTAAAAACGCTGAAGATATCAAGAAATTAAAAAGAAGTGAATATCGCTTGCTCGCACAGGAAATTAGAGAATTTTTAATTGAAAAGTTGAGCGTCACAGGCGGACATCTGGCGAGTAATTTGGGTGTTGTGGAGTTGACTATGGCGTTGTATTTAAGCTTTGACTTTCCAAGAGATCAAGTCGTTTGGGATGTCGGTCATCAATCCTACACACATAAAATTTTGAGTGGGCGAATGGCATGGTTTGACGAGCTTAGAAAATTTGGCGGAATGTCTGGATTTCCTAAGCGAAAGGAGAGCCCATTTGATGCATTTGACACAGGACATTCTTCGACCAGCATTTCAGCGGGGCTGGGACTTGCCAAGGCAAGGGATGTTTTAGGAGAAAACAAGTTTGTTGTCTCTGTCATTGGAGATGGAGCACTCACTGGAGGAATGGCCTATGAGGCCTTAAATAATGCAGCTCAATTAAAGAACAATTTTATTATTGTTTTAAACGACAATAATATGTCCATTGCACCAAATGTGGGGGGAATGTCACAGTATTTGGGTGGAATGAGGACAAAAAAGGGCTATACGACTTTGAAGAAAAATGTGGTCTCTGCCCTCAATCAAATGCCTGTGATTGGAAAGAGGGCAATTACAAAATTAAAGAAGACAAAAAATGGAATTAAGCAAATGGTTATTCCAGGAATGCTCTTTGAGAATATGGGATTGACTTACTTAGGACCTGTGGATGGACATAACATTTTACAAATGATGCGGATTTTTCAAGAGGCAAAGCGATTAGATCATGCAGTGCTTGTCCATGTGATTACCAAAAAGGGAAAGGGATATGCACCTGCAGAGAATGCACCATCTGAATTTCATGGCGTGGGACCTTTTGATATTGTGACAGGAAAGAGTTTGGAAAGCAAAAAGATGGGCTATACCGAAGTGTTCTCCAATGAGATTTGTGCACTGGCTAGAAGGCATTCTCGTCTTGTGGCCATTACGGCGGCGATGCCAGGGGGAACAGGGCTTTCTCATTTTGCCAAGGAATTTCCTGAGCGCTTTGTTGATGTGGGGATTGCAGAAGAGCATGCGGTCACCTGTGCAGCAGGAATGGCTGTGGGTGGTCTTTTGCCTGTTTTTGCGGTATATTCGTCCTTTTTACAGCGAGGTTTTGACCAGGTAGTCCATGATGTGTGTATACAAAATCTACATGTGGTTTTTGCCATTGACAGGGCAGGTCTTGTCGGAGCTGATGGGGAAACACATCAAGGACTGTTTGATCTCAGTTACTTGGGCATTATTCCCAATATGGTCATTATGGCTCCAAAAAATAGTGAGGAGTTAAAAATGATGCTTCGCTTTGCAGTGGAGGACTATCAAGGACCGATTGCACTTCGCTATCCTCGAGGAGTTGCTTATGAGGGATTTAGCCAATATCAGGCACCGATTGTGCTTGGTCGGGCAGAAATGATGGAAGAGGAAGAACAGATCGCCTTGTTTGCACTGGGCAGTATGGTGACTACAGCAGAACATTTGCGTGAAAAGCTAAAGAAAAAGGGATATCGAGTTAGCTTAGTCAATGCAAGATTTGCAAAGCCTGTAGATTTTTCAATGATTGATCGATTACTAGAAAAGCATCAATTGCTTGTGACGATGGAAGAAAATGTGTTGCGTGGAGGAATGGGAGAGGCTGTTGCCGACTACATTGCACAGAGGAAAGAAAGACCACTACTCTATCATGTGACATTGCCAGATGATTATGTTGAGCATGGGGATGTGACAAAGTTAAAAAGTTATATTGGTGTGGATTCGGACAGCATTGCAGAGCACATCATAAGAATAATGGAGAATAGATGAAAGAAAGACTGGATATATTATTAGTAAAGAAGGGATTAGCTCAGAGCAGAGAAAAGGCGAAGGCCATTATTATGTCCGGCATTGTCTATGTCGATGGGCAAAAGGAAGACAAGGCAGGTGCAACATTTGATGAGAATTTGACGATTGAGGTGCGTGGAAAGACATTAAAGTATGTCAGTAGAGGTGGCTTGAAACTCGAAAAGGCGATGGAAAATTTTGATGTTACAGTTGAAGGGAAAATTTGCATGGATGTAGGTTCCTCGACAGGGGGATTTACGGACTGTATGTTGCAAAATGGGGCAATTAAGGTCTATGCCGTTGACGTTGGTCATGGTCAACTCGATTGGAAATTGAGAAATGATGAGCGAGTTATCTGCATGGAAAAGACAAACATTCGCTATGTGACTCACGAGCAAATTCCAGATGAGATTGCACTTTCTTCTATTGATGTGAGCTTTATTTCACTATCAAAAGTTTTTCCAGCAGTCAAAGGTCTACTCAATGCATCTGGAGAGGTGGTGGCCTTGATTAAGCCACAGTTTGAGGCAGGACGAGAAAAAGTCGGAAAAAAAGGTGTTGTTCGAGATAAATTGGTTCATGAAGAAGTGATTGCAGATGTCTTTGGCTATGCCAAGGACAACCAATTTACAGTGTTAAATTTGACCTATTCGCCAGTGAAAGGACCAGAGGGAAATATTGAATATCTTTGTCATTTGACTGTAGATCCAGAGGCAATCGAAAATCAACAAATTTGTATTAAAGAGGTGGTAGAAAAGGCTCATGAAGCATTAAAGGAGTAGAGAATGAAGGTATTTTGCTTGATAGAAAATAGTGGAAAAGAGCATATTGGACCAATTGCCAAAAAGATGAGTGCGTATATTGAAAGTCGGGGAGGTCAGTGCTATCGAATCTTTGGCTATGCAGCAGAGACTGAGATTCCAGAGGATGTTGAATGTGTGATTACCCTCGGTGGAGATGGGACACTGATGAGAGCGTCTAGAGATATTAGTCGGAGAGAAATTCCAATCTTTGGTGTAAATATGGGACATCTCGGTTTTTTGACCAGTGTCAGTGAAATTGATGATATTTGGCCTGCATTGGACGAATTGATGGCAGGAAAATATACGCTTGAAAATCGAATGTTGATTGAAGGGCATATTATACATCAAGAAAAACAAATTGCCGAGCATATTGCAATGAATGAGGCTGTGTTGACGAGGACAGAGGGATTAAAGGCAATTAAATGTAAGATCTTTGTCAATGGAGAGTTCTTGAATGAATATACAGCAGATGGTATAATTATATCGACACCAACAGGTTCTACAGCGTACAATTTAAGTGCTGGAGGGCCAATTGTTGAACCATCTTCCAGAATGATGATTATTACACCGATTTGTCCACACGCACTAAATCGAAGAAGTATTGTGCTGAGTGCAGATGATGTGATTGAAATTGAGGTTACAGAGTGTGCAGATGATTGCTGTGGCATTGTCTTTGATGGAGAGGAAGAGGTTGATTTATTGGTAGGGGACCGAATTCTTTTGAAGGAGGCTGATGCCGTGGCGAAATTTGTCAAGCGCCAGGGGGGAAGTTTTCTGGATAATTTGAGAAAGAAGATGAAAGGGATTTAAATGAAACCAGAAAGACACTCAAAGATAGTAGAGCTCATTGGGAAATATGAGATAGAAACACAAGAGGAGTTGGCAGATAGACTCAAAGAAGCTGGATATGATGTGACACAGGCGACAATTTCAAGAGATATTCGAGAGCTTAGGTTAATTAAGGTTCTGTTAGATAATGGAAGGCAAAAATACGCAACATTTCGCAGTAACGAGCATTTACCAGATAAAAATATTCGCATCCTGAGAGAGGGATTTGTGTCCATGGATATGGCACAAAATATTTTGGTAGTCAAAACCTTATCAGGTATGGCGATGGCGGTGGCTGCTGCAATTGATGCGATGCATATGCACGAGTTGGTGGGGTGCATTGCAGGGGATGATACAATTATGTGTGCCATCCGAAGTGTAGATGACACCATTGTAGTGATGAGAAAATTGAAAAAGATTATGGCAGAAGAATACTAGGAGAGATATTTGGATGTTATTGGAATTGTGCGTAAGAAATCTTGCATTGATTGAAAAGGCGGATGTGGAATTTCATTCTGGTCTAAATGTATTGACGGGAGAAACTGGTGCAGGAAAATCCATATTGATTGATTCCATCAATATGGCCTTGGGGGCAAAGGCGAGCAAAGATCGCATTCGATATGGTGCAGATTATGGATATGTGGAATTGATTTTTAGCGTAGAGGATGAGAAAAAGTGTGAAAAATTGAAGGAAATGGGCTTAGAGATGGGCCCAGATGGGCAATTGATTATCACAAGAAAAATTTATCCTCAAAGAAATGTGATTCGCATCAATGATGAAACTTGTACTTTGCAAAAGCTAAGAAATATCACTGCAATTTTGATTGATATTCATGGTCAGCATGAGCACCAGTCGTTAATGAGTTCCACAAATTACCTAGAGATTTTAGATGTCTATGCGGGGCAGAAGGCATTACAGTGCAAGCAGAAAATTGCAAAATATTACCGAGAGTACAAGGCGGTATGTGAGCGGTTGTCTGAGTCAATGGACGAGCATATGCGTGTGAGAGAAAAGGAAATTTTGGAATATGAAATTCAAGAGATTTCGCAGGCAAACATTCGACCAGGAGAAGAAGACGAGTTGGCAACAAAATTTCAGCGATTAAAAAATGCCAATAGAATTCAAGATGCCCTTGCACAGGCATTGCAGGCCATTTCACAGGACTATATTTCAGAGGCGGAAAAGAAAGTCAATCTTGTCAGTGTGTATGATGAGCAAATTGCAGACATTGAACAGCAACTAAGGGATATTTCGAATTTAATTGATGAGTCAATGCGGTCAATGGAAGATTATATTGCACAGGCAGAATACGATGAGGGAGAATTTTTGCAGGTGCAAGAGAGATTGGATTTCATTCGTCATATACAGAGTAAGTATGGAATTGATACAGATGAAATTGGAGCTTTGTTGGAGAAAAAAGAGATAAGACTTGCCTATTTAAATGATTATGATTTGGAGAAGGAGCGTGAACTAGAGGAGAAAGAACGATTAGAGCAAGAGCTTGAGGTACTTTCGAATCAAATGCATGATTATCGAATAGATACAGCAAAGAAGTTGATTGTTTCCATCACAGAGGAATTGAGAGATTTGAATTTCTTGGGCGTTCAATTTGACATCCAAGTGACAAGATTAAAGAATTATACTTTGACTGGAAATGATACAATAGAGTTTTTAATTAGCACGAATCCAGGACAGCCATTAAAGCCACTAAAAGATGTGGCCAGTGGAGGCGAGCTGTCTAGGATGATGCTTGCACTAAAAACAGTGCTTGCGAGTGTGGACGAGGTGGATACATTAATTTTTGATGAGATTGACAGTGGGATTAGCGGAAGAACCGCACAGAAGGTGTCAGAGAAATTGGTGAGGATTGGAAAACAGCGTCAGGTAATATGTATCTCTCATCTTCCACAGATTGCAGCTATGGCAGATTATCACTACCATATTGTAAAGGAGACGGATGGAGTTTCGACAAAGACAGAGATTACAGAAGTTCTCGGAGATGAAATTGTGGCAGAGCTTGCAAGACTTTTGGGCGGCAGTGAAATTACACAGGCTGTACTTGATACAGCGGGGGAAATGAAGAAATTGGCAGATAAAAAGAAGATTGAGCTAATTTAGGAGGTTTCAAGATGAAGAATATACTTTTTGTGGCATCAGAAGCAGTTCCATTTATTAAGACAGGAGGACTGGCTGATGTTGTAGGATCTTTGCCAAAGTATTTTGACAAGAGATATTTTGATTGTAGGGTTATTATTCCGAAGTATTTGTGCATGAAGCAAGAGTTCAAAGATAAAATGGAGTATGTAACTCATTTTTATATGTCCTATTTGGGAAGAGATCGCTATGTGGGAATACTCAAGACAGAAGTAGAGGGAATAACATTTTACTTCGTGGACAATGAAGAGTATTTTGCAGGGGATAAGCCATATGGAGATTGGTTAAAGGATATTGAAAAGTTTTCATTCTTTTCACAGGCTGCATTGTCGGCACTTCCATTGATTAATTTTCATCCAGATGTTGTTCATTGTCATGATTGGCAGACAGGACTCATTCCTGTATACTTAAAAGATCGCTTCCGTGGTGGAGAATTCTTTAGAGATATGAAGTCGGTCATCACAATACATAATTTAAAGTTCCAAGGTGTGTGGGATATTAAGACGATTCAGCGTCTGTCGGGGCTTTCAGATTATTACTTTGTGCCAGACAAATTGGAGTCGTATAAGGATGGAAATCTTTTAAAGGGAGGCATTGTCTTTGCAGATGCAGTGACAACGGTGAGTGCGACCTATGCCAAGGAGATCCAGATGCCATTTTATGGTGAGGGATTGGATGGATTGATGAGAGCGAGAAATCATGATCTTCGAGGCATTGTCAATGGTATAGATTATAAGGTGTTTAATCCAGCAACAGATCGCTTGATTGATCATAATTACAGCATTGTCGATTTTAGAAAAGAGAAAGTAAAGAACAAATTGGCTTTGCAACAAAAATTGGGCCTTTACCAAGATGAAGGAAAGTTTATGATGGGCATTGTATCTCGATTGACAAGTCAAAAGGGGCTTGATCTCATTGAGTACATGATGGATGAAATCTGTAGAGATGATGTTCAGTTGGTAGTTTTGGGCACAGGTGATGCACAATATGAAAATATGTTCCGCCACTTTGCTTGGAAGTATCCAGATCGTGTGTCGGCACAGATTTATTATTCCGAGGACATTTCCCATCAGATTTATGCAGCAAGTGATGCATTTTTGATGCCATCTCAATTTGAGCCATGTGGTTTGAGCCAATTGATGGCTCTTCGCTATGGAAGTATTCCAATTGTGCGAGAGACAGGAGGTCTCAGGGACACCGTAGAGCCATATAATGAGTTTGAGGGAAAAGGAACAGGATTTGCCTTTGCAAATTACAATGCACATGAAATGTTACACACCATCAACTATGCGAAGTATATCTTTTATAATAAGAGGCGTGAGTGGAACAAGATGGTGGCAAGAGCAATGGATGTTGATTTTTCTTGGATGCACTCGGCATTAAAGTATCAAGAATTATATGATTGGTTGATTGGATATTAGAATTGGAGGATAGAATTGGAGGATAATGGAAACGCAATATAGACAGGATAAGGAATATATGGAAATTGTCAGTGACATTTTGGAATCGGATGTATTTCAGTCCACAGAAAATTTTATTATGCATGGGACAACAACTTGTATGGAGCATTGCATTGATGTTTCCTATATGACCTATAAAATTGCAAGAGCAAGAGGCTTACGCTATCGAGAGGCCGCAAGAGGTGCACTATTACATGATTTATTTTTGTATGATTGGCACACTCAGGGCAATCGAATTCATGGTTTTACACATCCAGGTGTTGCACTAAAAAATGCGAAAAAGTATTTTGATCTCACTGAGGTGGAAGCAGATATGATTGTCAAACATATGTGGCCGTTGACCATTATTCCGCCAAAGTATGCGGAGGGGTTTGTGTTGACCTATGCAGATAAAGTTTGTAGTATTCGAGAGACAATGGTATCAGTAAAACAGGCGTTTTCGTTGAGCAGGAGCAGGGCATAGAGGAGAGAAAGATGAGTTTTTTTCAGGAGTTGGGAGCCAATCAAGTGTTGGTGAGTGCCAGTCTTGGTTGGTTGATTGCACAGATCTTAAAGACACTGATTGATTTGTGGTACAATCGTTCCTTTCAAGCAGAGCGACTGTGGGGCAGTGGCGGAATGCCAAGCTCCCACAGCTCGACTGTATGTGCATTTGCCATGTCATCTGCCCTAAAATATGGTGTTGGTTCCTTTCAATTTGCCATTGGATTTATCTTTGCAGTTGTAGTGATGTATGATGCCATGGGGGTTCGAAGAGAAACGGGAAAACAGGCTAAATTATTAAATAAGATTATGGAACAGGATTTTTTTAAGTTTCAGGATATGGAAGACTTTCAGGATAAATTAAAGGAATTTGTTGGCCATACGCCATTACAGGTATTGATGGGAGCAATTCTTGGCATAATTATTGCATTGGTGATTGATGGTACAGTTTATTATTCGTAGGGAGGGAGAAGAAGATGTCAATTTATCATATGATTAATGTTTTTTTTCTCTTTAGTTTTATGGGATATGTGCTGGAATGTATTGTACTGACTATACAGTATAAAAAGTTAGTTATCAATCGGGGTTTTGGACATGGACCATTTTGTATTATCTATGGGTTTGGAGCACTAGGGGCATACTTAGTGCTCTCACCATTTGAAGGGCATTTCGTCCAGTTGTATTTTGCAAGTATGCTGATGGCCACATTGATGGAGTTGGTCACTGCAGCGGCGATGATTCGACTATTTGGTTCACTTTGGTGGGATTATAGTGATAAAAAGTTCAATTATAAGGGAATTATCTGTGCAGAGAGTTCCATTGCTTGGGGATTTTTGGGAATATTTTTCTTTACTTGGCTGAATGGTTTTGCCCACAGTGTAGTGGCAAAAATCCCAGAAAATAAACAGAAGTATTTGGCTATTTTGTTGTTGACATTTTATATTGTTGATTTTTTATATTGTATGTGGAAACGCCTAAATGGTCAGGATATGGAAGATATGGATGGAATAATGAAAGTGAACTGACATTGGAGGATGGAGTTGAAATTTCGAAAGAGGATATTGCTCCTTGGATGTATGGTGATGCTCACGGGCTGTGCAGTAAAAAATGTGGCACAGGACATTACCACACCAGTGGAGAGTCCAGGATATACAAGAGCACAGATGATGATGATGATACTTTCTCAAAAGCAGGAGATTACAAAGGCCTATACCGATGAAATTTGGCAAAAGAAAGTGACTGATGACGGAAAGACCTATGAGGAGGTGTTTTTGGACGATATGAGAAACTTTTTTAAAGAATTAAAAGTGCTAAATTTGATTGCGGCAGAGCGAGGGATTCGTTTGACAACAGAGGAAGAGGCCATGATGGGAGAGGCATCAAATCAGTATTACAATGAGTTAAAAAAGCAAAAGACAGCATTTTCTGATATTTCTCACGAAGAAGTGGATGAAATGTTTAAGGAGTATGCACTGGCACAAAAGGTCAATGAGACGATTGCGGACAGTGACACCGATGAAATTAGTGAGGAAGAAGCAAGAGTTCTTAAATTACAAAGAATTGTTGTGGGAGATAAAAATAAGGCACAAGAATTAGAAACTCAGGTCAATGCAGAGGGGGCAGATTTTTTTGCCATTGCAAAGCAAAATTCAGAATCTAAGGATATTGATATTGAAGTTGGGCATGAGGATTTGTGCGAGACAGCAGATAAGGCAGTTTGTGCACTTAATGATGGTCAGGTTAGTAGCATCATTGAAGATAAGGGAAAGTTCTATATTTATAAGTGCATTGTTGGCTATGACAAGGAAGAGACAGCAAAGAAAAAGGCAAAAATGAAGGAAAAAAGAAGAGAAGACATCTTAGATTCAGCATATCAATCTTTTGTTCGCACGAGAAAAATTGATGTCAGTGGCTCAGAGTGGAGAAGAATTTCTGAGCAAGTCAGTGGTGACTATGATGGGGCGGATTTCTTTTTGAATTACAAGGGGGCAGTCAACCGTGAGGGAGCATGAAATTAGTGAGCAAAAAAAGTTGACAACATTGCTCTTTGCGAAAGAAGACTTTGATGAATATTTGCTTGTCGAAGCCAAGGTACAGACATTTGCGACCTATCATATTAGTGGAAAAATAGTGAAAGAGTATTTTGATGATGAAGAAAGTAGAAAAGAATCTTTCTGTCAGTGGAAAAAAGTGAGGAATTTGTGTTATGATATGGTCAAGGGAAAAAAATTACCCATTTCCTTTACGATTGTGCTTAGGCTCAGTTCCTCTATGCTTTTGCAATGGTTGAAAAATCAAGATATCGACAATCACTTAGTGGATGGAAAGAGCTTTTTTGTCAATATCTATTATCGAGAGAAGCGACTCTATGTGGTGAGTGGGATGGCCAGTGAGACTTTTGGACTTGATAAGAGTGTGGAAAAGTTGTGGGATGATGAGGTATTTCGCATACTTTCACAGCTTAAGGTGGTAGCGTAGCACATGGCAATAAAATATGGAGTATGACAATGGAAGAAAAAATAGATTTATTACAAATCTTTTTGGAAGAGCTTGCGGATATTGAGCCCATACAAGAAGAGGAGGAGACAAGACTTCTTAAGGAATTGAGAGGGGGAAATCATTCAGTTTGTGAGAGATTGATTGAGGGAAATTTAAAATATGCCATTTCCTTCGTTAAGGATTACACCGGTCAGGGGATTCATCCGAATGATATGATTGCACAAATCAATTTGGCATTGACAAATGCGGTGATGAATTACAAGAGTGGAGATTTGAAGTCACAAATTGCAGCCGAGATTCACGACGCAATGAAGATGATGATTTCTGAGGAGAATCTAGCAAAAAGTGCCAAAGAAGAATTGGCTGATCGATTGAATGCATTGTCAGAAGAAGCAAGAGTATTGGCTTTGGAACTTGGTCGAGAGGCAACACCTGAGGAGTTAGCTGTTCGTGCAGGAATTTCACAGGAAGAAGTTTCAGAATTGATGAAGATTACATTGAATGCAATGAGCAGGGAGGGACAATTGAAATGACGGTCAAGCGAATTTATGTCGAGAAGAAACCAGAGTTTGCAGTTCGAGCAGGAGAGTTGAGAGAGGATATCAAAAGATACATCGGGTGCCAGGGACTAGAGGGTGTTCGTGTTCTGATCCGATATGATATTGAAAATATTTCTGAGACCACATATAAAAAATCTCTGGATACTATTTTTTCTGAACCGCCGCTAGATGATCTCTATGAGGAAGAGTTTCCACATGACGAGAAGGATGTTATTTTTTCTGTAGAGTATTTACCAGGTCAGTTTGATCAAAGGGCAGATTCAGCGGTGCAATGCATTCAATTGCTGGATGCCACAGAGAATCCTGCCATTGTTTCGGCTACAACTTATGTATTGCGTGGGGAATTTTCGCCAGAAGAAATAGAGAGTATTAAGAGTTTTTGTATTAATCCAGTGGACTCTAGAGAGACAGGAATGGAAAAGCCACAGACATTGATTGCTCACTACGATGTACCAAAGGATGTCATTATTTTTGAGCACTTTCGAGATATGACAGAGATGGAATTAAAGTCTTTGTATCAAAGTCTCAATCTTGCGATGACATTTAAAGATTTTGAGTTTATTCGAGATTACTTTAGAGATGAGGAAAAGAGAGACCCATCGATGACAGAGATTCGTGTGCTCGATACCTATTGGTCTGATCATTGTCGTCACACAACTTTCCAGACAGAACTCAAAGATATTGATTTTGGTGAGGGATACTATAGAAAGCCGATGGAAGATACATTTCATCGCTATAAAACCGACAGAGAAGTTTTGTATAAGGGCAGAGAGGATAAGTATATTTGTTTGATGGATATTGCTCTGCTGGCAATGAAAAAGTTAAAGAAAGAGGGAATCTTGACTGATGTCGAGGAATCGGATGAGATTAATGCCTGCTCCATTGTTGTTCCCATTGATGTGGATGGAGTGACACAGGAGTGGCTAATTAATTTTAAAAATGAGACACACAATCATCCTACAGAAATCGAGCCATTTGGTGGAGCAGCAACCTGTCTTGGTGGTGCAATTCGAGATCCATTGTCGGGTAGAACCTATGTCTATCAAGCGATGCGTGTGACGGGGGCAGCAGATCCAACTCGTCCGCTCAAGGAGACCTTGCATGGAAAATTGCCACAGAAAAAGATTGTGACAGGGGCAGCTAGAGGATATTCGTCCTATGGAAATCAAATTGGTTTGGCAACAGGTTATGTAAAGGAGATTTATCATCCAGACTATGTGGCTAAGCGCATGGAGATTGGTGCGGTTATGGGTGCAGCACCAAGAAAAGATGTCAAGAGATTGAATTCTGATCCAGGCGATATCATTATTTTACTGGGTGGAAGAACTGGTCGAGATGGCTGTGGTGGTGCAACAGGCTCAAGTAAGGTGCATACAACAACCTCTATTGACACTTGTGGTGCTGAGGTTCAAAAGGGAAATGCACCTACAGAGAGAAAGATTCAAAGATTGTTTAGAAGACCAGAAGTTAGTCGATTAATTAAAAAGTGCAATGACTTTGGTGCAGGTGGTGTTTCTGTGGCTATTGGAGAGCTGGCCAGTGGTTTGACGATTGATCTTGATCTTGTGCCAAAAAAATATGCAGGGCTTGATGGAACAGAGATTGCGATTTCTGAATCTCAAGAGAGAATGGCTGTTGTGATTGATCCAAAGGATGTGAAGGAATTTTTGGCCTATGCTGCTGAGGAAAATTTAGAGGCTGTTGAAGTGGCAAAGGTAGAAGAAAATCCTCGCCTTGTGATGAATTGGAGAGGAAAAACTATTGTTGACATCAGTAGAGCTTTTCTTGACACCAATGGTGCTCACCAGGAGGCAAATGTCAGCGTGGAGATTCCAGATGAAAAAGCCAATCCATTTGTTCAAGGAGATATTGAAGATGTCAGAGGAAAATGGCTTGACACATTGAAGGATCTCAATGTTTGTTCACAAAAGGGACTTGTGGAGATGTTTGATAGCTCAATTGGAGCAGGTAGTGTGTTGATGCCATATGGTGGAAAATATCAGCGTTCAGAGACACAAGTAATGGTGGCCAAGGTACCTGTTTTACACGGAAAGACAGATGCAGTGACGATGATGAGTTATGGATATGATCCATATTTATCTAGCTGGAGCCCATATCATGGTGCCATTTATGCCGTTTTGTCCTCTGTGGCTAAAATTGTTGCTGGTGGTGGAGATTACAAAAAGATTCATTTTACTTTTCAGGAGTACTTCCGCAGAATGAGCGAAGATCCAGGGCGTTGGAGCCAGCCATTTGCAGCACTTTTGGGTGCCTATGATGCACAGCTTGGATTTGGACTTGGCTCTATTGGAGGAAAAGATTCGATGTCAGGAACATTTAATGATATCGATGTTCCACCGACATTGGTTTCTTTTGCTGTCGATGTGGCCAATGCCAGTCACATTCTCAGTCCAGAATTTAAGAAACCAGGCAATAAAATTATTCTTCTTCGAGCAAAGAGAAATGAGTATGACTTGCCAGATTATGAGTATATTAAAGATCAATATGCGAAATTCTTTGAGGATGTCAAGAGCGGACGCATTGTATCAGCCTATGCAACAGAGCGTTCAGGTGTGGCTGAGGCCATTGCCAAGATGAGTTTTGGAAATATGCTCGGTGCCAAGATTGAGCACAATTTTGATCCAAGAGATTTCTTTGCTCCAGGTTATGGAAATATTGTTGCTGAGGTTCCAGGAGAATATGTGGGACAGCTTGCCATCACTTATACTGTTATTGGAGAAGTGACAGATGATGCGAAGTTAAGTTATAGCAATACAGAGATTTCTTTGGATGAGGCACTCAAGGTATGGGAGGCACCGCTTGAGGGAGTGTTCCCAACAACAACGCAAGAATCTGTGCCATCGCCAATGGAGACAAAGTTATTTGAGGCAAAGGATATCTATATTTGCAAGAATAAGGTGGCAAAACCAAGAGTATTTATTCCAGTTTTCCCTGGAACCAATTGTGAGTATGATTCCATTCGAGCTTTTGAAAAAGTTGGTGCACAGGCACAGGCGTTTGTATTTCGAAATCTCTCAGCACAGGATATTCGTGATTCTGTAGAACTTTATAAGAAGGAGATTGCACAATCTCAGATTATTATGTTCCCAGGTGGCTTCTCTGCAGGAGATGAACCAGAAGGATCGGCGAAGTTTTTTGCGGCTGTATTTAGAAATGCAGTTATTAAGGAAGAAATTGAAAAATTGCTTGGTCAAAGAGATGGCTTGGTGCTTGGTATCTGCAATGGCTTTCAGGCACTCGTAAAGCTTGGCCTTGTACCAAATGGTCAGATTGGTGTTCAGGCCAAGGATGCACCGACATTGGCGATGAATAATATTGGGCGACATATCTCAAAGGAAGTATACCTAAAAGTAGTGTCCAATAAATCTCCATGGCTTGCACAGGCTGAGCTTGGCAAGGTATATACAAATCCTGCTTCTCATGGAGAGGGAAAATTTGTTGCGACCAAGGAGTGGTTAGATCAATTATTTGCCAATGGACAGGTGGCGACACAATATGTTGATTTGGCAGGAAATCCAACAATGGATGATGAATGGAATCCGAATGGATCCTATGGGGCAATTGAAGGAATTACAAGTCCAGATGGACGAGTATTTGGAAAGATGGCCCATGCGGAAAGAAGAGGTAAGGATATTGCCATCAATATTTATGGTGACCAAGATATGAAGATATTTGCATCGGGAGTTGCCTATTTTAAATAAATTGAGGAGATAGTTTTTTATGAAGAAAGTAGTTAAGTTTGGCGGAAGTTCACTGGCAAGTGCAAAGCAATTTAAGAAGGTGAGCGACATTATCAATGCAGATAAGGCGAGAAGATTTGTTGTTCCTTCCGCACCAGGCAAGAGGGATTCAAAGGATGAGAAGGTAACAGATATGCTGTATCAAGCATATGAGGCTGCTTCTACAGGGGGATCTTACAAGAAGGTATTTGAAAAAATTAAAGACAGATATCAGAGTATTATTGATGGCCTGGGACTCAACTTAAATCTCGATATGGAATTTAAGAAAATCGAGGAGAATTTCCTAGCAAAGCAGGGAAAGGAGTATGCGGCATCTCGTGGCGAATACCTCAATGGTATGGTGTTGGCAAACTATTTGGGTTGTGACTTCTTGGATGCAGCAGAGGTTATTTTCTTCAATGAAGATGGCACATTTGATGCAGAATATACAAATGCAGAGATTTCTGCAAGGCTTGAAAATGTAAAGGGAAAGGTGGTTATTCCAGGATTTTATGGCATTGATCACAGTGGGAAGATTCGAACATTTTCAAGAGGTGGATCAGATATCACTGGGTCGATTGTAGCTAGAGCCATTCATGCGGATGTCTATGAGAACTGGACGGATGTATCTGGATTTTTAATTGCAGACCCTAGAATTATTAAGGATCCAGCAGTGATTGAGACCATCACCTATAGAGAGCTGAGAGAGCTTTCTTATATGGGGGCGAGTGTATTGCATGAGGATGCAATTTTTCCAGTAAGGGCAGAGGGTATTCCAATCAATATTCGCAATACCAATCGTCCAGAGGACAAGGGAACACTGATTGTGGAGAGCACTTGTAAGCGACCAAGATATACGATTACAGGCATTGCGGGCAAGAAGGGATTTTGTTCCATCAATGTAGATAAGGCGATGATGAATGCAGAAGTTGGATTTTGTCGCAAAGTACTTGAGGTGTTTGATGAGAATGACATTTCGATTGAGCATATGCCATCAGGTATTGATACGATGTCCGTATTTGTTCATCAGGATGAATTTGAAGATCATGAGCAAAGAGTTGTTGCGGGCATTCATCGCAAGGCAAAGCCAGATTCTGTGGAAATGGAATCAGGACTTGCATTGGTTGCTGTTGTGGGAAGAGGAATGAAGGCCAATCGTGGTACAGCAGGAAGGATTTTTGCTGCATTGGCTCATGCAAGAATCAATGTCAAGATGATTGATCAGGGTTCTTCAGAGTTTAATATCATTATTGGTGTGAGAGAATGTGATTTTGAATCCGCAATTAAGGCAATTTATGATATTTTTGTTACTGTGGAGTTATAATGAGCAGAGTAATCATTATAGGAGGAGGGGCAGCCGGGATTCTGGCTGCCGTTTCTGCAGCTGCCAAAGGGCATGAAGTTTGTATCTATGAAAAAAATGAAAAATTGGGAAAAAAATTATATATCACAGGAAAGGGACGTTGCAATGTGACCAACGCCTCAGATATGCAGACAGTGATGAACAATGTAGTTCGCAATCCCAAATTTTTATACAGTTCATTTAAGAATTTGACGAATGAAGATATTATGCAGATGATTGAAAATGCTGGCTGTGCCCTTAAGGTAGAGAGAGGAAATCGAGTATTTCCTGTTTCGGACCATTCATCTGATGTATTAAAGGCATTGGAAAAGATATTGAGGGACTATGGTGTAAAGGTATTTTTAAAATCTGAGGTTACAGGACTTTTGATTGAGGAAGAGTGTATTAAGGGGATTATGGTAAAGGGAAATGAGAAAGTGCTAGCGGATGCTGTCATTGTTGCGACAGGGGGATTAAGTTACCCAGCGACAGGTTCAACAGGGGACGGCCATCGCTTTGCAAAGAGGGCAGGACATCGGTTGAAGGAATGCCTGCCTTCACTTGTTCCCCTAGTGATTGAGGAGCCAACTTGTGGAGATTTACAGGGACTTTCTCTAAAGAATATCGAAGTTTGTGTACTCGATGGAGGTAAAGAACTCTACAGAGATTTTGGTGAAATGTTATTTACTCACTTTGGTGTCAGCGGTCCTGTCATTTTATCCTCAAGTTCTTATGTAGTGGAAAGCTTAAAAAAGCATAAGTTGTTGCTTCATATTGATTTAAAGCCTGCACTGAGCTTTGAACAATTGGAACAAAGAGTTCTTCGAGATTTCTTGGAATTTAAAAATAAGAATTTAAAGAATGCTTTGGTGAAGCTATTTCCAGCAAGATTGATTCCGGAAGTGATTCGTCAATCGGGTATTCCAACTGATATTCAAGTCAATGCAATTACAAAGAAGCAGAGACAAGATTTAATTCGAGCAACAAAATGTTTGGAATATACGATTGTGGGTACACGAGGATTTAAGGAGGCCATTATCACAAAAGGTGGTGTCGATGTTTCTCAAATCAATCCTTCAACTATGGAATCAAAGCTCATTAAGGGCTTGTATTTTGCAGGGGAAATATTGGATTTGGATGCACTGACTGGGGGCTATAATTTGCAAATTGCATGGTCAACAGGTTGGTGTGCTGGAGAGGATATAGAATATGTTGAATAAGAGATTGAATATTGCGATTGATGGACCAGCAGGGGCAGGAAAGTCAACGATTGCAAAAATGGTCAGCAAAAAATTAAATTGTATTTATGTTGATACAGGTGCAATGTATCGCGCTGTGGCATTATTTTTCATTAAAAATGGAATTGCAAGTGATGATGAAAAAAGAATTGCCAAAGAAATAGAGAATATCCAGGTGGATATTCAATTTGAAGCAGGGGATCAGAAAGTATTGCTCAATGGAAAAGATGTCACAGAGGAGATTCGTGCAGAGCGAGTGGGCAATTGGGCAAGTGAAATAAGCAAGTATACTCTTGTTCGAGAGTATCTTGTGAAAATGCAAAGGGAAGTTGCTACAAAGCAAGATGTGGTAATGGATGGGCGAGATATTGGTACAGTGGTATTGCCACAGGCCAATGTAAAAATTTATTTAACGGCATCATCAAAGGTTCGAGCGATGCGCAGGTACAATGAACTCACACAAAAGGGTGTATTTTGTGATATTCATGATATTGAGCAGGGAATTATGGAAAGAGATGCACAAGATATGAATAGAGAAATCTCTCCACTTCGTCAAGCAAAAGATGCAATTCTCATTGATTCATCGAATATGACAATTGATGAAGTGGTGGAAAAAATTGTTTCATTGGCAAGGGAGAGATAGAATATGCGAGAGGTGATTTTAGCAGAAACCGCAGGATTTTGCTTTGGTGTACAGAAGGCAATGGATACTGTTTACAGCGAAGTAGAAAAGGGAAATCAAGTGTATACTTTGGGACCAATTATTCATAATGAAGAAGTGGTCAAAGATTTAGCTAGCAAGGGTGTGCAGGTGATTGAGGGATTGGATGAATTAAAAGAGAGTGGAACTTTAATTATTCGTTCCCATGGTATTAGTAAGGATGTGATGGATACCTGCCTAGACAGTGGAATGAAGGTGGTTGATGCTACTTGTCCATTTGTGAAAAAGATTCATAATATTGTACAAGAGGAGTGCAAGATAGGAAGAAGAGTCATCATTTTTGGAAATCCAAAACATCCAGAAGTGGAAGGCATTCAAGGCTGGGGAGATGAAAATACAGTAGCAGTAGAAAACTTTGAGGGTTTTATGAATTTGAATTTGAAACCAGATGAAAAGATTAGTATTGTTGCACAGACAACATATAATTACAACAAATTCAAAGAAATTCTTGATAAAATAAGTGATTTAGGTTATGATATTAAGTGTTTTAATACGATTTGCAATGCTACACAGGAAAGACAAGTGGAGGCTTGCGAGATTGCGGCCAAAGTAGATGCGATGATTGTGATTGGTGGTAAATCCAGTTCAAACACAGCAAAGCTTGTAGAAATTTGTAAAAATGAGTGTGCAAATACCATTTTTATTCAGACACTTGAAGATTTAAATTTGGATGATTTATTTTCTGTGCGCAGTGTAGGCATTACAGCAGGGGCTTCAACCCCAAAACAAATCATTGAGGAGGTTCATAGTAATGTCAGACCTTAGTTTTGAAGAGATGTTAGAGGATTCATTAAAAACAATACGTACAGGAGAGGTTGTCACTGGTAAAGTAATCAATGTTAAAGAAGACCAGATCATTTTGAATATTGGTTTTAAGTCAGATGGTATTATTACTCGTAACGAGTACACAAATGACAACAGTCTAGATCTTCGTACTGTGGTTCATGAAGGTGATGAAATTGAGGCAAAGGTTCTCAAAGTGAATGATGGAGAGGGACAGGTAGTTCTTTCTTCAAGAAGACTTGCCGTAGATAAAGGTTCATTAAAGTTACAGCAAGCATTTGAAAATCATGAGATACTTACAGCAAAGGTTGTACAAGTACTTGAGGGTGGTCTTAGTGTAGATATTGAGGACACAAAGGTGTTTATTCCAGCAAGTCTTGTATCAGATACTTATGAGAAAGATTTGAAAAAGTATGCGGGTCAGGAGATTAGCTTTGTTCTCACAGAGTTCAATCCAAGACGTCGTCGCATTATTGGCGACCGCAAGGAGTTGATGAAGGCGAAGAAGGCGGAACTTCAAAAAGAACTCTTTGCTAGAATTAAACCAGGGGATAGAGTTGAGGGCGTTGTAAAAAATGTCACGGATTTTGGTGCTTTTGTTGATCTTGGCGGAGCGGATGGTCTTCTTCATATTTCAGAGATGAGTTGGGGAAGAATTGAAAATCCAAAGAGGGTATTTAAGACAGGCGATAAGGTGACCGTAATGATCAAGGATATCACTGGTGAGAAGATTGCTTTGAGCATGAAGTTCCCAGAGGTTAATCCATGGAAGGATGCAGCAGAAAAGTATGCAAAGGGCACAGTGGTTAAGGGCCGTGTTGCTCGTATGACAGATTTTGGTGCCTTTGTTGAACTTGAGCCAGGTATTGATGCACTCCTACATGTTTCTCAGATTGCAAAAGATCATGTAGAAAAGCCATCTGATGTACTCAAAGTAGGTCAGGAAGTTGAGGCTCGCGTAGTGGATATCAACGAAGAGGATCAAAAGATTTCTTTGAGCATCAGAAGTTTGCTGAACAATCAGGAGAAAGAGTCTGTTGACGAGGAATAATTTGAAGAAATAAAGATGGCTGTTGCACTGTAATTAGTGTGACAGCTTTTTTTATGGAGGAAAGGAGAAGGCAATGAAGATTACAATTATTAGTTTTACAGAGCAGGGGATGCGCCTAGGGCAGCGAGTGAATGAATTACTAAATACAATGGGGCATCATGTGGAGATGGTGGATCGAATGAAAAATCACCGTGTGCCATTAAAAGAATTTGCAGGAGAATATTTCTATTCCAATGATGCTTTGGTGTTTATTGGGGCCACAGGTATTGCAGTGCGAGCGATTGCTCCATTTTTGAAGGATAAGTTTGAAGATCCAGCAGTTTTGTGTATGGATGAGCTTGGAAATTATGTCATTTCCCTTCTTTCAGGACATATGGGCGGTGCCAATGAGCTTTCGAGGATTCTTGCTGAGCATTTGGGGGCAAATGCAGTGATTACGACAGCAACAGATGTCGAGGGTGTTTGGGCTGTGGATGAATGGGCAAAGAAAAATAAGTTAAAGTTGAGTGACAGAAAATTGGCCAGGGAGGTGAGTTCACGACTATTGGATGGCGAGAGTGTGGAGATGGTTTCTGGCTATAAGATTATTGGAAAGGTACCAACCTATTTGAGAAATAGTCAGAGTCCAATTTCTATCTATGTGACGAATCGCACATTTAAAAAGAGTACACCTGAAAAATCAATTCTTCGCTTAATTCCAAAGAATATTTGTGTTGGCGTGGGCTGTAAGAAAGATACAGAAATTGAAAAGATGGATGAGGCTTTTTCTGCGTGGTTGACAAAAAATCAAATTGATGGTGCAGCAATTGCCAGCTTTGCTACCATTGACTTAAAGGCCAATGAACCAGCTATCTTGGCCTTGGCAAAGAAGTACAAGGCAAGATTAAAAATTTACACCGCAAAGGATTTGGAAAAGGCAAAGGGGGATTTTAATGACTCCGAGTTTGTAGAAGAGATTACAGGAGTTGGCAATGTGTGCGAGCGTGCAAGTAGTTTAGTGTATTCAGAGAGAATGTCCGAAAAGGAATGCTTTGATGGGATTACCTTTGCGAGCACCTACAACAAGGACTTGACCTATGCATTCTTCTAGTTTTATCTTAGTGATTGCAGATAAAAAGAGTGCAAGGACGGTCAAAGCAATAGAAAGAAGCTATAGTGAGGTCAGGGTAGTGTTTGAATTGGGGCGCTGCCTTGACCCCATTGATATGGAGGAAAAAAAGAGGATCGAAGAGAATGCTAGATATGGACAAGAACTGGCGAGATTAGCAAAAAAAATTTACCTTGTTCGAGAAGAAAATTTGACAGTACTGAAGTAATGGAGTACGATGTAAAAGTTATTAGATAAATGAATAGAGAAAGAAGGAAGAAAAATGCTAAAACTTGTAAAGTATCTTCGTGGATACACCAAGGAGTCCATACTTGCTCCGCTCTTTAAATTGTTGGAAGCAAGTTTTGAGCTATTGGTTCCCCTAGTGATGGCTGGAATAATTGACCATGGTATTGCCCAGGAAAACACAGCCTATATTGTAAGGATGGGGGCGGTACTAGTGGGATTGGCCATCGTGGGGCTTTGCAGTGCTATTACGGCACAATATTTTAGTGCAAAGGCCGCAGCGGGTTTTGGAACAGCACTCAGAGATGATTTGTTTCGACATATCCTTGGATTTTCTCATGCTGAAACAGATTTACTGGGCAGGGATACATTCACAACCCGTATGACCAATGATACTAATCAAATTCAGGCGGGAGTAAATTTGTTCTTTCGATTGGTATTACGTTCTCCGTTTATTGTCTTTGGTGCATTGGTGATGTCCTTTAGTATTGATGTGAGAGAATCTCTGATTTTTGTAGTGGTCATCGCACTTTTGGCAGTGATTGTGGCAAGTATTATGGGGCAGACTGTCAAAATGTATAAGCAGGTGCAAAAGCGACTGGATGATGTCCTTGGTCAGACATCAGAAAACCTTACAGGAGTGCGTGTAATCCGTGCTTTTTCTAGGCAAAGCGATGAGATTTCGACCTACAAAGATCGAACACAGAACTTGTCAGATATGCAAATTCATGTGGGCAATCTTTCTGCATTGATGAATCCATTGACCTATGTTGTCATTAATTTGGGCATTGTTGCGATCTTAAAGACGGGCTCTGTCAAGGTCAATGTGGGTACATTGACACAGGGAGAGGTTGTTGCTCTGGTCAATTATATGTCTCAGATTTTGGTGGAACTCGTTAAAGTTGCTAATCTCATTATTAATATGTCAAAGGCCTCAGCATGTGCAAGGCGTGTCAATGAAGTATTTGCCATTCAAAATTCATTGGTCGATGGGAAAGAAGATGCCTTACAGAGTTGGGATAGTGCAAAAGAGGAGGCAGTGATTTGTTTTAAGGATGTCAACTTCTCCTATCCAAATGCTGGAGCAGATGCACTGGAAGAAATTAATTTTAGTGTAAATAAGGGGCAGATGATTGGCGTTATTGGAGGAACTGGTTCTGGAAAATCAACTTTGGTCAATCTGATTCCAAGATTTTATGATGTTCGTCAGGGAGAGGTAGAGATTGCTGGAAAAAATGTCAAGGAGTATTCTCTTTCGTCACTTCGAAGGCTGATTGGTATTGTTGAGCAAAAGAGTCGACTGTTTAAGGGAAGTATACGGTCAAATTTACTTTGGGGAGATGAACAAGCAACAGATGAGCAGATGAACAGAGCAGCGAGTATTGCACAGGCAGCTGAAGTTATCAACAAAAAAGAGGGAAGATTGGACGAACCAGTAAGACAACTTGGTGCAAACTTTTCTGGTGGTCAAAAGCAGCGTCTTTCGATTACAAGGACATTGGTAAAAAAACCAAAGGTATTGATTTTAGATGATTCTTCCTCCGCCCTTGACTATGCGACCGATGCCAAACTTCGAAATGCTATTAAAAATGAACTTGTGGGGACCACCGTATTTATGGTTTCACAGAGGATTTCTTCCATTCGCCACGCAGACCAGATTTTGGTACTTGATGATGGAAGAATTGTTGGAATGGGAAAACATGAAGATTTAGTAAAACATTGTCAGGTCTATCAAGAAATTTGTATGTCGCAGCTTTCAAGGGAGGAGGTAGAGAACAATGCAGAAAAATAATTCAAAGAGTACAATGCGAAGAATATTGATATTAATTAAGCCCTATCGTCTGCGTATGTGTTTGGGTATTCTTCTTGCCATCGTTGTGGTGATTACAACCTTACTTCTTCCTATACTTACAGGAAAAGCAGTGGACACCATATTGGGAAAGGATCATGTAAACTTTGAAAAACTTGCAAAAATTATTCTTCAGATGATTTTGGCAATGATGGTTACTTCTGTTGCACAGTGGTTGATGTCAGCAATCAATAATTCGGTGGTGTATCGAATGATTCGAGATATTCGAATGCAAGCCTTTGATAAATTGCAAAGACTTCCCATCTCCTACATTGATGGAAACAGTCATGGAGATATCATCAGTCGAATTATTAATGATGTGGATCAATTCTCAGATGGTTTACTTCTTGGATTTTCCCAATTACTCACGGGAGTGTTGACAATTCTTTTGACTTTAGTCTTTATGTTCAGCGTCAGTATTCGAATTACATTGGTTGTTATTTTGGTCACTCCACTGTCTATGTTTGTGGCTGCATTTATTGCAAAGAAGAGCTATGTCCATTTTAAAAATCAATCCACAAGACGTGGAGAGATGACGGGAATTGTCGATGAGATGGTGGGAGGAATTTCGACGATCAAAGCTTTTGGTGTAGAAGAAATGGCACTGGATAGTTTTGAACAAGCAGATGAAAATCTAAGAGATGCCTATGTCAAGGCAACCTTTTTCTCCTCGATATCTAACCCTGCAACAAGATTTGTCAATGCACTTGTCTATGCAGGCGTGGGGATTACAGGTGCACTTTTAGCTATCTCTGGCTATATTTCGGTTGGACAATTAGCAAGTGTATTGAGCTATGCACAGCAGTACACGAAGCCATTCAATGATATTTCGGGCGTGGTGACAGAGTTACAAAATTCTATTGCCTGTGCAGCTAGAGTATTTGCATTGATTGATGAGAGTGAGATTGTAGCTGATCCAGAAAATGCAGTGAAATTAAAAAATGTTGAGGGCAATGTAAAATTAGAAGATGTCGAATTTTCTTATGTTCCAGATAAGAAGTTTATTGATAATCTCAATATTGATGTCAAGAAAGGGCAAAGAGTTGCCTTTGTTGGGCCGACAGGTTGCGGAAAGACTACAGTCATTAATCTTTTGATGCGTTTTTATGAAATTACAGGTGGAAAGATTAGTGTTGAGGGGATTAGTACAAAGAAGGTGACAAGGGATTCTTTGGTGAAGTCCTTTGGTATGGTTTTGCAGGATACTTGGTTAAAGTCTGGAACCATTAGAGAAAATATTGCTATGGGAAAGCCAGATGCCAGTATGGAAGAAATTGTGGCTGCGGCGAAGGAAGCCTATGCGGATGGATTTATTCGTCGATTACCAAATGGCTATGATACTGTTATTACAGAAGGCGGAGAAAACTTTTCTGCAGGTCAGCGTCAGCTTTTGTGTATTGCCAGAGTGATGCTTTGCTTACCTCCAATTTTAATCTTGGATGAGGCAACATCTTCGATTGATACGAGAACCGAATTAAAGATTCAAGATGCCTTTGATAAGATGATGCAGGGAAGGACAAGCTTTATTGTTGCCCACAGACTCTCAACCATTCGAAGTGCGGATGTCATTATGGTTATGAAGGACGGACATATTATTGAGAGTGGAAAACATGAGGAGTTGCTGGAGAAAAAGGGATTTTATGCAAATTTGTATAATAGTCAGTTTGCTTAGCAAGAGGAGAAAAAATGAAGATTAAAGAGTTGATTGTATGTGCAATGGCATTGGCACTCGGTTTTATTGCTTCGTATATTAAAATTTTTGCTATGCCTTTTGGAGGAGCTGTTACACTGTTTAGTATGTTTTTTGTCTGTTTAATTGGCTATTGGTATGGTTTAAAGGCAGGAATTTTAGGTGGTTTCGCTTATGGCGTTTTACAATTTTTACAGGAACCCTATGTGCTTTCCATTTTTCAAGTTTGCTGTGACTATTTCTTTGCCTTTGCTGCGTTGGGACTTTCAGGGGCATTTAGAAATCAGAAGCATGGTTTTGAAAAGGGATTTTTATTGGCTGTGATAGTGAGAGGTTTTTTTCATTCTCTGGGGGGATATTTGTATTGGTTTTCCTATATGCCAGAAAATTTCCCACAGAGCTTGAAGATGTTTTATCCTGTGATTTATAATTATAGTTATTTGTTAGCTGAGGGTATTTTGACACTTTTGATTATTCAGGTGCCAGCAGTAAAAAGTGCGATGAACTATGTGAAAAGAGAGCTCATTGGTGGCACACAGTAGTTGTGACAGATGATGTATAGAGAGGGAGAATGGAATGATTAAGGAACAATTAGATAAAATTAAAGAAGAGGCACTTCAAAAGATTGCCAAAGTAAATAATCTAGATATGCTCAATGATTTAAAGGTTGCCTATCTTGGAAAAAAGGGCGAGCTTACGGCTGTACTAAAGGGAATGAAGGATGTTCTGCCTGAGGACAAGCCAAAGGTTGGACAGATGGTCAATGAAGTGAGACAGATGCTAGAGGAAAAGCTGGCACAGACAAAGGATGAACTGGTAAAGATTGCACGAGAAGAGCAAATGAAGATGGAAACCATTGATGTAACTTTGCCTGCAAAGAAAAATGTATTGGGACATAGTCATCCAAATACAGTTGCACTCAATGAGGTGGAGAGAATTTTCACCTCCATGGGCTATGAAGTTGTGGAAGGACCAGAGATTGAGTATGATGAGTACAATTTTGCAAAGCTCAATATTCCAGCCAATCACCCAGCAAAGGACGAGCAAGATACATTTTATATCAACAAGGAAATTGTGTTGAGAACACAAACTTCTCCAGTGCAAGCCAGAATGATGGAAAAGGGAAAATTGCCAATCCGTATGATTTCTCCAGGTCGAGTTTTCCGTTCTGATGAAGTTGATGCAACACATTCTCCAAGTTTCCATCAGGTCGAAGGATTGGTTATTGATAAGAATATTACATTTGCAGATTTAAAGGGAACTTTGGCAGAATTTGCCAAAATGCTTTTTGGACCAGAGACAAAAGTGAAATTTAGACCGCATCACTTCCCATTTACAGAGCCAAGTGCGGAGATGGATGTAACTTGTTTTAAATGTGGAGGCAAGGGATGTCGTTTCTGTAAGGGCAGTGGCTGGATTGAAATCTTAGGTTGTGGAATGGTGCATCCAAATGTGCTGGATATGTGTGGTGTGGATAAAAATGAATATACAGGTTTTGCCTTTGGTGTGGGCCTGGAAAGAATCGCACTTTTGAAATATGAAATTGATGATATGCGCCTATTATATGAAAATGATATTCGTTTTTTACAGCAGTTCTAAAATAAGACAGATAAGGAGAGAGTAATGGATACAGCATTATCTTGGATTAAAGCGTATGTGCCAGGTTTAGAGGTGAGTGCACACGATTATACGGAGGCAATGACGCTTACGGGAACAAAGGTTGAAGGCTATCGGGAGCTGGACAAGAATTTAGAAAAAATTGTAGTGGGAGAAATTTGTTCAATTGAAAAGCACCCAGATGCAGATAAGTTGATTATTTGTCAGGTAAATATTGGAGCGGACGCACCAATTCAAATTGTAACGGGGGCGTCAAATGTCCATGTGGGAGACAAGGTTCCCGTAGTCCTTGATGGAGGAAAGGTTGCAGGGGGACATGATGGTGGACCGCTGCCAGAAGATGGCATCCGAATTAAAAAGGGAAAGCTTCGCGGTGTAGAATCTTTTGGAATGATGTGCTCTATTGAAGAGCTCGGTGCAGATCGAGAGTACTATCCTGACGCACCAGAAAGTGGAATTTATATTTTGCCAACAGATAGTGTGCCAGGAGATGATGCCATCGAAGTCATTGGTCTTCGAGATACTGTCTTTGAATACGAGATTACTTCCAATCGTGTGGATTGTTATGCTGTGATTGGAATTGCCAGAGAGGCCGCAGCGACATTTGGAAAAGAATTTGTTCTTCCAAAGATTAAGCCAACAGGAAATCACGAGAATGTCAATGACTTTTTGACTGTGGATGTAGAGGACACAGAACTTTGTAAGCGATATACAGCAAGAATGGTTAAGAATATTCAACTTGCTCCTTCTCCAAAGTGGATGCAAAAGCGACTGGCAGCAAGTGGAATTCGCCCAATCAACAACATTGTTGACATTACAAACTATGTGATGGAAGAATATGGTCAGCCAATGCATGCCTATGACTATGAAAATATTGCAGGAAAGAAAATTGTTGTAAAGCGTGCAGAAAATGGCGAACTCTTTGAGACATTGGATGGTCAAGAGAGAAAGTTAGATGATCAGGTTTTAATGATTCGTGATGGGGAAAAGGCAATCGGCATTGCGGGAATTATGGGCGGTGAGAATTCAAAGATTACAGATGATGTGCAGACTATGATTTTTGAGGCAGCAACATTTGATGGCACAAATATCCGACTCTCATCCAAACGTCTCGGACTTCGCACAGATGCATCTGGAAAGTTTGAAAAGGGACTTGATCCCAATAATGCCATCGATGCGATCAATCGTGCCTGTGAACTTATCGAGGAATTGGGTGCAGGTGAGGTCGTCGGTGGTGTTGTGGACATCTATCCAAATAAGGTTGAACCATCTCGTGTAAAATTTGAACCAGACCGAATCAATCGTTTGCTCGGAACGAATATTTCAAAGGAAGAGATGATTGGCTACTTTGAAAAAATTGAGTTGATGTATGATGAAAAGACCAATGAGATTGTTGCACCAACATTTCGTCAGGACATCCATGTAATGGCTGATCTGGCAGAGGAAGTGGCAAGATTCTTTGGCTATGATAAGATTCCGACAACATTACCAAGTGGAGAGGCAACGATGGGAGGAATTACCTATAAGTTACGCATCGAAGAACAGGCGAGAGAAACAGCACAATTTTTGGGATTTTCTGAGGCAATGAACTATTCATTTGAAAGTCCAAAAGTTTTTGATCGTTTAAACTTTGCAAAGGACAGCAAGGATCGCATGGCAATCGAAATTATGAATCCACTTGGAGAAGATTTCTCGGTGATGAGAACGACACCATTACATGGTCTTCTCAATTCATTGTCTACAAATTACAACAGAAGAAATAAGGATGTCAAACTCTATGAGCTTGCCAATGTTTACAGACCAAAGACTTTGCCGTTGACAGAGCTTCCAGATGAAAGAATGCAATTTGCTCTTGGATTTTATGGAGCGGGTGATTTCTTTGTGATGAAGGGCGTTGTGGAAGAGTTTTTTGAGCGAGTTGGTTTAAAGGAAAAAGTCACCTATGAACCTCATTGCGATAGACCATTTTTGCATCCAGGAAGAAGAGCAGATATCATTTATTGTGGAAAGACTTTGGGCTATCTGGGTGAGGTTCATCCAGAAGTTGCACAAAATTATAAGCTTGGAGAAAAGACATATATTGCTGTATTGGATATGCCGGCACTCATTCCATTTACTTCTTTTGATATTAAGTATACCGGCATTGCAAAGTATCCAGCAATGACAAGAGATATTTCTATGGTTGTTCCAAAAGAAATTTTGGCTGGACAGATTGAAGAGGTAATTGAAAAATTTGGTGGTGACAGTCTAGAATCTTATGCTCTATTTGATATCTATGAGGGAGACCAGATTCAGGAGGGATTTAAGTCAATGGCCTATACAATTACATTCCGTCGCAAGGAGAGAACTTTGGAGGAGAAAGAAGTTGTAACGGCAATGGATGCGATTGTCAATGCGTTAAAAGAGCTTGGAATTAGCTTGCGTGCTTAGTTGACAAAAAGGATGGTCTGCTTTATAATTTTTAAGGAAATATAAACTGTTGATTAATTTTTTGGAAGGATGTTAGGTGAATACTATGGCAAATGCGAGAGCAAACAAAAAGGCAGCAGCAAAGGCAGCAGTGGTTGAGAAGAAAGTAGTAGCAGTAAAAGAGGCTCCAAAAGCAGAGGCTCCAAAGGCAGAGACAAAAAAAGTTGAGCCAACAAAGACAACAGAGACACCAAAGACAGAGACAAAGAAGGCAGCAGCACCAAAGAAGGCAGTAGTTACAAAAGTAAAGGCTGCAGTTCAATTTGGTGGTAAAGATGTAGATATTGACGCTTTGGTAAAACAAGCAAAGAAAGCATACAAGGATATACATAAAGATGTAAGCATCAAGAGTATGGATGTCTATATCAATGCAGATGATTCGGCAGCTTACTTTGTTGTCAACGGTGAAGAAGCACCAGAGATTAAGATTAATTTATAGAGATGATGTCGGCACAGTCTTTTGGCTGTGCCGATATTTCGATAATAACGAAAGTGAGAGAAAAGAATGACAAAGATTAGAACACGCTATGCACCAAGTCCAACAGGAAGAATGCATGTGGGCAACTTGAGAACAGCACTCTATGCCTATTTGATTGCCAAACATGAGGGAGGGGATTTCCTCTTGCGCATTGAAGATACAGATCAAGAAAGATTTGTTGAGGGTGCAACAGAAATTATCTATAGGACACTGGAAGAAACAGGGCTTGTACATGATGAGGGACCAGATAAGGACGGTGGTTGCGGTCCTTATGTGCAGAGCGAGCGACAAGCAGAGGGCATTTATTTAGAATATGCAAAAAAGCTGGTGGAAAAAGGAGAGGCCTACTATTGCTTTTGTGATGCCGAGCGCTTGGCTACACTAAAAAGAACAGTCAATGGCGAAGAAATTATGAGCTATGATAAGCATTGTCTTGGTCTTTCAAAGGAAGAAGTGGAGGCAAATTTAGCTGCGAATAAGCCATATGTTATTCGACAAAATAATCCGACACAGGGAAAGACCACCTTCCATGATGAGCTCTACGGAGATATTTCTGTGGACAATGCCGAACTTGATGATATGGTATTGATTAAGTCAGATGGATATCCAACATATAATTTTGCCAATGTTGTCGATGACCATTTGATGGGAATTACTCATGTTGTGCGTGGAAATGAATATTTGTCTTCCTCACCAAAATATAATCGACTCTATGAGGCTTTTGGATGGGAAGTGCCAGTATATGTTCACTGCCCACTCATTACTAATGAAGAACACAAAAAACTTTCAAAGCGTAGTGGTCACGCATCATTTGAAGATCTTGTGGAGGCAGGGTATTTGCCAGAGGCCATTGTCAACTATGTGGCACTTCTTGGTTGGTCACCAGAAGACGATCAAGAAATCTTTTCGTTGCCAGAATTGGTAGAGAAATTCAATTACCACAATATCAGCAAATCTCCAGCTGTTTTTGATATGGTTAAGTTTGGTTGGATGAATGGAGAGTATTTAAAGGCAATGGATGAGGAGAAGTTTTTTGAACTTGCCAAGCCATATATTGAGGCCGTTATTAAAAAGCCTCTGGATATTCGAAAAATTTCAAATATGGTTAAGTCAAGAATTGAGAAATTCCCAGACATCAAGGATTTAATTGATTTCTTTGAAGAAATGCCAGAGTATGATATTGAGATGTACAATCACAAAAAGATGAAGAGCAATACAGAAACTTCATTGAAGGTATTGAGAGAGACTTTGCCAATTCTTGAGGCACAGGAGGATTTTTCAAATGATGCCCTCTTTGCACGATTGTCAGAGTATGTTAAAGAAACTGGAGTAAAGACAGGATTTGTAATGTGGCCACTTCGCACAGCACTTTCTGGAAAGCAATCGACACCAGCGGGTGCAACAGAAATTATGGAAGTGCTTGGAAAAGAGGAGTCTCTACAGAGGATAAAACTTGGAATCGATAAATTACAGTAAGAGTCAAAGAGAGGCTGTGGAGTTTGGAGCAGGACCAATGATGGTATTAGCTGGTCCTGGCTCTGGGAAGACATTTGTCATCACCCACAGAGTTTGTCATTTGATTGAAAAGCAAAATATTCGACCAGAGAATATCTTGGTTGTCACCTTCTCAAAAGCAGCTGCAGTGGAAATGAGAGAGCGATTTATCAAGTTAATGCCAGATAAGCAGGGTGAAAGAGTGACTTGGGGAACTTTTCACTCTGTTTATTTTCATCTTTTGCGAACAGCTTATGGCTATCGAGGCGACCAGGTGATTACAGATGCTGAGCGATATGATGTTATCAGAGAATTGATGAAGAAAAATCAGATGGAGAGCGAAGATGTTGTGGGACTTGGCACAGAAATTCTTTCAGAAATTGCCATTGTAAAACAAGAGAGAATGGATATCTTGCACTACTATGCACATAGCTGTCCAGCTGATCTTTTTCGACAGATTTTTGTGGATTATGAAAAGAGCATTAGCGAGAGAAAGAAAATTGACTTTGAGGATATGCTCGTGATGACATATGAATTGTTATCACAAAGAGAAGATATTCGGAGGGCGTGTGAAAATCGCTATCAATATATTTTGGTTGACGAGTTTCAAGATATCAATCGAATGCAATATGAAATTATTCAGCTCATCGCAGGGGAAAGGGCAAATTTGACGATTGTGGGAGATGATGATCAATCCATCTACCGCTTTCGAGGAGCAAAGCCAGAGATTATGCTCGGCTTTGCAAAGGACTATCCCAAAGTAAAAAAAGTATTACTCGATATTAATTTTCGTTCCACTACACAGATTATTGAGGCGGCAGGGAAATTAATTGCTCACAATAAGGAAAGATTTGAAAAGCAAATTACAGCGGCAAGAGGGAATGGCAGGCCAGTGGATGTTATTCGATTTAAAAATGTCTATCAAGAAGTAAAGAGCATTATTGATGATATTAGCGATTATGTCAAAGCAGGTCATTCTCTGGATGATATTGCGATTCTCTATCGGACAAATTTACAGCCTCGCTTGATGACGGAGATGCTTATGCAATATAATATTCCCTTTGTGATGAAGGACAATATTCCCAATCTCTACGACCATTGGATTGCCAGAGATATCAAGTCCTATTTGAGATTATCTATTGGAATGGCGAAGAGAGGGGATTTACTTCGCATTTGTAATCGCCCAAATCGCTATATTAAGAGAGAAGCATTGCAGTTTTCGGATGGTCAAATAAGAGATTTATTTAAGTACTATGAGGACAAACCCTATATGATTGAGCGTATTGCTCAACTGAAGACAAACTTGCGAGCAATTCAAAATATGCGACCAGGGATGGCCGTGCGCTTTATCCGAAAGGGAATCGGCTATGATGAATTTTTGGAAGAATATGCCCAATATCATGGCATAGAAGAAGATGAACTTTTTGATATTTTAGGTGAGCTTGAGCAATCAGCTGACTGTTTTGAGACCATCCTTGATTGGTTCTCTCATATGGAAGAGTACAAGGAAAAATTGGCACAGACCAAGAAACAAGAAGAAAAAATAGGGGTTCGATTGATGACCTTTCATTCTTCTAAAGGGTTGGAATATAAAATTGTCTATATGATTGACTGTAATCAAGGTATTACGCCCCATAGAAAGGCCAAAGCTATAGAGGATATGGAAGAGGAGAGAAGAATGTTTTATGTGGCGATGACCAGAGCAAAAGACCGATTGTATGTTTATAGCGCGGATTCTAGCTTTCACAAGAAAGCAGAATTGTCAGACTTTGTGAAAGAAATTTTGTAGACAAAAGGGAGTGCCAAAGTTATACTATAGGAATGAATTATAGAAAGGAAGAAAGACATGGAAGAAAATAGAGAGGGACTTTTTGGCGGAGAAGAGACAACAGTGACGATTACCTTGGAAGATGATTCCACCATTGATTGTGTTGTATTGACTATTTTTGAGGCAGATGACAGGGAGTATATTGCGGTAATGCCAGAGGACGAGAACAATGAAAATGTTTACTTGTACCGCTACCGTGAGCTAGAAGATGGTCAGCCAGAGTTGACAAATATTGAAACCGATGAGGAATATGAGATTGTATCAGATGCCTTTGATGAGCTCTTAGACGAACAAGAGTTTAATGAAATTATGGGTGATTTTGACGACGAAGAATAGAGATGAATATATTTCAAATGATTGGTCCTATTATGATTGGACCTTCAAGTTCTCACACAGCAGGAGCAGTGCGGTTAGGGCATGTGGTCAATAAAATTGCCAATGATGACAAAATTGTGGATGTAACCTTTGAGCTTTCAGGTTCATTTGCAAGAACTTATAAAGGACATGGCACTGACCGTGCACTCCTTGCTGGTGTGATGGGATATCACAGCTATGCCGAAGAAATTCGAGATGCCCTTAAAATTGCTAAAGAAAAAAATATTTCCTATCGCTTTATTGCCAAGGATATTGCAGGTGCACATCCCAATACAGCTCGCATTTATTTTCAATGCGAAAGTGGTGCAACAGGCAGTGTGCAGGGAGCAAGTATTGGCGGTGGAAATATTCGTGTGGACTATGTCAATGGCATGCGTGTGGACTTTAATGGGGATTATACAACCATTTTAATTTTGCATGATGACCGGCCAGGCGTTATTGCAGAGGTGACGAATTTAATTCATATCAAGTATAGAGATTTAAACATCAATAATTTTAAGCTTTCCAGACAGGAGAAGGGTGGACTGGCCTTGATGACCATTGAACTTGACGACAAGCCATCACAAGAATTGATTGATGATTTAAAGCGTGTTCAATATGTGCACAATGCAGTATTGATTCGGGCAATATAGAAAGACTAACTATTAAAAGTCAAGCCCTAAAATGATATTTTTTAAATAAAGTACAGAAATGTATTTTAGATATATTCGGAATACAGTTAGAGCTCCTTGCACTTTGAAAACTGCATGACAAAAAGAGCATCATGATAGGTGCATGAAAAAGGAGTATTGAATTAGAGTTAATTAAGCTACTTTAATGTATTGCTGATTCGATTTTACAAGATGATAAATAACTCGAACCAGTTTTTTGACGGCATGAGATATTGCAACATTATAATGCTTGCCTTCAGCTCGTTTCTTGGTAAGGTACCTGGCAAATGTCGAATCCCAGTGGCAAACATACTTGGCAGCATTGTACAGAGCATATCGTAAGTATTTGGAACCTCGTTTTTCCATGTGGGAGTATGCTGAGTCAAGCTGCCCTGATTGATATGTTGATGGTGAAAATCCGGAATAAGCCAAGATTTTATCAGGAGAATCAAACCGACTGAAGTCGCCAATCTCGGCAATGATCATAGCGCCCATACGATAGTTGATACCTGGAATACTGAGAATTGGAGAATTAATTTCATCCATGATAATTTTGATTTCATTTTCGATTTCATCAATCTCAGAAGCAAGTTCCAGTATCAACTTGATGGTGTGTTTTAGTTCAAGAGATTTGGCTGGCATATTTGAGCCGATAGAAGCCCTTGCAGCTTCCCTGAAAGTTATGGCGGTATCTTTACCATATCGACCTTTAGATGCATCTGAAAGAAGATTTGTAAGTCTGGTAAGATGTGCACCAGCTACATATTTAGCCCCGGGAAATTCAGAAAGCAATGCATAAATGGATGTCATATGAAGTGTTGGTACAAGTTTTTCTAATTCAGGAAATAAGATACAGACCAGTCTTGAAACGGAAGTTTTTAGTTTGGCACGTTCTTTTACCTTATCAAAACGATAACGAGTTAATGACTTTAATTCTTCGTTGTGGTAAGATGTATCTGAGTAGGACTTCAAGTTCACATCAGACATGAGCATGTAAGCAATCGTGCGGGCATCTACTTTATCCGTTTTCGTGAGTCTAAGGCTTAGACTTTTTCTGTACAGATTTGTATGTAACGGATTGATGACATAGGTGGTCAGACCTTTATCAATGAGATAACCTAAAAGATTGTAATTATAGTGTCCGGTAGCTTCCAGTCCTACTTTTACTTTTGTTATATCTTCCATAACAGATTCTATTCTTTGGTAAAGGTCATTGAAACCATCTTGACTGTTAGAAATGGTAAAAGCTTTAAATAATACTTCTCCATTAGAGTTTGTGATAAAGCAATCATGCTTATCCTTAGCGACATCAATTCCTACATAAATCATAATAATCTCCTTTAAAATGTATTTGATACTGTTTTAGAACCACAGGGACTCCTTGCGATTGTAGCCTCGTTCTAAATAAACCGTCATGCGGTATCTAACTGATTAACAAATGAGCAAAGAGACTGTGGTTGGGGCCTTTCTAAAACCATCAAGTGGTAGGAGTAAATAACCAATCCACAGTATCTTATATATCATAGTCGAACCTACGGAAGAGGTAAAGAAAAGACTATGACTTAATAGTTATAAAGACCTTGGAGAGGGTCTCTAAAAACTACTACTATATAATACGAGGAATAGTGGTGAAGTACAATTCAATTCAAGAGCTAGTGGATATTGCGACAAGAGAAAACAAAAAGATTAGCGACATTTGTATCAAAGACCAGGCACGGCAATTAGAAATGAGCGAAGAAGAAATCTTTCAAAAAATGGAAGAGAGCTTCTTGGTGATGATTGAATCGGCAAAGCCAAATCAAACTTTGCGTTCGACTTCAGGTTTAACTGGTGGCGAGGGATATCAAATGATGGAGTATGCCAATAAATCCGAAGGGGGATTGAGTGGCAGATTTTTGACTCGGGCAATGGCAAGGGCAATGGCGGTTTCCAATTGCAATGCGGCGATGGGAAAGATTGTTGCAGCACCGACAGCAGGTAGTTGTGGGATATTGCCGGGATGTTTGGTAAGTATGTACGAAGAAGGACGAGCAAAGAAAGAAGATGTTATTCGAGCGATTTTTACAGCGGGGGCATTTGGCATGGTTGTTGCAGAGAGAGCTTCGGTTGCAGGGGCACAGGGTGGATGTCAGGCAGAATGTGGGTCGGCTTCGGGAATGGCCGCAGCAGCACTTGTTGAATTACAGGGAGGAACACCACAGCAATGTGCGGATGCCCTTGGAATGGCGATTGTCAATCAGCTAGGTCTTGTCTGTGATCCAGTGGCGGGACTTGTGGAAATCCCTTGTATCAAGCGAAATGTCTCTGGTGTGATGATTGCATTTTCGTCCGCAGATATGGCTCTTTCGGAAATTGAATTAAAGATTCCAACAGATGAGTGCATCGATGCGATGCGTGAAGTTGGAGATGCACTTCCTTGCTCTCTAAAAGAAACAGCAGCAGGAGGATTGGCTGCGACACCAACGGGAAAGAAGTTAAAAGAGCAAGTCTTTGGACAAGAGGGATAAAAAAAGAGAGTTTCCAGCGATTGGTGATATGTACTCAGAATTCAATATATATGTTATGGACTAAACAGAACAAATGGATGCTATCCTGTACTTTACAGGTAGCATCCATTTTGTTTTTCGATGAACTTGAAACAAGCCTTCAAAGGATGTTTTTTCTATACTCTGAAGGCGAAAATCCTTTTATCTTATGAAAAAGTCGGCTAAAGTATAACGGATTATCATATCCGACAATTCTTGAAATTTCGGATATGGAATATTTTGTAGTTTCAAGAAGCAACTGTGCATTGGATATTCTGGCTGAAACAATAAATTGCATAGGTGTAGTGCCAGAATATTTTTTAAAGTTTCTGATAAACCAACTTATACTCATACCCCTTGATGTGGCATATTCTTCAATGCTTATTTCGCTACTATAATTATCACTGAAATATTGTGTTGCCATATCCATTTCATTGTCCAGATAGATATCTGAGATTTTCCTATCTTTTTGAAGTTCCCTATGTATACCAATGAGCAGCTGTTGCATAAGTATTGACAGAAGTTCTTCATAGTGATCCTGACAACGCTGCAATTCTGATATCATTTTCTTATATATTCTTTCATATTCCAAGGATGTACCCACAAAAAAATAATGTAGATCATCACGGATACCATATTTTCTTAAAATATTTTTTACATTACCTCCTGTGAAATGTACCCAATACACCTCAGTTTTGTATGTACCATAATATTCATATTTTTGAAATTCTTTCGGACGAAACAAAACCATATTTCCTGCTGTGATAACAGTTTCATTGTCCTTATGATTAAAATGAAAATATGCCTTTCCTGCACTTATATAAATCAACTGATAGTCAAGTCGACCACGAGGTCGATAAGTAGGAAGTTTCGGCTTGGTGAGCAGACGATAGGTGCCACAGCTTCCCACTATAAGTGGTTTAGATTTATCCTTGAAGTCTATGGCGGAGTTATTCATATATCCACAATTTAAATACATATAACCTCCTAAATTAAAGTTTATATAATTGTATCATTTTGTGCATATTAAATCCATTATAGTTTATAGACAAAAGACTACAAAAATACTAAAATCAAGCTAACTTAATGAAGTACGAAATTGAAAAGGTAATATTATAGTATGATATTGTTCATACAAAAGGAGGTTAAAATGATTGTACCGCGTTATTATGAGGACTTGAAGGTTTTACATGAGAACACTATGCCGGCAAGAGCATACTATATTCCGGCTTCAAAGCGAATGGATGATCTTGTAGAGAATCGCAAGGGCTCGGACAGGATTCAATTTTTAAACGGCATATGGAAGTTTAAATATTTTGAAAGTATCTATGATGTAAAGGAAGAATTTTTTGAGCAGGGATTTGATGTATCAGATTATTCAGATATGAAGGTACCGGGAGTGTGGCAAAATGAGGGCTATGATCATCATCAGTATACAAATATAAAATATCCTTTTCCTTTTGATCCTCCCTATGTACCACAAGATATTCCATGTGGAGCGTATGTCTATGATTTTGAATATAAAGAGGATGAGAAAGCCAAAAAAGCATTCTTAAATTTTGAAGGTGTTGACAGCTGCTTTTATCTATGGATAAACGGTTTATATGTGGGATACAGTCAGGTACCACATGCTACAAGTGAATTTGATATCACAGATGTAGTAAAAAACGGAAAGAATACCATTGCTGTTTTGGTAATGAAATGGTGTGACGGATCTTATTTGGAGGATCAGGATAAATTTCGTATGACCGGAATTTTCAGAGATGTGTATATCTTGAAAAGACCACAGGCTTTTATAAGAGATTATAAAGTTAATACAGAGGGAGAAAAGTTAAAACTTGATATCGAACTTACAGATCCAGTAGAGGTACAAATAACTCTGGAAGATAAAGCCAAAAGTATAATAGCAAAAGGTAAAATAGAGGAAACCGGAAGTATAGAGTTTAAAGTTTTAAATCCTGTTCTTTGGAATACTGAAAATCCATATCTTTATACCTTGATACTTGAAACAGAGGCGGAGACTATTGTTGAATATGTAGGATTCAGAACAGTTGAGATCATTGATAAGGTGCTTTATTTTAATAAGCAAAAGATAAAGTTTAGAGGAGTAAACAGACATGATTCGGATCCTATAGCAGGATTTACAATCAGTATTGAGCAAATCATAAAAGATCTTACTTTAATGAAGCAGCATAATTTCAATTCTATCCGAAGTAGTCATTATCCGAATGCACCATATTTCTATCAGCTATGTGACAAGTACGGATTTATGGTTATTGATGAGGCGGATATTGAGGCACATGGTCCGGTTATGATTTACAGAAAAGAGGATACCGACTACAACAGGTTCAAAAGATGGAATGAGAAGATAGCGGATGATCCAGCTTGGGAAGCTTCTATTCTTGACAGAGTAGAGCTTATGGTAAAGAGGGAGAAGAACAGACCTTCTATCGTAATGTGGTCAATGGGAAATGAGAGTGCCTACGGTTGCAATTTTGAAAAGGCACTTAAGTGGACAAAAGAGTATGATCCTTCAAGAATTACACAGTATGAGAGTGCAAGATACAGAAATTATGATGTAGTGTACAATTACGATCATCTGGATATATACAGTAGAATGTATCCTTCACTTGATGAAATCAGAGAGTATCTAAAAAATGATGCAAGCAAACCCTTCTTACTGGTAGAGTATTGTCACAGTATGGGAAACGGCCCCGGAGATTTTGAGGATTATTTTGAACTTATTTATGAAAATGATCTTATGTGTGGAGGCTTTGTATGGGAGTGGTGTGACCATGCAATATATAAGGGCACAGCAAAAAACGGTAAAGCTATGTACTACTATGGTGGTGACCATGGAGAAAAAGTACATGATTTAAATTTTTGTATGGACGGGCTTGTATATCCGGACAGAAGACCACATACAGGACTGCTTGAATATAAGAATGTCTACAGACCTGCAAGGGTGGTTTCATATGATGAAGAAAGTGGAAAACTGGTGCTTCACAATTATATGGATTTTGATGATCTGAAGGACTTTATAGATGTTAATTATGAAGTGAGCTGTGACGGAATAAGTGTTGAAACCGGAAACTTAGATCTTCCTTCTATAGAGGCACATAGTGAAAAAGAGCTTGAACTTAGGATAAAGATCCCAAATAAAGGCAAGGTATTCCTTAAACTGATCTATATACTTAAAAAGGAAATGCCTTTGATTCCAAAAGGATATGAACTTGGATTTGATGAGTTGAAGATTAAAAATGAAGATGGAAGAAATCAAAATACAGTGAAATGGCTGGAAAGAGAAGTTACGGTATCTGATATGGAAGTAGCAGAAGATGATACATCGGTAATTATTAAGGGTAAGACTTTCACATATACCTATAGTAAGAAAAACGGAATGTTTGAATCTTTAGTATTTGCCGGAAGGGAATATATCAACAGACCTATGGAGCTTAATATCTGGAGAGCACCTACAGATAATGACATGTATGCAAAGTTGGAATGGAAGAAGGCAAAGTATAATGAAGCATATGCAAGAGCTTATAAAACAGAGATTATACAGTCGGAAAAGTGTGTTGAGATATCTGTAAAAACTTCTATGTCTGCTGCAAGTATTCAAAAGATATTGGATGCGGATATTGTTTGGAAAATTGACTGTATGGGAGGAATAACATCTTCCATCAAAGTTGTAAAGGATGAAGAGTTCCCTGACTTACCAAGATTTGGAATAAGATTATTCCTTGATAAGAAGCTTGAAAATATTGCATACTTCGGCATGGGACCTTATGAGAGCTATATAGATAAACATCAGTCAACAAGTCATGGTATATATAGAGCAAAGTTGAGCGAGATGCATGAAGATTATATAAATCCACAGGAAAACGGTAGCCACTATGACTGTGACTATGTGGAGCTTGCAAACGGACAGTTCGGTATGGTGGCGGCAGCTAAAAAAACTTTCTCATTTAATGCCTCTATTTATACGCAGGAGGAGCTTGAAAGGGCGGCACATAATTTTGAACTTGAAGAGTCAGACAGCACAGTACTTTGTCTTGATTATGCTCTAAACGGTATAGGTTCAAACAGCTGTGGACCAGTAGTGACAGATAAGTATAGATTTGATGATATCAAGTTTGATTTTGCGATCAGTATAATACCTTTTGTCAAGTAAAAATACATGGAAAGGAGAATTTTTATGGAAGAAAAGAAATATTTAAAGTGGTATAACAAGGTAGGATACGGTTCCGATGATATAGCAGGAAATGTGGTCTATGCCCTCTTAGCTGCATTTGTAATGATATATTTAACAGATATCATAGGGCTTAATGCCGGTATAGTAGGAACATTGATTGCGATTTCAAAGATTTTTGATGGTATCAGTGATGTGTTCTTTGGTGCCATGATTGATAAGACCAAGACGAAAATGGGTAAGGCAAGGCCTTGGATGCTCTATGGATATTTTGGATGTGCCGTATGTTTGGCAGCGATATTTTGTATACCTGTGGATATGGGAAGTACCGCTCAGTATGCATGGTTTTTTATAGCATATACATTATTAAATGCAGGATTTTATACAGCCAACAATATTGCATACTCATCACTTACCGCACTTATTACAAACAATAATTCGGAGAGAGTGCAGATGGGATCTCTAAGATTTATGTTTGCATTTGGAACCAGTATGCTTATTCAGGCTGTGACAGTCGGATTTGTGGAAAAACTTGGTGGCGGTGCGGCAGCGTGGAGAACAGTTGCTATTCTATATGCAATAATCGGAGTTATATCAAATACCATTTCAGTATTATCCGTCAGAGAACTTTCAGATGAAGAACTCTCTGAGGGGAAAAAGGATGATGAGGCACAGGAAAAATACAATCTGATTGATACATTTAAGATTTCAGAAGAAGAACTCTCTGAAGGAAAAAAGGATGATGAGGCACAGGAAAAATACAATCTGATTGATGCGTTTAAAATACTTGTTCACAATAAATATTTTCTGATGATTTGTGGCGCTTACCTTTTGATGCAGCTTTATTCGGCTACACTTGGAATGGGCATTTACTTTATGAAGTATGTACTTGGAACTGACAGGTTGTTTGGAACCTTCTCATGGGCTATCAATATTCCTATGATTGTGGGGCTGCTTATAACACCGGTTCTTGTCACAAGGTTAAATGGTATGTACAAGTTAAATATAGTAGGATATGTGATCGGAACAGCAGGTCGTCTGGGAGTGGTTATAGCAGGATATATGGGAAGTATTCCGCTTATGCTTTTCTTTACAGCTGTTGCAGCATTTGGTATGAGTCCTCTTCAAGGTGATATGAATGCACTTATTGCAACAACATCAGAGTATACAAGACTTACGATCGGTAAAAAGGTGGATGGTACAATGTATTCCTGTACATCCTTTGGAACGAAGGTAGGTGGAGGACTGGGCACTGCTATAGCCGGTTGGATGCTTGCAGCAAGCGGATATGTTCAGAATGCCACAACTCAGCCACAGTCCTGTGTAAATATGCTTTATATTATGTACTTATGGCTTCCTATGATCTTTAATGTGTTGATAACTTTTATACTTGTAAATCTGAAAGTGGAAAAGGCAAATAAGGAGCTTCAAAGTCAATAAAAAACTCAAAAAAGAGAGTTTCCAGTGATTGGTGGAAACTCTCTTTTTGTGTTATACATTAAATCTAAATAAGATGACATCGCCATCTTGCACGACATATTCCTTGCCCTCTAATCTCATCAAGCCTTTTTCTTTAGCAGCAGCACTGGAGCCACAATCTAATAGATCTTGATAATTGATGACCTCAGCACGAATAAATCCTCGCTCAAAATCGGTATGAATCTTTCCGGCAGCCTGAGGAGCCTTAGTTCCCTTTTTGATGGTCCAGGCTCTTGTCTCATCTTCTCCAGAGGTAAGATAACTTAAAAGACCAAGAAGGTCGTAGCTTGCACGGATCAATTTATCGAGTCCGGATTCTTTAATGCCAAGAGCCTCAAGGTATTCTGCCTTTTCGTCATCATCGAGTTGAGAAATTTCTTCCTCAATTTGAGCACACACAACAAATACTTTGCTGTTATTTTGAGTTGCATAGTCTTGAACTTGCTTGACATAAGGATTACTTGCACCATCATCGGCTAAATCGTCCTCAGCAACATTGGCAGCAAAGATAACTGGCATAAAGGTAATTAGACCCAAAGATTTGACAAAGGTCATCACATCCTCGTCATCATTTTCGTATGACTTTGCAAGTTTTCCGTCCTCAAGAATTGCTTTTAATTCCTTTAAGATCTCAAGCTCCTTCTTGGCAGTCTTATCATTCATTGCCATCTTTGAAGTTTTGGCAATTCTTCGATCAAGAATTTCAATATCAGAGAAAATTAACTCTAAATTAATGGTTTCAATATCTCGGATTGGATCGACAGAGCCATCGACATGGATGACATTGACATCATCAAAACAGCGAACAACATGGACAATGGCATCACACTCTCGAATGTTGGAAAGAAATTGATTTCCAAGTCCTTCGCCCTTGCTGGCCCCCTTAACCAGTCCGGCAATATCGACAAAGTCAATAACGGCAGGAGTTACCTTTTTTGAGTGATAGAGATCACCAAGTGCTTTTAGTCGGGCATCAGGAACAGCCACTACGCCGACATTTGGGTCAATTGTACAAAATGGAAAGTTGGCTGCGGTTGCTCCAGCCTTTGTCAAAGAATTAAATAATGTGCTTTTGCCCACATTTGGCAAACCTACAATGCCTAGTTTCATAACAATAAATCCTTTCTGTATTTAAGTTGTGGAAGAAAAATACCATGAGTTTAATCAGTACTATCGTCATAGTATAGCACAGAACTTAGATACTATCAAATTTTATATTGTAATAGAGAAGTGACAAAAGGAGAATTTTGTGATAAAATTCGTCATTAGAATTTAGAGAAAGGAAGGGGAAAATGGGATACGATTTAAAGTTTATTCACTTGGGGATTACAATTGAACATTTACATAATCATATCAGTGTATTTGGCTTTGCGATTGCTTTTTATGGTATTATTATTGCAACAGGTATGTTACTTGGAATGTTTCTTGCCTCTAGTGATATGAAGCGACGAGGACTCAATCCTGACTTAATTATGGATCTTGCCCTATTTGGGATTGTCTTTGGCGTGATTGGGGCAAGAATTTACTATGTTATTTTTTCATGGGATAGCTACAAGAATCATCCCCTAGAAATTTTAAATATTCGGGGAGGTGGTCTGGCCATTTATGGTGGAGTGATTGCGGCAGCAATTACGACATTTGTTTATTCTAGAGCAAAAAAGGTGAGCTTTTTTACGCTGGCGGATTCGGCAGTACTTGGACTCTTGGTTGGTCAAATTTTAGGGCGTTGGGGAAATTTCTTTAATGCAGAGGCTTTTGGAGGATATACAAACGGACCTTTTGCTATGCAGATTAAAAAGAGTATTGTCAATCCAAATATGTTAAGTGATGCGGTGTTACATCATCTTGTGCAAGTCAATGGCGTAGACTATATCCAAGTCCATCCTACATTTTTATATGAGTCAGTGTGGAATTTGTGCTTGCTCCTTCTTTTATTGTGGTATCGGAAGAAGAAGAAATTTGAGGGAGAGATGTTTTGGCTATATATCGGAGGATATGGATTAGGAAGAGCAATGATCGAAGGATTAAGAACGGATAGCTTGCTTGTTCCGGGCACAAATATTGCTGTTTCTCAAATGTTGGCTATACTTTGTGTGGTCGTTTCTGTTATTACAATTGTTCGCAAAAAGAAGGGATAATACTTGAAATTTTTGTGGAATTAACATAAACTAAAAGCAATAGTTTTAAGAATACAGTACTCAAACAATGGAAGGAAGAAAAATGGATTTTAAGCATATATCTGTACTGTTGCATGAGACTGTGGACTCATTGCAAGTTCGATCAGATGGAATTTATGTGGATGGAACACTGGGGGGAGCAGGACATGCCTATGCGGTCTGTGAGAAGCTCTCAAGCAATGGACTATTGGTGGGCATTGATCAAGATGCTGATGCAATTGCGGCAGCAACAAAGCGTTTAGCACCTTTTGCTGATCGTGTAAGAATTGTAAGGGATAACTATGTCCACATGGGGCAAGTTTTAAGGGATTTGGGCATTGAAAAAGTAGATGGAATTTATCTAGATCTTGGCGTTTCTTCTTATCAGCTCGATGCAGTGGAAAGAGGATTTACCTATCGTGAAGACACAAGATTGGATATGCGAATGGATCAGCGAATGGAAAGAACCGCAGAGGACATTGTCAATGATTATGATGAGCAAGACTTATATCGCATAATTCGTGATTATGGAGAAGATCGATTTGCCAAGAATATTGCAAAGCATATTGTAAAGGCGAGAGAAAAAAAGAGAATTGAGACAACGGGAGAGTTGATTGACATTATTCGTGCTTCCATCCCGATGAAGATCCAAGTTACTGGTGGGCATCCTGCAAAGAGAACTTTTCAGGCCATTCGCATTGAACTCAATGCAGAGCTGGATGTGTTGGAAAATACAATTGATGAAATGATTGATTTATTAAAGCCAGGTGGAAGATTGTCAATTATTACCTTTCATTCTCTCGAGGATCGAATTGTCAAGCAATTATTTCGAAAGAATGAAAATCCTTGTACTTGTCCAAAGAGTTTTCCTGTATGTGTATGTCATAAAAAGAGCAAGGGACATATTGT
>CP073340.1:465000-640000 GCA_018141845.1 Lachnospiraceae bacterium oral taxon 096 | reverse complement strand
AACCCAGGAATGCAAAGACTGGGGCAAGCCAAGTACTGGTATGGCAGGAAAATCCGCCATGCAACAGGAATAGGTGATGCGGACCGAAATCAAGTAGGGAAGTTGGAGAAGGAGCTGTCAAGAAAAGCCGCTATTGTGTAATAAGTGCCCGTACCGTAAACCGACACAGGTGGATGAGGAGAGAATCCTAAGGCCGGCGGGAGAAGCATTGTTAAGGAACTCGGCAAAATGACCCCGTAACTTCGGGAGAAGGGGTGCCATCCTCCGGGATGGCCACAGAAAATAGGCTCAAGCAACTGTTTAGCAAAAACACAGGTCTATGCGAAACCGAAAGGTGAGGTATATGGGCTGACGCCTGCCCGGTGCTGGAAGGTTAAGAGGAGAAGTCAGGCAACGAAGCTTTGAATTGAAGCCCCAGTAAACGGCGGCCGTAACTATAACGGTCCTAAGGTAGCGAAATTCCTTGTCGGGTAAGTTCCGACCCGCACGAAAGGCGTAATGATTTGAGCACTGTCTCAACAATGCACCCGGTGAAATTGAAGTACCAGTGAAGATGCTGGTTACCTGCGCCAGGACGGAAAGACCCCATGGAGCTTTACTCTAGTTTGATACTGGGATTCGATTATACCTGTACAGGATAGGTGGGAGGCGAAGAAGCAAGGACGCCAGTCTTTGCAGAGCCGCTGTTGGGATACCACCCTTGTATGATTGGATTTCTAACCTGCACCCGTGATCCGGGTGGGGGACACTGTCAGATGGGGAGTTTGACTGGGGCGGTCGCCTCCGAAAGCGTATCGGAGGCGCTCAAAGGTTCCCTCAGAATGGTCGGAAACCATTCAAAGAGTGCAAAGGCAGAAGGGAGCTTGACTGCGACACCGACGGGTGGAGCAGGTACGAAAGTAGGACTTAGTGATCCGGTGGTATAAAGTGGGATTGCCATCGCTCAACGGATAAAAGCTACCCTGGGGATAACAGGCTTATCACTCCCAAGAGTTCACATCGACGGAGTGGTTTGGCACCTCGATGTCGGCTCATCGCATCCTGGGGCTGAAGTCGGTCCCAAGGGTTGGGCTGTTCGCCCATTAAAGCGGTACGCGAGCTGGGTTCAGAACGTCGTGAGACAGTTCGGTCCCTATCCGGCGTGGGCGTAAGATATTTGAGAGGAGCTGTCCTTAGTACGAGAGGACCGGGATGGACTGACCGCTGGTGCACCTGTTGGGGAGCAACCCCATCGCAGGGTAGCCAAGTCGGGCCGGGATAAACGCTGAAGGCATCTAAGCGTGAAGCCCCCCTCAAGATGAGATATCTCATACGCAAGTAGTAAGACCCCTTGAAGACGACGAGGTAGATAGGGCAGAGGTGTAAGTGTGGCAACATACTTAGCTGACTGTTACTAATTGGTCGAGGGTTTAACCAACAAGTCGGATTGGTTGGAAATGGATAGATGGTGTTTGATATGTGGTTTTGAAGGTACGATAAAAATTATTCCTTGATAGCTCAGTTGGTAGAGCACGCGGCTGTTAACCGCGGTGTCGTAGGTTCAAGTCCTACTCAGGGAGCTCTTTTCATATGTATATATGATGGATATGGCGACATAGCCAAGCGGTAAGGCGTGGGTCTGCAACACCCTGATTCACCAGTTCAAATCTGGTTGTCGCCTCTATAGGAACCGAAAGGTTCCTTTTTTTGTGGAAATATTAAGAATATCTGTTGAATATTACGGTTTTATGACATTCGTCGATTTTTCTGGCAAATGGGTGTATAATAGAGACATCATTTTAGTTAGAAGAATGGGGGAGATTATAATGAAAAAAGGTTTGATTTCAACAATTGCTTTAGGAGCTGTGGTTTTGAGCATTGCGGGTGCAGGAAATGCCTATGCATTTAAGCAACAATATCGTGGAGACAATGGAATGTGGATTCAGGAGAACAATACTCGCTGGTGGTATCAATATGACAATGGTTCTTATGCGAGAAACACTTGGGTAAAGGATGGTGGAAATTGGTACTATTTCTACAATGATGGATGGATGGCTGCAAACGCTTGGATTGCCACAGGAAATGGCTGGTTCTATGTTGACCGTTCTGGTGCAATGTTAAGAAATACAACAACTCCAGATGGCTACTATGTCAACGATAGAGGAGCTTGGGTAGATCCATCAAAGTCAAGACATTAAGTTATTCTGGCAGAATAGGTAGAAGAGGATATTGGAATGTTCCAATATCCTTTTTTTATGCAAAATTTTATACAAAAAAAGAAGCTGCAAGTGAAGAGCAGCTTCTCTCTTTATTCTTCATTACTTGCGTGCACCTGTCCAAACGCCATCCTGATTTACATAGTAACCATCAGGTGTTGTTGTAGAGAACCACATGCAGCCGTTAGCGTCAAGATAATACCAGTAGTCACCTACCTTAACCCAACCCTTTTGCATATATCCAGCGTTGTCGAAGTGGTACCAGCTTCCGCCGTCCTTTACCCACTGATTTACAGGGTATGAACCATCAGCGTTCTTAAGCCACCAACCCTGACTGTAGAGAACCCAAGTAGCTCCATTGTCAGCACTTGTTGTGCGGATTGTCTGAGATCCACTTGTGCTAATGGTCTTTGAACCACCATTGCCACTTGATGTGTATGAACCACCACCAGTGCTTCTTCTAAAGCGTGGGGTAGGTGTGTTATTGTTGTTTCCGCCGTTATTGCTTCCGCCGTTGTTGTTTCCACCGTTGTTGTTTCCACAGTTGTTGTTTCCACAGTTGTTGTTTCCGCCATTGTTTGCATTGCTGTTAGAAGCTGTGTTTCCACCAGCATGCTGATGCTGACCGCCGCTATGACTTGGGTTGCTTGGGTTACTTGGTGATGATGGTGATGCCACTGGCACACCAGGTGCAGCTAATGCAGTTGTTGAAGTGCCACCAAATGTGAGCGCTGCAACAGCAAATGCAGCAACACCAGCACTAACTACAGATCCAACAAATAAATTTGATTTTTTCATGATAAACCCCTCCTATATTATTTTCATGTCTCTAATCTATAGATTTGAAAACCTTAGACTTAGTACATTATACTCCAACTATTGTTAAAAATCTACTATAAATCTTAAAAAAGATTTAAGTTATGTACGAAAGAGGCCTAAAAAGACGAAAAAAATTGAGACTCCTTACTTGACAGTGATCGTTCTGACTTCGTATAGTATGTTGTAGTATATTGGGAAATTGGATTTAAGGAGACAGAGAAGATGGATAAAGTGGTAAGTGTCGCACAAATGAGAGAGGCCGATGGCTACACAATTGAAAATTTTATTGATAGTAGAGATTTAATGTATAGAGCAGGAGAGGCTGTGTTTCGAAGTGTCAATTGGGTTTCGCCTGTTGGCATTGTGTGTGGAACAGGCAATAATGCAGGGGATGGCTATGTATTGGCCTCGCTTTTAAGGGCAATGGGAATGGAAGTTACATTGCTTTTGATCGAAAAGAAGTTTTCAGAGGACGGAAAATTTTATTATGATGCCTGCAAGATGGCAGGAATTGAAGATTTGGTCATTGATCGGTCCACAAGATTTGATGAATATGCAATTTTGGTGGATTGTATTTATGGAACGGGATTTCATGGATCAGTGCCTGAAAATGTGGCTTGGATAATTGAAAAAATCAATCAATCGAGTGCAGCAAGGGTGAGTGTCGATATCAACTCAGGAATGAATGGAGATACTGGCGAAGGCGATTGCTGTGTGGAATCGGATTTGACTGTGTCTATTGGGTTTACAAAGCAAGGACAATTGACAGAGGCTGGAAGGAAAAAAATAGGAAAATTAAAGACAGTTGACATCGGAATCATCCTTAAAAAGTAGAATTTATCCTATAGATATGCTATAATAATCTTATAGCGGAGGAAGGAAAATGCAGGATAGAAAAAAAGGAATTCTATATATACTGGGAGCAGCATTTGGCTTTTCTCTAATGAGTCTATTTGTCCGATTGAGTGGTGATGTTCCGACCTACGAAAAGGTGGTTTTTCGAAATGCCGTGGCAGCGGTGTTTTCTTTTTTCTTGCTTTTGAGAGAGGGCAAGGGTTTTTCTGTGGAAAAGAAAAATATTCCGTTTTTGCTCATTCGAACAGTGAGCGGAGCACTGGGGATGGTACTTAATTTCTATGCCATCGACCATATGAATATTGCAGACTCAAATATGCTCAATAAATTGAGTCCAGTGTTTGCAATGCTTGCAAGTATCATTATTCTTGGAGAAAAAGTGAATATTATGGAGTGGCTGGCCATTGTGGTGTCCTTTATTGGTGCACTCTTTGTAGTCAAACCTGGCTTTCACTCGGAGTTTTTGGTTGCATTGATGGCAACAGGTGGAGGACTCTTTGCAGGATTGGCCTATGTCTTTGTGCGAAGGCTTGGGCAAAGAGGAGTGAGGGGAAATATAATTGTATTTTTCTTTTCTTTTTTCTCCACTATTTTTGTGTTACCCATGGCAATTTTACACTATCAGCCATTGAGTATGATACAGTTTTTACTTTTGTTTGCCGCAGGTGTGGGGGCGACCATCGGTCAAGTTTGTATTACAAGGGCGTATCGCTATGCGCCAGCAAAGGAAATTGGCGTGTATGACTATATGCAAGTTGTCTATTCGGCAATTTTGGGATTTCTGTTCTTGGGACAGTTGCCAGATATTTGGAGTTTTGTGGGATATGTAATGATTATCGGAATGGCAATACTCAAGTGGCAATATAATTTAAGAGAGGAAGGAATATAAAGAAATGGAAATTAATGCATTGGGACAGGCTTGTCCACTGCCAGTGATTCAGACAAAGAAGGCACTTGAGGCCAGCAAAGAAAATGTGGATGTCCTTGTGGACAATGAGACAGCAGTAAAGAATTTAGAGAAATTGGCACAGAGCAAAGGTTGCCAATTCAGTTTTACAGAAGAAGCAAAGGACTGTTATCGTGTTCACTTAGAAAGAGGCGGCGAGGTTGAACAAAAAGAAGTTGCACCTTCGATCTCGGGAAAGACCGTAGTGGTTATCTCTTCAAATGCGATGGGCAATGGGGATGATGAACTTGGAAAGAAATTGATTAAGGGATTTATTTTTTCATTGACGCAGATGGACACACTTCCAGATACCATGATTTTCTATAATGGCGGTGCATTTTTGACTGCACAGGATCCGGACACCATTAAGGACTTAAAGGCACTTTCTGCTGCGGGCGTAGAGATTATTACATGTGGGGCCTGCCTACAGCACTATGGATTGACTGCACAAGTGGGTGAAGTTTCCAATATGTATGTCATTGCTGAGAAACAAATGCAGGCAGGAAGGATTATCAGACCGTAATGAGAGTGAAGACGGATAAGGTAGTATTTTCCTTTAATGTGACGGGGATGGTGATGCATCTTGAAGAGCTTTGTAAGGGAAAGCCAGAACTGGGAAGAATTATCCCAACACCATCGGCCCTTTCTGCTGGATGTGGAATGTCTTGGGCAGCAGAGGCCGACAAAAAGGACGAATTGCTTGAATTGATGAAAGAAAATGGCATTGAATATCATCTTGTCAAGGTTCTTCCAATGTATTAAGAATGAATAGAACAATAAAATACGATATTCCAAAGGAATTTAGTGGAAAGACGATTGAACAATTTTTGAGGAGAAAAGGCTATACAAATTCAGGGATTGTTCAATTAAAAAAGATGCACAAAAGTATTTTAGTGGATGGTACTTGGAAGAGGATGAGGGATGTGTTGAATGTTGGACAACAATTAGTGGTCTGCATTAAAGAGGAAGAAGTGGAGAATAAAATTCTTCCTATCAACTTACCTTTTGTGATTACCTACGAAGATGAGGATGTTGTTGTTGTCAATAAACCAGCCAATATGCCCATTCATCCATCAATAAAAAATTATGACAACACATTGGCAAATGCATTGATGGCCTACTATGAGGGGCAAAATTTTGTCTTTCGCTGTGTCAATCGCCTAGACAGAGATACCACAGGGTTGAGTATTGTGGCCAAGCATAGCGTCAGTGCAGGAATATTGTATCAGAGTATGGAGAGAAGAGAAATCCATCGCATCTATTATGCCATTGTAGAAGATAAAATTCATGGGGACTTGCCTGATGAGGGAGAGATGGATTTTCCTATTGGAAGAGTGAGTCACTCGTGTATCGAGCGAATGGTGGATTTTGAAAATGGGGAATATGCCTATACTCATTTTTGGACATTGTGGCGGGGACAGAATAGGGCATTGGTGAAATTGAAGTTAGGTACGGGAAGGACACATCAAATTCGAGTGCATATGTCTTATATAGGTCATCCTCTCCTTGGCGATGGATTATATAATCATGGAGAAAGTGGTGCTTGGATGGAGAGAACAGCTTTGCACTCCAAAGCATTATCTTTTATACAGCCAATGACTGGGCAAGAAATTAACCTAGAAATTGATTTGCCAGAAGATATGAAGCGTTGTTTAAAAAAAGGAGAAAATGGGAATGAAGTTTTTTATTGATACAGCTAATGTAAATGAAATTCGTGAGGCCAATGATATGGGAATCATTTGTGGGGTGACAACGAATCCTTCTCTCATTGCAAAAGAGGGAAGGGACTTTACACAAGTGATTCAAGAAATTGCGGATATTGTGGATGGACCAATTAGTGGTGAGGTCAAGGCCACAACCATAACAGCTGAGGAAATGATTGCTGAGGGCAGAGAAATTGCAAAAATTCATTCAAATATGGTGGTAAAAATTCCGATGACCAAGGAGGGCTTAAAGGCGATCAGGGTACTCTCAGCAGAAGGCATTAAGACCAATTGCACTTTGATTTTTTCACCGACACAGGCACTCTTAGCAGCGAGAGCTGGTGCGACCTATGTCTCTCCATTTTTGGGAAGATTAGATGATATTTCTACAGCTGGTCTCAAATTAATAGAGGATATTACTTGTATATTTTCAAAATATGATGATATCTCCACTCAAATTATTTGTGCATCTGTTCGCAATCCAATGCAGATTGTGGAATGTGCAAAGTATGGTGCAGATATTGCAACAGTGCCATTTAAGGTATTGATGCAGATGATGTGTCATCCATTGACAGATCAGGGTATTGAAAAATTTAAGGCAGATTATCAAGCTGTCTTTGGTAAGTAAAAAGGGGGGCTACTATGACCACAAATATTGAAACAAAAGCAGTAAATGCAATCCGCATACTTTCAGCGGATGGGATTCAAAGAGCAAACTCAGGACATCCTGGACTTCCACTTGGATGTGCAGCAATGGCCTATGAACTCTTTGCACATCATATGAATCATAATCCAAAGAACCCAAATTGGGCAAATCGAGATCGATTCATTCTTTCTGGTGGCCATGGATCAATGCTTTTATACTCTTTATTTCATTTATTTGGCTATGGAGATCTTTCTATTGAGGATTTAAAGAATTTCCGCCAATTGGATTCTTTGACACCAGGTCACCCAGAGTATGGCCACACTGTAGGTGTGGAAGCAACCACGGGACCATTGGGTGCAGGAATGGCGATGGCTGTGGGAATGGCAATGGCCGAGGCGCATTTGGCAGCCAATCTCAATACAAAGGAGTATCCAGTGATGGATCATTATACCTTTGTACTGGGTGGAGATGGCTGTATGATGGAGGGAATTTCCTCTGAGGCCTTTTCACTTGCAGGGACATTGGGACTTCACAAGTTAATTGTTCTCTATGATTCAAATTGCATTTCGATTGAAGGAAGCACAGATCTTGCCTTCACAGAGGATGTAGATAAGAGAATGGAGGCCTTTGGTTTTCAGACATTGACAGTTGAAGATGGAAATGATTTAAATGCCATTGCAAGAGCAATTGAAGAGGCAAAAGCGGAAAAGAATAAGCCATCTTTTATTACAATTAAGACATTGATTGGCTATGGATGTCCAAAGAAGGAAGGCAAGGCCAGTGCTCATGGTGAGCCACTGGGTGCAGATAATGTCGAGGAAATGAAAAAGAATTTGAATTGGGAATCGATGGATGAATTCTTTGTGCCAGAAGATGTCTATGCACATTATCAGGCATTGACAGAGGAGCTTGGAAAGAAGGAAGAGGAGTGGAATGCTCTCTTTGCAGAATATACAAAAAATTGTCCAGAGAAGAAGGCGTTGTGGGACAGCTATTTTGGAGAAATTCCGATGGAAAAGTTAGATAGTGCTGAGTTTTGGGATTGGGATGATGCACCACAGGCGACAAGAAATATTTCAGGAAAGATTTTAAATCGATTGAAGGAATTTGTGCCAAATTTAATTGGTGGTTCAGCAGATTTGTCACCATCCAATAAGACAGTGATTGAAGGCAGTGGCTATCTTGAAGCAGGTGACTACAAGGGAAGAAATATTCACTTTGGTGTTCGAGAATTAGCTATGGCAGGCGAGACCAATGGAATGTTGCTTCATGGCGGGATCAGACCATATTGTGCAACCTTCTTTGTATTTAGTGATTACACAAAGCCAATGGCAAGGCTTTCTGCATTGATGAATATTCCGACAACATATATTTTTACTCATGATTCCATTGGGGTGGGGGAAGATGGACCAACCCATGAGCCAATTGAGCAAATGGCGATGTTTAGATCAATGCCAAATTTCCATGCCTTTCGTCCAGCAGATGCGACAGAAACCATTGCGGCCTGGTACAGTGCCATGACTTCAAAGACCACGCCAACCGCATTGATTTTGACAAGGCAAAATCTTCCACAGCTTGCAGGCAGCTGTAAGGAGGCACTTAAGGGTGGATATATTATTAGAGACAGCAAAAAGGATGTTCCAGATTGTATTCTCATTGCATCGGGGTCGGAAGTTAGCCTAGCTATTGCAGCAGCAGAAAAATTACTTGTCGATGGCATTGATGCAAGGGTTGTCAGTATGCCTTGTATGGATATATTTGAGGAACAGAGTGCGGAGTATAAAAACCACATTTTGCCAAAAAATGTCACAAAAAGAGTGGCGATTGAGGCACTTTCTACTTTTGGTTGGGAAAGGTACACTGGACTTGATGGTGCAGTAATTGGAATGACAAGCTTTGGTGCAAGTGCTCCACAGGACAAACTCTTTGAAAAGTTTGGATTTACTGTAGATCGAGTAGTCGAAGTTGCAAAGAGCTTATGATCAAAAAGAGATGGGGGGAGAGTATCCTCCTATTTTTTGTTGCAAATTTGATTTTGCACAATCTATATGCTATACTAAAAAAAATAGATATAGAAAAGATGAGGAACAATAATGAATAAATTTGAAGCTTTGGAGTTTAAGAAATTAGTGGCAGAGGATATGCCAAGATATTCAAAATTTTATGGACTCCGTGACAATAAAACTTGTGACAGCGTACCATTGGAGAGTTTTTTGTGGAAGGATTACTACAATGTGCGAGCAGCGATTGTGAGAAGGGAAGGGGAAGAGATTGGTCTAGTTTGGCTGATGGGCGATGAGGATCGGCCATTTGCAGCTATGCCTTTGTGTAAGGAAGAAGATTTAAAAGATTGTTTCTTTTTGATGGTTGAGTATTTTAATACCGTATTGCACAGACCGTTTAAAATTCATTTGGCTGATCGAGAGGGGATTGAAGCCCTGCAATTAGATCATGAGCAATTTTTGGTAAAAGAGGAGGTAGAATTAAAGGACTATCTCTATGATGGAGAGGCTATGCGTACATTGGCGGGAAAGAAATTGCACAAGAAAAAAAATCACTACAATAAGTTTGTCAAGACCTATGAAGGAAGATATGAATATAGAGATATGGAATGTGCATGTAGGGATGAAGTATTTCGCTTTTTGGCCAAGTGGAGATTGAACAAGGGAGAAGAGGTGGAGCATCATCTTGATCCAGAAGTAGAGGGCATCCATGAGATTTTGAGAAATTGTAATCAATTGAATGTGCAAATGGGGGGTGTCTATATTGACGGTGAGTTAGAGGCATTTACCATTGGAAGTTACAATGGACATGAGAATATGGCGGTTATTCATATTGAAAAGGCGAATCCGGATATTCCGGGGCTCTATCAGTTTATCAATCGAGAATTTTTGCTTCACCATTTTGCCAAGGCCAAGTTAATCAATCGAGAGGATGATTTGGGCATTGAGGGGCTTCGAAAGGCAAAGGAGAGCTATTTTCCTATTGACTACGCAAGAAAATATTATGTGGAGCAGAAAGATTTTATTAATGCTTAATGGAGGAAAAAGGAATGCGATATCTTTCCCGTGAGGAAAAGGGATTGACAAAAAAATTATATCGGGAGGCTTTCCCAGAAGATTCTGACCAATTTATGGACTACTACTACGCAGAAAAGGCATCGAGTGATGACGATAATAGCAATGAGATTTTAGTGTGTGAGGATGGAAAAGAAATTGTGGCAATGTCTCACCTCAATCCCTATCTTGTGCGATTGAGAGATAGAGAGTATTGGTTAAAATATATTGTAGCTGTGGCTACAAAGGAGACGCACAGAAGACAGGGCCTTATGCGCAGTATGATCATTCAGTTTTTTCAAGATATGTACAGGGAGGGAGAGGAGCCATTTACCTTTCTACAGCCAGCAAATCCAGCGTATTATGAGCCATTTGACTTTACCTTTGTCAACAATTATATTGAAACTCAGATGTTAGAGGATGTGCAATACAAGATTGTAGAATTTACCCAAGATAGAGAGATGGCCTTGTTGGCTTTTTGGAATCAATTTTTGGAGAGATACAATGATGTATTTTGTGTGCGAGATAGTCAATATTTGGAGAGACTACAAAAGGAACTGGCAACAGAAAATGGAAAAATCGAACTCGTGCTTGATGAGCAAGAGAGAGTACATGGGGCAAAGATTAGCTGGGGGATCAAAAAGAGCGAAGTGCGAGAGTTCATTTGCGACCATGAATTTGCAAAGATGTTAGATACAAAGAAGCCATATATGATGGCCAGAATCATTCGCCTAGATCTCTTTATTGAATCCATTTGTCTTCGAGAAGATAGTTTAAAAGTTGGTGATACCTATAAATTGAGAATTATTGATTCCTTGATTCCTCAAAATGATGGAACTTATCTTTGGCATATCAATCGAGAGAGTTCTTATCTAGAAAAGTTAGAAAATGAGGATACATTAAATGTTCCAGAATTTACTATTGCAGAATTAACATCTTGGTTGTTTGGCTATACTGAATCTCACAAGGCAGATTTTTGTTCTCAAATTCAGACTTTAAAGGGCATTTTTATTGATGAGGTTGTATAGGATATGCAAATTGGAGTGGGCGATGTTTTGGTATTGAAAAAGCCTCATCCATGTGGGGCGAAAAAATGGGAAGTCTTAAGAATCGGTCAAGATTTTCGGTTAAAATGCCAGGGCTGTGGACATCAGATGATGATTCCACGAAAAAGTGTAGAAAAGAGCATAAAGAATATTGAGAGAGCAGGAGATGGGGAATGAGTATTTTAAATGTGGAACATTTGAGCCACGGATTTGGGGACAGGGCAATTTTTGATGATGTCAGTTTTCGAATGTTAAAGGGCGAGCATATAGGGCTTATTGGTGCCAATGGCGAGGGAAAGTCGACATTTATGAGTATCATCACCAATAAATTGATGCCTGATGAGGGAAAGATTGAGTGGTCAAAGAATGTGCGTGTTGGCTATTTGGATCAACATGCCGTCCTAGAAAAGGGAATGACGGTTAGAGATACGCTAAAGGGTGCCTTTTCCTTTTTATTTGACTTGGAAGTACAGATGAATCAAATCTGTGACAAGATGGGAGAGAGCAGTGGAGAAGAGCTCGACGAAATGATGGAGGAGCTAGGAACCATACAAGATTTATTGATGGCCCATGATTTTTATGTAATTGATGCCAAGGTCGAAGAAGTCGCAAGGGCACTTGGGCTTGATGACATTGGAATGGACAAAGATGTCACACAGCTGTCGGGAGGGCAGAGAACAAAGGTTTTATTGGCAAAACTTTTGCTTGAAAAGCCAGATATTCTGCTTCTCGATGAGCCGACAAATTACCTAGATGTCGAGCATATTGAGTGGCTAAAGCGCTATTTATTAGATTATGAAAATGCTTTTATTTTGATTTCTCACGATATTCCATTTTTAAATTCTGTGGTCAATATTATTTATCACATGGAAAGTCAAAAACTTGACCGCTATGTGGGCGATTACAATAAGTTTATGGAAGTCTATGAGGTGAAAAAGTCTCAACTAGAGGCAGCCTACAAGCGTCAGCAGCAGGAGAGAGCAGAGTTAGCTGATTTTGTGGCTAGAAACAAGGCGAGAGTGTCGACAAGAAATATGGCGATGTCTAGACAAAAGAAGTTGGATAAGATGGAAGTGATCGAACTAGCCAGAGAAAAACCAAAGCCAGAGTTTCACTTTCAGGAAGCAAGAACATCAGGAAAAACAATTTTTGAAACAAAAAATTTAGTTATCGGTTATGATGAGCCACTTTCACGACCTATTTCCATGCGAATGGAGCGAGGAGAAAAATTAGTGCTCTCCGGTGCAAATGGTATTGGAAAGACCACACTCTTAAAGAGCATTCTTGGAATGATTCCGTCACTTGAGGGGGAAGTTCATTTGGGTGATTACTTAGAGATTGGCTATTTTGAGCAGGAAATGCCTTCGGGGAATACCTCTACTTGCATAGAGGAAATTTGGAAGGAATTTCCTGGATTTAGTCAATATGAAGTGCGTTCAGCACTGGCCAAATGTGGGCTGACCACCAAGCATATTGAGAGTTTAGTGCGTGTGTTAAGTGGTGGTGAGCAGGCAAAAGTTAGACTTTGCAAATTACTCAATCGCCCAAGCAATATACTCCTGCTTGACGAGCCGACCAATCATCTGGATGTGGACGCAAAGACAGAATTAAAGCGTGCCCTACAGGAGTATAAGGGAAGCATCTTACTCATATGCCACGAGCCAGACTTTTATGATGGATTGGCAACAAGAGTGATCGATTGTGCAGAATGGGCATTGCGAAGCTAAAGAGAAATCAAATCTATAATTTTTTGTACACATTCTAGCACAGTAGAATTATTGGACACAAAAAAGTTAGCATATTTTTTATATTTGGAGATACGGGAAAGATACATAGCCTGTATCTCCTCTTTTGTTTTTTGATGAACAAGCGGGCGATTGGTATCACTCTTTAGTGTGGCATAAATGGCATCAAAGTCTCTGGTGATACAGACGATGGTTGAACGGTCCTTTAGTATTTCACCATTTCGATCAAAGGTCAACATTCCGCCACCTGTTGAGATAATAGAAGGTGGAAGAAGTGCAACTTCCTTGGCCACCTCATGCTCTAAATCTCGAAAGTAACTTTCTCCCCCTTTTTGAAAGATCTCTGGGATACTCATTTTTGTCTTGGCCACTAAATAGGCATCTGTGTCAATAAAGGGCACATTCAATGTTTCTGAAAGTAGTTGTCCAACACTCGTTTTTCCAACAGCCATAAAACCGCATAATACAATGGATTGATTTAATTGCATAGGTTCTCCTTTATTTTTAATGATATTTTTTATTTTAGCATTGACAGAAAGAAAAAGAAAGAATATGATAATTGTATCAATAGAATTAGTACAGATGATACAGAAGGGAGGGTATATGATTTTACTAGATATGAAGGATCGACGTCCCATCTATGAGCAATTGATTGAAAAATTGGCAGATCTTATGCTATGTGGGGCACTGAGGGAGGATGAAAAGCTGCCGTCTGTGCGAAATCTTGCTGCAGATTTGTCCATCAACCCGAATACGATTCAAAGAGCTTATGTGGAACTCGAAAGAAGAGGATATATCTATTCCGTTCAGGGAAAGGGAAGTTTTGTGGCCAATATTGAGAGTGTGCGTACAGATAGAAAAGAGGAGATACAAAACTCTCTTCGCACATTGGTGTTGCAGGCAAAGGATGTAGAGATGAAAAAAGAGGAGTTTGTTGCATTGTCAGAAAAGTTTTTTGAGGAGGACATGGGTGATGATTGAGATAAAGAATTTGAGTAAATCGTATGAGCATCGCTTGGCCATTGATCGGATCAACTTGAATATGCAAGAAGGTTCGGTCTTTGGATTGATTGGAACCAATGGTGCAGGAAAAAGTACACTTTTGCGAGTGATCTGTGGGATTTTGAAGCCAGATAGCGGAAATGTACTAATTGACGGAGAGGGAAGTTTTGAAAATCCAAGGGCAAAAGAGAGAATATTTTATATTTCTGATGATCAATATTATCCGCCTAGTGCCAAGGGAGAGGATATGAAGCGATTTTATAAAAACTTTTATCCCAAATTTGATGAGAAGAAATTTGAAAGCTTAATGGGGGGATTTCACCTCGATGCTAGACAAAAGATTTCCACTTTTTCCAAGGGAATGAAGAAACAACTTTCGATTATTTTGGGGCTGTGTGCAAATACGCCCTACCTTCTTTGTGATGAGACTTTTGATGGGCTTGATCCTGTGATGCGACAGGCAGTAAAAAGTTTGTTTGCACAACAGATGCAAGATAGAAATTTGACTCCAATTATTGCCTCACATAGTTTGAGAGAACTAGAAGATATTTGTGACCATGTGGGACTTTTGCACAGAGGAGGTGTCCTTCTTTCGAGGGAGATTGAGGATATGAAGTTGAGCATTCATAAATTGCAGGTGGTTTTGAGAGAAGGAATGAAGATTGATGACATTCATGGCTTAGAAATTGTACAAAAAAAGACAGTGGGCAGTGTCCATACCTTGGTCTGCAGGGGAGATTTATCAGAAATTAAGGCAGTAATTGAGCGGTATCATCCCATCTTTTTTGAGGCAGTTGCTCTTAGTTTGGAAGAGGTATTTATTAGTGAGACGGAGGTGAAAGGTTATGACATCAAATCGCTTGTTCTTTAAGTGGATGAAGGAAGATTTAAAAAAGCGGGTATCGTCACTGGCCATTGTTTCTTTACTCAGTTTCTTTGGATTTTTGGTGACTTGGCTGTTGTTGACCAGCATGAGCGTGAGGGAATGGAAGTCGGAGAATTGGACGGCGATGGACATTGTGCAATTAAAAGGAGAGTTCTATAGCTCTTTTTTGAAATATGTAAGGAGTCCTTTAATTATTTTTTCCTTGGCCATGTTGGGGGTATTGGTGGGGGTGTCGGGATTTGCCTACTTATTTTCAAAGAAAAAGACGGATTTTTATCACAGCCTGCCAATAAAAAGAGGTTTTTTGTATGGAGCGATTGTTTTAGACAGTATGATCATTGTTGGTCTGCCCTATTTAGTTTTTAGTTCGCTGGCTAGCCTGATTGTGGGGGCAGCGACAGGAGAGAGAGGAGCTCTCATTTTGACGATAGCTTCTTGGGCTGGAAATATGACGGCATTTTTGTTGCTCTATGCGACAGTTGTTTTAGCTGTAATGCTTACAGGAAATTGGTTGGTATCCTTACTTGCCGTGGCTACCTTCTGGATTTATGGTCCAATGGTCTATATTTTGAGAGAAAGCTATGAGAAGATCTTTTTCAGAACGATACTGTACAATGTGCATCAAGATATACTTCCAGAATGGCTGTCGCCACTAGTCTTTGTGTTGATGAAAAGAATTGGTCAAACAAAGTGGATAAATTTAGGCATCGGGGTTCTTCTTTTGGTTGTCAGTGGCTTTCTCTATAGATTGAGAAGATCAGAGGTTGCAGGATCGGCAATGAGTTTTACAAAGACGATGGCCGCAATTAAGCTATGTATTGTTATTCCGTCGGCACTTCTTGGGGCATTGGGATTTTATGTCATTAGTGATAATACATTGATTTGGGCAGTATTTGGCTTGATCTGTGGTGTTGTGATTAGTCATGCAGTCATCGAAATTATTTATCATGCTGATTTTCGAAAGTTATTTGCCCATAAGATGCACATGGTGATGGCTTTGATTACATCCTTGTTGATTTTCTTTAGCTACAAACAGGATTTTTTGGGTCACGATCGCTATATTCCAAAAGAGGGCGAATTTCTCGGTGTAAATTTTGTACAGAGTGATATTTTGCAAAATTCTATCGATTCCTACAGAATGTGGTGGGATTATAAAGAAGATGCGACAATAAAAGAGCCATCAAGTCTTTATACAGATAAGAGCGTGATTGAAAAATTGGCAAAAAAAGCTGTGGATTCGCTGAAACTTCCACAGAGTGAAATCAATGATCGAATTGAATTTTATTACTACTTGAAAAATGGAAAGAGAGTGGGGAGAAGTTATCCAGTCAATAAAGACGACAAGGAATTGCAGGAAATCATTGCAAAGATCAAAAAGAGCGATGAATTAAAGAAAATGAAATATCCTGTGCTCAATATGAAAACTGTTGACAATGTCAAAGCCTTATATTGCTCTCTTGGAGATAATGATGGACTTTCCTATATGATATTAAAGCCACAAAATTTGCAAAAGCTTTTAGAGACCTATCAAAAGGAGTTGTCCAATGCGATACAAGCAGAGCAGATAGATGGGGGAGAAGATGTCATTCATCTTTCATTTTTAAGTGAAATTCCAGAAAGAGTCAGTAAGGAACAGCCTGATGCGATGAGCTATCCAGTCTATTCCTCCTTTAAAGAGACGCTTGCTGTTCTCAAGGAGATGGGAATTGAGCCGATTACACAAGCACCTATTGAAAAGATTACGATTGAATATGATGATGGAAAGCAGTTAGACATTGTGGATAAGGATCAGCAAAAGGCCATTATTGAGGCAAGTAAATTTGTTGGACTTCATGCCATTTACAGTGATAATCGATATCATTACTATGCGGGAGAGACCAAGGAAAGCAAAAACTTGACCATCTATGTGACTACAAGGGAATTAAATGACAGGCAACAGGGATGGACTTATTGTTTTGATAAGGTAGTGCCTTATAATTCCAATGAGGATGAACATCAATTGAGTGGATATCGAAGTATCTATGAGCGAGAGTTTTTGGACGGAAAAGTGCCAGAATTTGTGCAAAATTTAGTGAATAACTAGCTTGCTTTTTTATATCGTCTTTGGTACAATAATTAACCGTGACACATTATTCCTTGTTTCCGATGATTATAGTTTCGGAGGCCAGAGACCATAAGGAGGTAGAGAAGACGATGAAAAACACATACGAGTTAGCACTTGTTCTTAACGGCAGACTTGAAGACGAGGCAAAGAACGAAGCCCTTGAGAAGGTACAGGGTTACATTACTAGATTTCATGGTACAGTGACCAATGTCGATGATTGGGGTAAGAAGAGATTTGCTTATGACATTCAGAAGCAAAAAGAAGGTTTTTACTATTTCATTAAGTTCGAGTCAGAAGATGCAACTTGTCCAAACGAATTAGAAGCACATGTTCGTATTATGGAGCCAGTTGTAAGATACTTAGTCGTTAAGCAGGAAGCTTAATATTAAGGAAAGCGTGATTGTATGAACAGAGTAATTTTGATGGGGAGATTAACCCGAGATCCAGAAGTTAGGTATTCATCAGGTGAGCGTTCTATGGCAATTGCAAGATATACACTTGCCGTTGATCGAAGGAGAAGAACAGCGGATGCCAATGAGCAGACAGCAGATTTTATTCCTTGTGTTGCCTTTGATAAATCAGGTGAGTTTGCAGAAAAGTATTTCCGCCAGGGAATGAGAGTGCTGATTTCGGGACGCATTCAGACTGGAAGTTATACTAACCGAGAGGGACAAAAAGTTTATACAACAGAAGTCATTGTTGATGACCAGGAGTTTGCTGACAGCAAGGGTGCAGCAGCACCAGCGAACAGCATGAATAATGGCGTTGGAATGGGTGGAGGTTATTCTGCACCGACAAAGCCAAATCCTGCATCAGCAAGTAGCGATGGATTTATGAATATTCCAGATGGAGTTGATGACGAAGGACTTCCATTTAACTAGAATGACGAAAGGGGATTAATATTATGGCATTCAACAAGTCAGCAGACGGTGCTAGAAGAAGACCAGGAAATGGAATGCGCAGAAGAAAGAAAGTTTGTGCATATTGCTTCGAAGAAGGCAAGTCAATTGATTATAAAGATGTAGCTTCATTAAAGAAGTTTATTTCAGAGAGAGGAAAGATTCTTCCTCGCCGTATTACAGGTACATGTGCAAAGCATCAGAGAGAGCTCACTGTAGCAATCAAGAGAGCTAGACATATCGCATTGATGCCTTATGTTTGCGAGTAATCAATGATAGAAAATGAGGAGTCACTGCCTAGCAGTGGCTCTTTTTTGTATACTTTTACTTTTGTTACTTTTGGGTTACGATGGACGAAAAGCCTTAAAAATGCTATAATATTTCTTAATATATTTTAAAGAATAGAGGAGAAAAAATATGAATCAGAATAAAAAGTTGGAAGAGTTATTTGCCATGTATTTGCGATGGCCACTCTATCTGGCCGCTGCTCTGATCGTTGTCGCTTGTATCACATTGGGGATAGATAAGATTGCAGGATTGGTCGTTTTATTGTTGACGATTTGTATATTGGCTGGACTATTTTGGTTGTACTTTTCTTCAAAGAAAAACATTCTAAAGGCGATGGTGGGATTTGCCAAGCGGGAGAATTCTACAGAGGGACGTCTAACACAGGATTTGGATGTACCCTATGCATTGTCTGATGAAAAGGGAGTATGGATTTGGAAGAACAATGCATTTGAGGCATTGGTGGCTGCTGACCGTGTGGAAAGAAGTAGTGTGACAGGAATGTTTCCTGATATTACAGTGGAAACATTAAAGAATATTGTGACACGGGAAGATTTTCACAGCAGTTATTTGGAAGAAAAGTATCGTGTATATATTCAAAGAGAAGAGATTGATGAAACACCGATTTTTGCCATTTACCTGATGAATGAAACAGAGCTTGTGCAACTAAAGGATGAGGTAGAGAACGAAGAGCTTGTGGTTGGACTTTTGTATCTCGACAATTATGAGGAAGCGATGGAGAGTGTGGAGGAAGTTCGACGATCACTACTCATCGCATTGGTTGATCGAAAGCTCAATCAATATTTTTCGGCTTTTAATGGCATTGTCAAAAAGCTAGAAAAGGACAAGTATTTTTTTGTTATCAAGCGTAGTTGTTTGCGAAAGATGGAGGAGAGAAAATTTGAACTCCTCGAGGATATTAAGACCATTAATATTGGAAATGAGATGAATGTGACAGCAAGTATTGGTATTGGTGCTTCAGGACAAGGTTATAGTGAGAGCAATGAGTATGCGAGAATGGCCATGGATATGGCTCTTGGTCGAGGGGGAGATCAGGCCGTAGTGCGAGATGGCGAACAATATCGCTATTTTGGTGGAAAGTCTCAGGCAATTGAAAAGACCACCCGTGTAAAGGCTCGTGTAAAAGCTCATGCTCTGCGGGAGCTTTTGGAGGGCAAGGACCATGTCATCATTATGGGACATAAGATTATGGATATCGACTGTTTTGGATCGGCAATTGGTGTTTGGCGTATTGCCCAGACCATGAGAAAGAAGGCCCATATTGTCAGCGGAGAGATTAATTCTTCTCTAAAGCCATTTCGAGATCGCTTTTTAAATGACGAATATCCTAAAGATTTGTTTATTGATAAAGATCAAATTAAGGAAATGGTAGATGATAGCACCATGCTTGTGGTTGTGGATGTCAATCGACCGAGCTTGACAGAGCAACCCGATTTGTTAAGTTTAGTAAAGACCATCGTGGTGCTTGACCATCACAGACAGAGCAGTGAGATTATTACGAATGCAGTGCTTTCCTATGTTGAGCCCTATGCATCCAGTGCCTGCGAGATGGTTTCTGAGATTGTACAGTACATCCGTGATGACATTAAGCTAAAGCCAGCTGAAGTCGATGCAATGTATGCGGGCATGGTCATTGATACCCATAGCTTCACACAGCAGACGGGAGTGCGCACCTTTGAGGCGGCAGCATTTCTTCGCCGAAAGGGCGCGGATGTTATTCGTGTTCGAAAGCTGTTTCGAGATAAAATTGAGAATTATATGGCAAAAAATGATACCATTCACAATGCCGAGATTGTGGCTGGTGCATTTGCGTTTAGTGAGTGCAAGGGGGATAATTTAGAAAGTTCCACTGTTGTTGCAGCACAGGCAGCCAATGATTTACTCGATATTGTCGGTGTGAAGGCAAGTTTCGTCTTTACCATGCACAATGGCATTGTTTTTGTCAGCGGAAGGTCGATCGATGAGGTCAATGTACAGATGATTTTAGAAAGACTTGGTGGTGGTGGGCACCGAAATGTAGCTGGTGCACAATTTAAAGATGAAACAGTAGATGAAGTTAGAAGCAAGGTCAAAAATTTGGTCTTGGATATGCTAAAGAAAGGTGAGTTGACAGAATGAAAATTGTATTATTAGAAGATGTAAAGGCATTGGGAAAGAAGGGAGAGGTCGTAGAGACTAGCGAGGGCTATGCGAGAAACTTCTTAATTCCTAAGAAAAAAGGTGTGGAGGCCAATGCAGCAAATCTCAATACTTTAAAGCTAAAGAAGGCCAATGAGGAAAAAATTGCAGCACAGGAGCTTGCAGCAGCAAAGCAATTGGCTGAGAAGTTAGAGGCTTCCTCTATTCATGTCTCTATTAAGGCTGGAAAGGATGGAAAGACTTTTGGATCGATTTCGACAAAAGAAATTCATCAGGCAATTCATGATCAGTTAAATCTTGAAGTGGACAAGAAAAAAATTGTTGTTCCAGAACCAATCAAGACATTTGGAACTCATGAGGTGACCATCAAGTTACATAAAGATGTGGCAGCAAAGTTTGCTGTGAAAGTAGTAGAGGAATAAAATGGAAGAAGAGGCACTGTTAAAGCGGGTTCTTCCACACAGCATTGAGGCTGAACAATCGGTTATTGGGTCAATGTTGATGGATAAAGATGCCGTTATTGTAGCAATGGATATTCTCAATCGAGATGATTTTTATTCGATCTCCTATGGTGCAATGTATGAGGCTATGGTTGAACTTTTTAACGAGGGAAAGCCGATGGACATGGTCCTAGTGCAAAATAAGTTGAGGGAGAAGGGATTGCCACCAGAGGTGGGAAGTTTAGAGTCGATTAAGGCATTGTATGAACTTATTCCAACATCAGCAAATATTCGCTCCTACGCAAAGATTGTGCATGACAAGGCAGTGCTTCGTCGTTTGATTAAGGTCAATGAGGAAATTGCCAATGCCTGTTATGTGGAAAGCGACAGTGTCGATGGAATATTGGCCAAGACGGAAAAGGATATTTTCAATCTTCTACAAAATAAGGGAAGTGCAGAATTTACACCAATTGGAGAAATTGCCAAGACAGTCTTTGAACAAATTGAGGCGGCGAGCAGGACGAAGGAGACGGTCACAGGCGTGCCAACAGGATTTGTCGATTTAGACTACAAGACGAGTGGCTTTCATGCCTCTGATTTGGTGCTCATTGCAGCCCGTCCATCTATGGGAAAGACAGCCTTTGTCCTTAATATTGTTCATCATGTGGCGACAAGAAAGCAATTGCCATGTATGATTTTTTCTCTAGAGATGAGTAAGGAGCAATTGATGAATCGTATGCTCTCTATGGAGTCAAGAATTGATGCACAGAGTTTGCGCACGGGAGATTTGACAGATAATGATTGGGAAGATCTCCTAGAGGGCGTTGTCAATGTCTCAAGATCAAAACTTGTGATTGATGATACGCCGGGAATTAGCATTGGACAATTGCGCAGTAAGTGTAGAAAAATGAAACTAGAGCAGGGATTGGAGATAGTGATTATTGACTATCTCCAATTGATGACTTCAGGCAGCAAAAGATCCGACAGCCGTCAACAGGAAATTTCAGATATTTCGCGAAGCTTAAAAGCATTGGCCAGAGAGCTAGAGTGTCCTGTTGTGGCACTTTCTCAGCTCTCTCGTGCCTGTGAGACCAGACCAGATCATCGCCCAATGCTTTCTGATCTTCGAGAATCTGGAGCAATTGAGCAGGATGCAGATATTGTGATGTTTTTATATCGAGATGATTATTACAATAAGGATACTGAGCATCCCAATGAAGCAGAGGTGATTATTGCTAAGCAAAGAAATGGTCCGATCGGAACAGTTCGTCTAGTGTGGAGACCAGAGACAACAAGATTTGAAAATATGGAAAGGAAGTAAGAATGAAGTTTTCAGAAATACCTTATACACGAGTGGACTTTGATCAATTGATTTTAGATTTTCAAAATTTGATCAGGGACTTTGAGATGGCAAATTCTGGAGAAGAGCAATTTCAGATTCATCAAAAATACTATAAAATGATGGATCATGTGATGACAGAGTCGACATTGGCCATGATTCGAAGTGATATTGATATGACGGATCCATTCTATGAAAAGGAGCAGGCGTATTATGATCAGAATATGCCAAGATTTCAGAGTGTTGTGGTGGAATATCAAAAAAAGTTGTACTATTCACAGTACCGTGCCTATTTGGAAGAAAAAATTGGCCCTGTTGCATTTAAAAACATTGAATTGGCGATGAAGGCCATGGATGAAAAATTGATTCCCCTGATGCAGGAAGAAAATGAATTGATGACAGGATACAATAAGCTCCTTGCTTCAGCAAAAATTGATTGGCAGGGCGAAGAGTTAAATTTATCTTTGATGACACCTTATCTCAATCACAAGGACAGAGAAATTCGCAGACAGGCATGGGAGAAGTATACGAAGTTTTTTGAATCACATGCACAGGAATTCGATGATTTTTATGATCAATTAGTGAAAAATCGCACAGCACAGGGAAAATTGATGGGATATGAAAATTATCTCGAGCTTGGCTATGCGAGAATGAATCGCAATTGCTATGGCAGGGAGGAAATAGCGAAATTTCGTCAGCAGGTGAAGGAAGATCTCGTTCCATTTGCAGAAAAATTGCATGAGAGAAAAAGGATTCGCCTTGGGCTTGAGCGTTTAAGCTATATTGATGAGAATATTTTCTTTTTAGATGGCAATCCAAAGCCAGTAGGAACACCAGAGGAAATTCTCATGGCAGGACAAAAGATGTACAGTGAACTCTCTGCGGAAACCAAGGAATTTATGGACAAGATGTGTGAAATGGAATTATTTGATGTCTTGGGAAGAAAGAATAAAAAGACTGGTGGATATGAGACGATGTTGCCAGACTACAAAGTTCCGTTTATTTTTGCCAATTTTAATGGCACTGATGGGGATGTCGACGTTATCACACATGAATGTGGACATGCTTTCCAGGGATATTTGACGGCCAATGATCCCATTCGAGAGCACAATGACATTACAATGGAGACTGCAGAGACACACTCGATGAGTATGGAGTTTTTTACTGAGCCTTGGATGAACTTGTTTTTTGGAGATCGTGCAGCGGACTATATTCAAATGCATTTTGAAAATGCAGTGACCTTTATTCCTTATGGGACGATGGTTGACGAATTTCAAAATATTGTATATGAAAAACCAGAGATGACACCTGCACAGCGCAGAGAGCTTTGGAGAGAATTAGAAAAACAATATAAGCCACATCTTGATTATGGAGACAATGATTATCTTTCAGGTGGAGGTTTTTGGCAAAAGCAGCATCACATCTATGACAGCCCACTCTATTATATTGATTACTGTATTGCAGGAACCAATGCATTGGCGTATAAAGTTTGGATGGATGAGGATTTTCAGGGGGCATGGAAGAGTTATATGCATCTGGCGAAAGAATCAGCATCTAAGTTTTTTGATGAATTAATTGAGGATGCAGGGATCAAGAATCCGTTTAGACCAGGAAGTTTAAAGTATATGGTAGAAAAATTAGAAAAGAAGTTATAAAAAACAGTGGTGTGAAAAGAGCATTCTTTTCACACCACTGTCATCTTATTTGGCATTGATTAAGCCTCAATAGCCTCTGTTGGACAAACAGAAGCACATGTACCGCAATCGATGCAAGCATCAGCGTCAATATTGTACTGTGTATCTCCCTGAGAGATTGCTCCTACTGGACACTCGCTCTCACAAGTTCCACAGCTAACGCACTTGTCTGTAATTGTATAAGCCATTGTAATTTCCTCCTTAAAAATATTGTTATTCAACGCAGTTTCATTGTATAATAAAACCTAAAAAAATTCAAGCAAATCAGCCGCTGTCTTGAGAAAAGTACATAAGCATTTTGCGTAAAAATAATGACTTGCCATAGCAGTATAATCAATGTTATATTGAAGGAGTAAATTATATAGGGAGGTAGAAAAATGGAGATTAACAAGAATATGACCATTGGAGAACTTTTGATGGTCAATGACAATATTGCACCAATTCTTATGCGTGCAGGTATGCATTGTTTGGGTTGCCCTTCATCACAGATGGAGACACTTGAAGAGGCCTGTATGGTTCATGGCATTGATTGTGATGTATTGGTTTCTCAAATCAATGAAATTTTAGGTGCCTAGAAATCGGATCATTGAATTTAGGGCAAAATCAAGGGAAGTTGCAAATCAGTTTCGCAACTTCCCTTCGTTTTATTGTTGGCATTATATTGCCATCTATTCAGTTTTATCTTCTCCTGTGGAGTCATTGGTCTCTGTTGGAATTGGAGAAACCTCAGAAGGCGTATATTCTGTATCGGAGGGAACATCAGCACTGTTGACAACGGTTGGATTGCTGTTCTTAATCTGTGCAATCTTTTCATTGTTGGCATCAATTCTTGCCTGTTCTTCTCTGATGGTATCGAAAAATTTTGCCAAATCGGCATTGTCACTCAAGAGATTGTTGGCATAGACATAGTCACCGATGCTTTCCTTTGCCTGCTTGATGTGGCCTTCTGCATTATTGCTGTCGAGATTGAGCTTTGTGATCTCAACTTGAACCTTTCCCTTTTCTAAGGCGCTTTGTGTTGCACTGCTGGCCTTATCTATAAAATTTTTAAAAAGATTACTTGGCATAATATAAATCCTCCTTAGTTATGTGATGTGTCCATTGACTTTTTGTATGCACTAAATGCAAGGAGTGCGTAGACAACACAGTAGAGTACAGAATCCCACTGAATGTGATGATAGTAGCGAGTAAAAAGTGCATACTTTAAAACATTTACTGCTGCGGCTGCTGCCCAAAGACCAAGTCCCATTGCAGCCACGATATACAGCTGATTAGATAATACCATAAATAAACTGAAGAAAAAAGCAAAAAATAAAATGGCAGTAACTAGATTGCCGAGGGAGATGAATCGGCTAAATACTTTGAGTGCAGCACTGCCAAGACAGATAGGTACACTCAATGGGAGTAAAATTTTACCATATCCCTTGCTACTAAAGTATTCATGAAGACTGATGCAAACATTGTTGAAATTCATAGTTTTTTCCTCCTTAGTTGATTATTTTTTGTATCTTTAGTATACTAAACCAGTGTGGATAAGGCAATGCTGTTTTTGAGGAAATAGAGAAATTATAGTCACTAAATGGGGGAAATAGGAGACAAATATGGGAAGAGCATCAACAAAGGAAAATAAAACAATATACCAAATCTATCGAGAAGAGTGCGGTTTGACTAGGGATGGGGCGAGTGAATTGATGGACGGCGTGTCCTCAGCTCGGATTGAAAAAATTGAATATGAACAGACAGAGCCAACGGCCTATGATATTATGCAAATGGCACAATGTTATAAGAGGCCAGAACTAAAAAATTACTACTGTACACATGAGTGTCACATTGGGAAGGACAGTGTGGCTAAAGTGGAAGTCAAGGAGCTTTCCAATATTGTTTTAGAGATGATTGCAAGTCTAAATGAAATTAATCCATTGGTGTCAAAGTTAGTTCAAATTACAAGGGATGGTGTGATATCTGAGGATGAATTGCATGATTTTAGCTTGATTCGCACGAAGTTGAGAGATATTTCTGTTGCTGTCAATGAACTCAATTTATGGGTGGAAAAGACAGCAATGGAAAAATAAGAAAAGAGGCTGCACACTAATTACTTAGTGCGACAGCCTCTTTTTAGTAGAGTGAAGCAAAAACTTGTAATGCCCTACCTCTAGTGATAATTTCACAATGTTCTTCTAAAAATGATGTGCTGGCATAGGAAGAATTTATCTTTCTTCCATATTCAGAGAGAATATTGCAGGTGATGGAAAATCCATGGACATCGTCATTGGAAATGACTAAAAGGTATTGGTCATTATTTTTATAGAGTGTATTTGTTCCATTGTATTGCCCGTGGATAGCCTTGGCTGCACAGACAATAGTGTCCAGATCTTTAAAGGAAAAAATGCGAATTGAGGATATTACTTCATGCCCTTTGGCATATAAATTTTCTACACCTTCTAACATTTCTTTTTCGCCTTCTTCGGGAAAAAGAATGAGATTTTCTGGTGTAAATGTAGAAAAGCGGGCATCCATTTCTTCAGGATCCTCTACCTTGGTAATAATCATCACAATACTATTGTCTGCCATGGGTATGGTTTCCACCATAATGGGATTTTCATCTGTTTCAAAGCCAAGTTCAGAGGCTGCGCGGCGAAGCATCTCCTTGCAGAGTGTGCGTGCCTGATAGGAGCCATATCCAAGATCATTTAATTTCATATTTCGGATATCGAGGTCTCCACTCGTGAGTGTGCAGCTAATTTGGTCTTCATTGATTCGTTCTATTTTCAATATTATCACCCCTTTCAGAGTTAAAACAATTTACTTTTGAAGTGTACCATTGATTGACTTTGTCTTCAAGAAAATATTGAAAAAAACTTAGGCTAAACCGACCGAATGTACATTCGGGATTGACGATAAAAAGTATGGAGAATTATAATAAAAACAGAGATGGACATAGGAGGTGGTAGAGTAGACGGATGGGAGGCTCTTGCAAGTAAATATCGAAAGATTCGAATTTTAGGCAGTGGATTAAATGGGTCAGTCTATTTGGCAGAACACAAAACACTCGGAGTATATCGAGCCATAAAGATAGTCCCCAAATTGAATAATCATCTCTTCGAGGAATTTCGCAAAGAGGCACAGATCCTAAAAAATTTGCACCATCCAGGAATTCCAATTATCTATGACTTGGAAGAGTCCAAAGAGGCAATGTACTTGGTGGAAGAATATATGCAAGGCGAAAATCTTTACTCCCGAGTACATGAAATTGGCGTAATGCCATATCAAGAATTAGTAACATTTGCATTGGCACTCTGTAGGCCAATGGATTATCTACACAAACAAAGTATTTTTCACCTGGATATTCAGCCAGGTAATCTCATTATCAAAGATGGTCAAGTGAGCATCATCGATTTCGATCATTCCCAAAAACAAGATAACAATATAGCGTATGCCGATGGCTATGGTACAAGAGGATATGCAGCACCAGAACAATATACAGGTGGGGCATTGGATGCCAGAACAGATATCTACAGTATGGCTGCAATTGTGTACTATGCTGGAATCGGAAGATACCCAAGCAATGACCAGGATAAAATGCCAGAGAGTTGGGGAAAACTGCGAGAAATTCTGCGGATTTGTCTGAGCACGGAAAAAAACGAGAGATATGCATCCGTTGAGCAGTTAAAAAATGAACTTTTGGCACTAGAATGTAAAAATCCATCTCAAAGAATTGCCTTTATTTCTAGTGCACAGGGGGTTGGAACTACATGGATTGCCCTTGGTTTTGTGGCATTTTTGTTGCACAAAAAAAGAAGTGCAATATATGAAGAAAGAAATTCATCATTGCATATGACGACGCTACAGGAAAAACTGGAGATAAGAACCGATGGTTGTGGATATTTTCGGTATAAAAATATTCCTATTCGCCCTTGGTATCGGGAAAATGTGGAACTTGAACGGCACAGTGCCCAATTTGTGATTGAAGATTATGGCGTGGATGTGGATAGAGCCATCTATGAGTTGCCGGATGTACTGATCTGTGTGTGCAGGCATTGTATTTGGCATATGGAAGAGGCACTCTTGGCAATGAAGAAATTGGCAAGGAAAAAGTACATATTGATCTGTAATCTTGGTGGAGAAAAAATGGAGATGGAGGAAAAGAATTGTCTGTATTTTCCATTTGATGAAAATATTTTTTTGGAAGGGGGAGAAAAGGAGAGGATATATGAGAGAATTTTGCAATTACTAGAGAAGGAGTAAAAAATGCGATGGATGCGATGGTTTCAAAAGAAAAAGTTTGTGCAAAGAAGACAGGTGATCATTGGGGTTATGGGGGCAGGAAGTGGTGTGGGAACAACACATACAGCTTTACTTTTTTCTGCCTATTTGTCGGGATGTGGGCTATTTCAAACCGCATTTGTGGAGCTCAATGATAGCCAAGATATTCGTCGATTACTGCATACAACAAGAAAGCACTATGGCATTCGTTATTTTCCATCAGCTAGTAGTGGGCAACTTTGGAAACTAAAGGAGGGCGGCTACGAACGCATTGTGGTTGATTTTGGCCACGGAGGAAATCGAGAAGAATTTTTGCGATGTGACATTCGAGTCGTCTGTGTGGCACTTTCGAGCTGGAAGGGAGAGGAATGTTTGCAGATATTGCGAATGGAAGATGAGAAAATCTTAAATCGCTTTCACTTTGTCATGGCTTTTGGGTCTGAAAAAGAGAGGAAAAGGTTAGAAAGAGGCTATCATTTTCAGATACATAGACTTCCCTTTGTGGAGGATCCCCTTCTGATTTCGAAGGCGTCCTATGAGGTACTCAAAGAGATGGAATGGCTCAACTTGGAGTGATGTGTCACAAAATGCTCCACCTTAGAGTACTAGATGGGAACAGATATGCAAAGAATGGATAGGGAGTACGCCTGTTTTGCGATGTTGCGAGATATGGGCGAACGAGGTGTAGAAATTTATATCGATGGAAAGCGATGCGATGTGAATGATTTGAGCAATGTATTGAGACTTTCGGATGAAAAATTGAGTTATATGGGAGATTTTATTTCCGATGAGAAGACAGGAATACTCAAAGAAATTCACTTTGACCGCATAGATGAATAAAATTAGATATCAATTCAGTCTCATTTCAATAGTAGTTTAAGTGAATATATGGTATAATTAGGGAACCTATGTAAATAAATGGAGGTTCCCTAAATTTTATGAAGAAAGCAATTACAAGATTTTTAGCAGTCGTATTTTTATTGATGGTTGCCATAGTGGGATATTTCGTTTCGGATTATTTTGGTATATTTGCCACAAAAAAGAATATTATGTCCGACCGAGATTATTACCATGTCAGTGGTGAGCGAGTGGGATTATTTTATAATTTTAATCAGCAGAGCACAGCGGCGATTTATAGAGATGGCGTAGTTTATCTGCCATTTAGCTGGGTACAGAGTACACTCAGCAATTTTTATTGGAGTGATGACCAAAAAGTAATGTTGGTGGCTCAGCCAACAAGTATGGCTCGAATTGGATTAAAGGATAAAGACAAGACAGGAAAGCCAGCTTTTATTATTGAAAATGAAACAAAATATCTCTCACTCAATATTATAACGCAGTATGCAGATGTTCGTATTGACGATTTTAGTGGTGATGAAATTCGCCATATCAATATTTTTGACAATTGGGGAGATTATCAGACGGCCACGATTGAGCGTGAGACAAAGATGTATACAAAGGAAGCTGTCACGGCTGACCAAGTTCGCAAGTTAGAGCCTGGAGAGAAGGTTCGCTTGCTTGACTATTATAGCGATGATGAGTATGCAAGCAAAAAGTTGAAATGGGTTAAAGTGGCCACCGATGACAATCATACCGGCTATGTGAAAAAAAGCTTTTTGAGTGCACTAGAAGTGGCATCGGATCTTAGTACCAATGATATGCCAAAATATACCTCCATTCATTTGGATAAGCCAATTGTACTGGGATGGCATCAGGTGACCGTGCAAGCAGCAAATGGAGGATTTGATGAGGCGATTAAGGACACGAAGGGATTAAATGTTATTTCGCCGACATGGTTTGCTCTTTCTGACAATGACGGAAATTACAAGAGCTATGAAAGCGAAGAATATGTGCAAAAGGCTCATGCACAGGGAATTCAGGTTTGGGCACTGGTTGATAATTTTAATACCAATGTGAATTCAGAAATTTTACTTGCGAAGTCAGCTGCAAGAGACAAGATTATTAGTGGGATGATCAAGTCGGCAAAGAAATATAAATTTGATGGAATCAATGTCGATTTTGAGCAGATTCGTCAAAATGCAAAGCCCCATTATATTGAATTTATCCGAGAGCTTTCCATTGCATGTAGGAAGAATAATTTAGTGTTATCTGTTGATGTTCCAAATTATGCAGATTACAACGCCTTCTACTCAAGAAAAGATTTGGCAAAGATTGTCGACTATGTAGTCAACATGGGCTATGATGAGCACACGAATGGAACGAGTATGGGTAGTGTTTCTTCTATTGGCTATGTGAAGAAGGGACTAGAGAGAACACTCAAGGAAGTTCCAGCAGAGAAGTTAATTAATGGTGTGCCATTTTACACGAGAATTTGGACGAAGAAAAATGGCGAGACAACGAGCAAAGCGATTGGCATTAGTGATGCAAAAGCATGGATTACACAAAATAATGTGGATTTAACTTGGGATGATAAGTTAGGACAATATTATGGCGAAATTAAGACCGATGACACGAAGCAGGCGATTTGGATGGAGGAAGAAAAATCGCTTGGTCTAAAGGTGGATTTAATTAAGGAGAAAAATCTGGCAGGTGTTGGTTGCTGGAAACTGGGATTTGAACCTAGCAGTGTTTGGGATGTCATTGATCGAGTAAGTCAATAAGTTATCAAAAGGGCTTGAAGTTGTTCTTCCAAAGTGCTAATATAGTGGAATTAAAAAATAGTTTCATTCAGGAGGAAAAAATTATGGCATTGATATTACCAAAACATTATGATCCCGTGCTTTCTGTTCGAGAGACGCAGGAGGCAATCAAGTACATTCGAGATACATTCCAAAAGGAATTTGGAAAAGAGATGAATTTGGAGAGAGTTTCTGCTCCTCTATTTGTCACAAAATCAAGTGGATTAAATGATAATCTGAATGGAACAGAAAGACCAGTTGGTTTTGACATTTTGGCTATGCCAAATGAGGAAGTGGAGGTTGTTCATTCTCTTGCAAAGTGGAAGAGAATGGCATTGCACAAGTATGATTTTCAGCCTGGTGAGGGTCTTTATACAAATATGAATGCGATTCGCCGTGATGAGGAGTTAGATAACCTTCATTCTGTATATGTCGATCAATGGGACTGGGAAAAGGTCATTGATAAGAAGGATCGCACTATCGAGGAATTGGAGAATACTGTGCGTACCATCTTTAAGGTGATTAAGCATATGGAACATGAAGTTTGGTATAAGTATCCAAATGCAGTTCGTCATCTTCCAGATGATATCTACTTTATTACTTCCGAGGAATTGTTGCAAAGATATCCAGATAAGACACCAAAGGAAAGAGAAAACCTGATCACAAAGGAAAAGGGCTGTGTATTTATTGAGAAAATTGGAGACAAGCTTTCGAATGGAGAGCCACATGATGGCCGTGCACCAGACTATGATGATTGGTCATTGAATGGAGATATTCTCTTTTGGTTTGATTGGCTTGATTGTGCATTGGAAATTTCTAGTATGGGTATCCGTGTAGACGAAAAGGCCATGGAGGAGCAGTTAAAGAAGGCTCATTGTGAGGAAAGGAAGAATCTTCCTTATCATCAAATGCTCTTAAATGGTGAATTGCCATATACTATCGGAGGTGGTGTGGGTCAGTCAAGACTCTGTATGTTGCTCTTAAACCGAGCACATATTGGAGAGGTGCAAAGCTCACTCTGGCCACAGGATGTTATTGATGCTTGTGAAAAGCACAAGATTCACCTATTGTAGGAGAGATATGATGCAGACGAAGATGATTGTCATTCGAGATAAACAATATAGGGATCTGCTAAGAGAGGCCGCCGACATTTTGATGTCTGGTGGCCTTGTGGCGTTTCCGACAGAAACAGTCTATGGACTTGGGGCAGATGCATTGAATCCACAGGCAGCAAAAAAGATTTATGCAGCCAAGGGAAGACCAAGTGACAATCCCTTGATTGTCCATATTGCTGATGAAGAGGAAATGGGAAAGTTGGCAAGAGAAGTGCCAGAGATGGCAAAAAAGTTGGCACAGGCATTTTGGCCAGGACCAATGACACTTGTGATGAAAAAAAGAGAGATTGTTCCACTGGAAACGAGTGGAGGGTTAGATACAGTTGGAATACGAATGCCATCAAATGAAATTGCAAGAAGTCTGATTCGCTTGGCAAAAACACCGATTGCTGCACCAAGCGCCAATACTTCAGGTAGACCAAGCCCTACACAGGCAGAGCATGTGTGGGAAGATTTAAATGGAAAAGTGAATGCCATTATTGATGGTGGGCCAGTGGGCATTGGGCTTGAGTCAACGATTATTGATGTCACAGGGAGTGTTCCGATGATTTTGCGTCCAGGGGCAATTACGATGGAGATGGTCAAAGAAGTCGTGGGCAAGGTGGAGCTTGACCCCACATTGCTTGGAAACCAAGAGATGACCCAAAGACCAAAGGCACCAGGAATGAAGTACAGACACTATGCCCCAAAGGCAGAACTTTTTGTCGTAGAGGGAAAAAATGAAAAGGTGGTCGAAAAGATCAATGCCCTGATTAAAGAAGCACAGTCAAAAAAGATGCGAATTGGATTGATGGTTTCCAGAGAAAATCGAGATCGCTATCCAAATCATAAATCCATTGATTGTGTGGTTTTGGGTTCAAGAGAGGATGAGGCAGAAGTTGCCCGCCATTTATTTGCCACTCTTCGCGAATTTGACCATCAAAAGGTAGATATTATCTATGCGGAGAGTTTTTCGGGTGAGGGGATGGCAATGGCCGTGATGAATCGCTTGATGAAGGCGGCAGGTCAAAAGAAGATTTTGGTGTGAAAGGACAAAAAATGGGCGAGAAGAGACAAGATTACATCACTTGGGATGAGTATTTTATGGGTGTGGCAGAGCTTTCGGCGAGAAGATCAAAGGATCCAAATACGCAGGTTGGTGCGTGTATTGTCAGCAGTGACAATAAAATTTTATCTATGGGTTACAATGGATTTCCAAGGGGATGTTCAGATGAAGAGTTTCCATGGGGAAAGGAGCATGAAAAAGATGATCCATACAATGCAAAGTATATGTATTCCACTCATGGTGAACTCAATGCCATACTAAATTACCGAGGGGGAAGTTTAGAGAACAGCAAAATCTATGTCACCCTCTTTCCATGTAATGAATGTGCAAAGGCGATTATTCAATCAGGAATTAAATTAATTGTTTATGCTGATGATAAGTATGAGGACACACCATCTGTGCGTGCGAGCAAGCGAATGCTCAATGCAGCTGGAGTGCGCTATTACCGATATACTTCCACAGGAAGAGAGATTAAGATACAAGTATAATGGAAAAAAATTATGTTGCTGTGGATCTTGAAACCACAGGACTTTCTGCAAAGAAAGATCATATTATTGAAATTGGAGCTATTCAAGTTAAAAATGGGCAGATTGTTGGCAAATGGAATAAATTAATTGATCCTAGGGTGGAGATTCCTGAACGAATTGAGAGAATTACAGGGATTACACAAAAGATGCTCAAGGGACAAAGTTATATTGAGGAAGTCATAGGCGAGTTTTATGAATTTTGTGAAGATTTACCTCTTCTTGGGCACAACATCCTTTTTGACTATCGCTTTTTGAAAAAAGAGATGGAAAATGCAGGGCTTGGCTTTGAGAGAGAGGGCATTGATACTTTAAAGATTGCTAGAAAATGTATGCCTAAGGGGGAGAGTAAGACTTTACTTAACGCCTGTACATATTTTGGGATTGAAGTGAGGGAAAGCCATCGTGCACTCTCTGATGCCATCTCTGCTCATCTTTTGTATCAAGAGATGGGCAGAGGAAAGCAAGAGGAGTATCTTTTGGCTGAATCATTGCAATGTAAGGTGAAAAAAGATGTACCAGCTACGCAAAGGCAAAAAGAATACTTGCAGAAACTTTTAAACTATCATAGAATAGAGGACAAAGCTTTGATGGCTTTGAGTAGAAGTGAGATTTCTAGGCTGACGGACAAGATTATTCGCCAGTATGGAAGAATGGAGAGGTGAAAAGATGAGTCCAAAAGTAAAGAAGATTATTATGGGTGTGATTGCCGTTGTGATGGTTGCTGCAATGATTATTCCAATGGTGATGAGTGTCATGATGTAGGCAGAAGGACGAAAAGAGAGATGATGAAGAAGAGCATTCAAAAATGTGCAATTATAGCAGTTTTGGCAGCAGGACTCTATATTCAAAACGCATGGGCATCGACGATTCCAACAGGAATTAGTGTCGATGGTATGGATTTTTCAGGAAAGACAACCGAAGAAGCGAAGGGGTTGATTGACGAATATATTCAGCGAAATAGTGGAAGAACTCTTCGCGTTAAGGTCAATGGTCAAGAAGTTGCCTCCACCACCCTAAAGGAATTGGGATATGAGGGGGCACACAGTGAGCAGGTTCTTCGCATATTAGGTTCTTACAATGATGGAAATTTAATTAAGCGATATATGACACAGGAGGATATGAATACTGCTCCTGTCAATCTCGACCTTGAAGATGCTGTGGATCAAACAAAATTTGACCAATTGATTAAGGAAAAGGCAGGAAATTTACTTGAGCCAGCACAGGATGCAAAGCTTGAGCGAAAAGATGGAAAATTTGTGATAACGCCAGAAAAATCGGGAGTAAAGATTGACGAAGAAAAAGCAAAAACAGATCTTGAACAGGCACTTCATTCTGGAGACAACAGTGATATTGTTTTAGATTTGCAGACGGTTGAGGACAAGCCAAAGATCACAGCCGATCAATTGAGTGGAATTAAGGATGTATTGGGAACTTTTACAACCGATTATTCTTCCTCGTCATCCGAGCGAGCGACGAATGTAAAAAATGGTGCACAAAAGATTAATGGTCATATTTTGATGCCAGGGGAGACACTTTCTGGCTATGAGTGCATGGAGCCATTTACAGTGAAAAACGGCTATCGAATTGCCCATGCCTATGAGAATGGTCAGGTAGTAGATAGCATCGGAGGTGGTGCCTGTCAAATTGCGACGACTTTGTATAATGCTGCATTGCGTGCAGAGTTAAAGATTAAGCAGCGACAAAATCACTCGATGACTGTGGGGTATGTACAGCCAAGTGGAGATGCAGCGATTGCAGGAACCTATAAGGATATTAAAATTACAAATAATCAAGACAAACCAATTTATGTTGAAGCCTATACGACGGATCGAAAATTGACATTTACGATTTGGGGAACGGAGACAAGACCAGCAAATCGAACGCTTGAATTTGAGTCAAAAATTTTATCAAAGACAAAGAGAGAGACAACCTATATTGATGATGAAAGGCTTTCGGCAGGAGAAAAGGTCTATGTTTCATCAGGACATGATGGAAGGGTTTCACAATTGTGGAAGATTGTCAAGGTCAATGGAGTGGAGACAGAGAAAAAGAAGATTTCTGAGGACTATTACATTACTTCCAATGATATTGTGCGTCGTGGTGTTAGATCCAGCGAAAGTAGCAATCGCAGTGAGGAAAAGAGTGAGGAGAAGGCAGAAAAGAAAGTAGAGAAAAAGGAACAGCCAGCAACTCCAGCACCACAGCCGGCCCCAGCTCCAGAGCCAACACAAGCTCCAGAGCCAACGCAAGCTCCAGCTCCAGAGCCAACACAGGCTCCAGAGACGCAAGCACCAGCACCACAGCCAGCAGAAGCTGCTCCAGGAGGGCAATAATGGATATTGTTGTTTTGGGCTATGCGGGGGCACTGGGAGTGAGCCAAATTCTTGAAAAAAAGAAAGAATTATTGGAAACGAGATATCACAAAAGATATCTTGAGAAGGTCATTCAAAAACATCGTCAATTGTTATATCCAAGGCCCGAGGCGAAACAATATTTTGCAACAGAAGTGATAGAGGCAGGCGAAGCAGGTGTGCTTGCTTGCCTCTATCGCATTGCAACAGAGAAAAAATGTGGGTTAAAAATTGAAATTCGAAAGATTCCACTGTTACAGGGAGGAATTGAGGTTTGTGAATTTTTTGGTTGCAATATTTACCGATTGAGAAGTCAATGTTTTGTTTTGCTCTGTGAGAGTGGATATCAGACAGTTGCAGCATTGAAAGCGGATGGATTTACAGCAGAAGTTGTGGGAATGCTTGATCAGACTTCACTGGACAAATGCATTGTCGACAAGGATGAATTGGAATATATTAATCGCTCGGGGGCGGATGAAATATATAGAATACTTGATGGTAAGGAGAACAAAGAATGAGAGAAAAAATACTTGCAGTCATTGAGAAAAACAGCAGGATTGATTTGAAAGAATTGGCCATTTTATTGGGAGAAAATGAAGTGGATGTTGCCAATGAGATTTCCAATATGGAAAAAGAAGGTATTATTTGTGGGTATCACACCTTGATCAATTGGGACAATACAAGCACAGAAAAAGTTGTAGCTCTCATTGAAGTAAAGGTCACACCACAAAGGGGTATGGGATTTGACAAGATTGCAGAGCGTATCTATCAATTCAGTGCAGTTTCGGCGGTATATTTGATGAGTGGCTCCTTTGACTTTACTGTAATTGTAGAGGGAAAGACAATGAGAGAGGTGGCACAATTTGTTTCTGATAAGTTGTCACCAATGGAGTCTGTACTCAGCACAGGAACTCATTTTATCTTGAAAAAATATAAGGATCATGGAACGATTCTTACGGAAAATAAAACCGATGAAAGGCAGTTGATTACACCATGAGAAATCCGTTATCAGATAAAATCCAAACTATAAAGCCATCGGGAATTCGAAAATTTTTTGATATTGTCAATACGATGGAAGGCGCCATTTCTTTGGGCGTTGGAGAGCCCGATTTTGAGACACCATATTTTATTCGAGATGAGGGTGTATATTCACTAGAAAAGGGACGCACATTTTACACATCAAATTCAGGTTTGATGGATTTGAGAATGGAAATTGATCGCTATATCAAGCGAAAATATAAAGTAAGCTATAATCCAGCAAAGGAAATTATTGTGACTGTGGGAGGGAGCGAAGGAATTGATATTGCACTCAGAGCGATGTTAAATCCTGGAGATGAAGTCTTATTACCTCAACCAAGCTATGTTTCCTATGAGCCGTGCACAATTTTGGCCAGTGGTGTTCCTGTTATTATTGACTTAAAGGAAGAAAATGGTTTTAAACTCACTGCAGAGCAGATTTTAGAAAAGATTACAGATAAGACCAAGATTTTAATTTTGCCATTTCCAAATAATCCGACAGGATCCATTTTAAGTTATAAGGAATTGGAAGAAATTGCCAAAGTTTGTATAGAAAAAGATCTCTTTGTTCTTTCGGATGAGATTTATTGTGAGCTGACCTATGCGGGAGATCATGCTTCCATTATTCAGGTACCAGGAATGAAGGAGAGAACAATTTTAATCAATGGATTTTCAAAGTCCTATGCGATGACCGGTTGGAGACTTGGCTATGCCTGTGGACCAGAAAAAATCATTGAGCAAATGACTAAAATACATCAATTTTGTATTATGTGTGCACCAACTACCAGCCAATATGCTGCCGTAATTGCCCTTCGGGATGGCGATGAGGCTGTGGCCAAGATGAGGGAGTCATATAATCAGAGAAGACGCTATGTTCTTAGTCGTCTAAATGATATGGGACTCACCTGCTTTGAGCCAGAAGGGGCATTTTATGTCTTTCCGAGCATCAAGCGATTTGGTATTCGCAGTGAGGAATTTGCGACAAGACTGTTAATGGAAGAAAAAGTTGCTGTTGTGCCGGGAACAGCCTTTGGTGATTCTGGTGAAGGTTATCTTCGCATCTCTTACGCCTATTCCATCAATCAATTAAAGGAGGCACTCAGTCGCATTGAAAATTTTGTAAAGCGTCTCGATGCACAGGCAGAAGTATGATCAATATTGTTTTATATGAACCGGAGATGCCTGCAAATACAGGAAATATTGGAAGGACTTGTGTGGCCACCAATACACGCTTGCATTTAATTGAACCATTGGGTTTTAAACTCAATGAAAAGCAAATTCTTCGAGCAGGTCTTGACTATTGGGATAAGCTTGATGTCCAGGTCTATTCTGATTATGACGATTTTTTAGAAAAAAATCCAAGAGCAAGAGAAAAAATGTATATGGCAACGACAAAGGCAAAGCATACCCATTCCGATGTATGCTATGAATCAGATTGTTATATTATGTTTGGAAAAGAAAGTGCAGGCATTCCTGAGGAAATTCTTGTGGAAAATGAAGAAAATTGTGTGCGCATTCCCATGTGGGGGGAAATTCGCAGTTTGAATCTTTCGAATTCTGTTGCTATTATTTTATATGAGGCACTTCGCCAAAATGGATATGAAAAAATGGCATTGGAGGGGCATTTGCATAGACTATCTTGGAAGGAAGAAGGAAAATAGATAAAATGAGGCCGATTTTTGGCCTCATTTTTGTACTTTTCAATAAAAATAGATACAAAAATGTGCCAGAAAATGATATACTGCAAAAAAGAAGTGGAGGAAAAGTAATGGAAGATGTAAAGAGACAATTGTGTATTAAGGCGTTTTCGGTTGCAGAAGCAGTAAAGAGTGACCGTTTTTTCTTAAAGGCGACAGACTTGGGGTATCAATTAGGAATCAATGAAACAGTTTTTCAGGATCTTGTGTCACAGGAAGAGTTAATAGAAAGTGCAACATTAGATATTATTCAACCTGAACAAAGACATATCCCCGTTTATTCGATTATGGATATTTTCCCGATTTCGACAAAGGCCTTGGGGAAAATTGGTGAGGGAATTACCCATACCTTGACAGGGGTGTATGTTGTTCTTACAGGTGTCGACACTGAGGGAAATCATGTCAGTGCCTTTGGAAATTCGGACGGAATGTTAGATGGGCAGGTGATATTTGACCGTGCAGGTACACCAGGAAAAGATGATCTTATTATTTTAATACAAGTTGTGTTAAAGGCAAAGGCAGGATATCAAAGAAGCGGACCAGATGCCGTGCACAGGGTGTGTGATGAGTTTTGTCAAGAAATTAGAAAAAAATTAAAACTCTGTCAAAGATATACAGAGAAACATCAATATGAAGATGTTGTGCGAGAAGGAAAGAAAAAAGTTGTGCTAGTTAAGATGGTCTCTGGACAAGGAGCAATGTATGATACCCATTTTCTTGCTACAGAGCCCTCGGGATTTGTCGGAGGACATTCAATTATTGATATTACAGGTGCCCCTGTTTTGCTCTCACCAAATGAGTATAGAGATGGGGCCATTCGGGCGTTATATTAGAGAGGAGAAAAGATATGGGAATTGGACCGTCAACAAAAGAAACAACATTACATCATTTCAGAGATCCACTGGTACAAGTGCTTGGAGATGATGAGGACATTGACTTTTTGGGGGTAATGATTGCGGGAATTCCGCAGGACAATGTCAATAAGTATTTTACAGGTGATCGTGTGGGTGCATGGGTAGAAGGTATGCGTGCTGATGGAGCCATTGTGAGTGAAGACAGTTGGGGCAACAGCAATGTGGATTTTGCCCATGCCATTGAAGAAATTGGAAAGCGTGGCGTCAGTGTGGTTGGCGTCAGCTTTGTGGGCACTCAGGCTCAATTTGTTGTGACCAATGAGTACATGGATACAATTGTAGATATCAATAAGAGCACAGAGGGCGTGGAGACGAATGTTGTCGGAGAAAACAATTTGGATGTATTGGATGCGAGAAAGGCTGTGGCACTGTTAAAACTAAAAATGAGGCAGGAAAAGAATGGATTTTAATCAATTGAAATCCTATATTGCTGTTGTAGAAAGTAAGAGTTTTACAAAGGCAGCAGAGGAGAATTTCTGCTCTCAGTCTACTGTCAGTAGTCACATTGCAAAGTTAGAAGAAGAACTCAAAGTAAAATTATTGGTTCGAACGACAAAGAACATTAATATCACTAAGCGGGGGGAGGAAATTTATCGCCATGCCTGTGATATTTTGCGTCTACAGGAGATGATGCTACAGGGGGTGGCCAAAGATGGAAAGAGTACGCTCTATATTGGGGCAACTTCCACGCCTACGACCTATATTTTGCCCGAACTATTTTTTCGCTATAGCAATATCAATCCAGATATTGTATTTGATGTACTGAAAAATAATAGTATGAATATTATTCAGGGTGTAGAAGACGGAATGTTTGATATTGGCATTGTTGCAGAACAAAGGGAATCAGAACAACTAGAATACACCTATTTTTGTCCTGACCGAATGCTTCTTGTTATGCCAAGAAAGGAGCATTACAAAAAGATTTGGGAGAACAATGACCTTGTGGATGGTATACAGTCACCAATGATTGCTAGGAATACAAGTAGTGAAGGAAATATTGACATCAAGAGTATGTATGAGCAAATGGGGATTGAACACTATGATTTTAATGTGGTCACACGGGTCAATGACCAAGAGAGCATAAAGCGAATGGTAAAAAAAGGGTATGGTGTGGCAATTATGTCTTGTTGGGCCTTGTCAAAGGTAGAGAGAGAGCATGACTTTTATGTACTTAGTTTTCCAGAGGCTTTGAGTATTCGATCATTTTATTTAGTGAGGCGAAAAAATATTCGAAGAAATCCAAATATTCAATTGTTTGGGGGATTTATGAAGTTGGAAATTGCCAAAATGAGAGAGGAGATCATCAATGGATAAAAATCGCCATATCATTGTTGGTACAGCAGGCCATATTGATCATGGAAAGACGGCACTAATTAAGGCATTGACAGGTTATGATGCCGATCGCTTGGAAGAAGAAAAGAGAAGAGGCATTACGATTGAACTTGGATTTACAGAGTTTACATTGCCAGATGGCAGTAGTGTAGGTATTGTTGACACCCCAGGACACGAAAAATTTGTAAAGACAATGGTTGCTGGTGCGATGGGAATGGATATGGTCTTGGTTGTTGTCTCTGGCACAGAGGGAATCAAGGAGCAGACAAGGGAACATCTCCATATCTTGGAACTTCTCCACATTCAAAGGATTATTGTGGTGATGACAAAGATTGATATGATCTCTATAGAGCAAAGAGAACAAAGAAGAAAAGAGATCAGAGATTATTTGGCCAAGACCATTTGGAAGGATGCAGATATTGTTCTAGCCTCATCAAAGACAAGAGAGGGGATAGAGGAAGTTATCCATTGTATCGAAAAAGTGGCATTGACAGTAGAAAAAAAGCCGGAAGATGGAGAGTTTGTTCTGCCCATTGATCGTGTATTTTCTATTGTGGGATATGGAACAGTGGTTACGGGAACTCTTCTTCGAGGAGTGATTGACTGTAGTACCAAGGCGATGATTTATCCAAAGGAACGTGCAGTTAGAATACGAAATATTCAAGTTCATGGCAAGGATGTTGATAAAGCCTATGCGGGAGAAAGAGTGGCCCTCAATCTCAGTGATATGGAGAAAAAGGAGATTAAGCGAGGAAGTTTGCTGGCTAGAGCGGGGAGTATAACGCCGTCAACAATCTGCAATGCGAAGGTAAAAGTCGACAATGATGACCAAGTTTCTATAAAAAATCATTCTAAGTTGGAGCTTTTAGTTGGAACAGCACATATGGAGGCAAAGATTGTGCTGATCGATCAGAAGGAAGTGGAAAATGGAGAGAGTGCATGGGTTCAATTGCAACTGAATACCCCCATTGCTGTGCGTGCAAAGGAGAGATTTATTTTGCGCAATGAGGCAGCAAAGGTGACGGTTGCTGGGGGAATGATTGTGGATCCTAATCCAGCAAAAAAGTACAAAAAAGGCTGTGTCGATATTGATGCACTGCAGACACTAGAAATGGGCGATGCCAATGCACTGCTATATGAAAAGATTGTACAAGCTGGAGGAGATTTTTTAGAAATTACAAAGGAACAGAGCATGGTTGACTTTTCAGATCGAGTCTTTACCTTAGAAGTCAATAAAAAAATCTATGCCATTTCTAAGGCCTATTTTATGCAATACATCGATAGATTGGATACCTATTTTCAAGATTTTTATGAGAAAAATCCCTACAAGTTGGGACAAAAGCAGATGGTCATTCACCAGCAGGTATTTCGACGACTAAAAAAGGACTTATATTTGGCCTTATGCAATCGCTTGGTTGAGATGGGAAAATACAATGTAAAAGATGACATTTTATCCTTAGCAGGGCATCGCATTGTGAAAGATGAGCGCTACATAAGAATTGCCAATCAATTAGTCAATTCCATGCAGCGTGCCCAATTTGTTTTCTTAAAATTGGGAGAAATCCCAATAGATCAAGAAGATCAACCTTATCTGGCCGATGTACTTTTGTGTATGCTACAAAAACATACCATTATTCGATTGGAAAATGACTACTACACACTGGGCAGTATCTATAAAAAATTATTGGCTGTGTCGAAAGAGCAAATGGAAATCGGGGGGAAAATTAGCATTGATGTCCTGAGGGAAAAGTTTGGAATTTCGAGAAAGAACGCAAAGTTATTTTTTGCCTGCACAGACCGAGAAAAAGTTACTCGCTTTGATGGGTTTGAGAGCGAAAGAACACCCTATATTCGGGCATAATATAGGAGAATTTTTAGGGCAGTGGTCATCTGCTGTCCTCTTTATTATTAAAAATTTCAATATTTATAGGGATTTACAAGTCTTTTATTGGTAATTTATATAAGTAACTGATGTTAATTTATTGACGCAAACAAGAAAAAACCGTAAAATAGATAAAAAGGGAGAACAAAAAATAAAGGGGGAAAGGATATGTTTACAGTTTCTAATGTGTTGCTCTTGGTGCTTGCCGTTTTGGCAATTATATTCGCCGTGGTATTTATTAAGGATTTGGTGGCCCACAAGGACAGCTTTGAAAAGGACACAAGTGCTGTTGTCACAGGGATCATTGGTGTAGTAGCCAACTTCTTTGATACTTTGGGTATCGGATCTTTTGCACCAACAACAGCGGCACTTCGCTTTGCCAAGCAGTCAGAGGATCGACTAATTCCAGGAACATTAAATGTTGCGTGCACAATTCCAGTTATCTTTGAGGCATTTCTATTTATTAAGGGAGTGGAAGTTGAGCCATTAACTTTAGCAGGAATGTTAATTGCAGCAGCAGTTGGTTCCTATGTGGGAGCTGGTATTGTTTCAAAGTTACCAACAAAGCTCATTCAGTTGGTCATGAGTGTTGCACTCTTTGTCACAGCCATTATTTTTGCATTACAGCTTGCTCATATATTTCCATCAGGAAATGATGCATCTCAAATTTATGGATTACATGGAGGAAAGTTAATTCTTGCCATTGTTGTCAACTTTGTTTTGGGTGCCTTGATGACAGCAGGTATTGGACTCTATGCACCTTGTATGGCTTTGATTTATTTATTGGGTGTCAATCCTACAGCGGCATTTCCGATTATGATGGGTTCTTGTGCCTATCTAATGCCAGTGGCTTCTGTGCGTTTTGTCAAGGAGGGAGCATACAATAGAAAGGCGAGTCTATTTATTACCATCGGTGGAGTCATTGGTGTGGCTGTTGCCTACTATCTTGTAAAGTCTATGCCTTTGGGAATTTTAAAGATTTTGGTAACCGCAGTTGTTTTCTATACTGCAGTGACTCTATTTTTGTCATCTAGAAAGAAGTAAGGGAGGAAGCATTATGAATGTCGGAGCAAATATTAGATGTATTGATTCTCACACAATGGGAGAGGCAACAAGAATTATTGTTGGTGGCGTTCCTGTATTAAAGGGAAGCACAGTGATGGAGAAGAAGAAATATTTCTTAGAGCACTATGATTATATTCGAAAGATGGCCATGTTGGAGCCTAGAGGTCATGCGGATATGTTTGGTGCACTTCTCACTGAGCCTTGTGATCCTTCGGCAGATTATGGTGTCATCTTCTTAGATGGCGGCGGTTGCCTAAATATGTGCGGTCATGGAACCATTGGTGTGTGTACAGTATTGGTAGAGACAGGTATGGTCAAGGTGACAGAGCCGATTACAGAAATTACATTGGAAGCGCCCGCTGGACTTGTTCGTGCACAGGTAGAGGTAAAGGATGGAGAGGTCGTACAGGTTTCCTTTAAAAATGTGCCAGCATTCCTCTATAAGAAGGATGTAACCGTGGATGTTCCTGAGCTGGGAAGAAAGATTACCTGTGATATTTCTTTTGGTGGAAGCTTTTTTGCCATTGTCAAGGATGAGGAGATGGGCGTAGAGATTGATCCAAAGAATCTTGATGACATTGTGCCAAAGGCCTTGGCTCTTCGAAAGGCACTCAATGAAAATGTAGAAATCAAGCATCCATATTTGGATATCACCACCGTAGATTTGGTAGAGATCTATGGCAAGGCAAAGAGCCCAGATGCAGATTTACAAAATGTCGTTGTATTTGGTGAGAAGCAGGTTGACCGCTCACCTTGTGGAACAGGTACTTCGGCAAAGATGGCTGATCTTGTTGCTCGAGGAAATTTAAAGATTGGCGATCGCTTTGTCTATGAGAGCGTATTCCAGACAAAGTTTATTGGAGTTCCTGTAGAAAAGACAACTTGTGGAGACTTTGAGGCAATTATTCCACAGGTTACAGGAAAGGCTTATATTACAGGATTTAATGATTTGGTCCTTGACCGAAGAGATCCATTGGGACATGGATTTATCATGTAAATGAGGAAGAACAAAAGATGAAGAGGATATTTTTATTAAAGCAACACATTGGAGCACCAGATACTGCAGCTGTTGCTGTGGGCGATGAGGTAAAAGTGGGTACATTGCTTGCCTATCCAGAAAAACTTGGTGCCAATATTTTCTCTAGCGTAGAGGGAAAAGTTACAGAGGTGAGTGACAGTCAGATTGTGGTTGATGGGGAAGAAAAGGAGGAGGATTTTGTAAAGATTCAAGCGGAAAATCCCCTCGATTGTGTCAAGGCCGCAGGGATTGTTGGTATGGGAGGAGCAGGCTTTCCGACCAATGTCAAATTAAATATTGACTTAAAAGGAGGCTATCTCCTTGTCAATGCAGCAGAATGTGAGCCAGTGCTTGCCCACAATATGCTTCAAATTATGCAGCAGCCAGAGAAAACTTTGCGCGGTGCAGACTACTGTGCAAAAATGGTCAATGCGAGCAAAGTGATTATTGCCATTAAGGCAAAGCATAAGGAAGAGATTGAAAAGTTAAAGCAGTTTTTACCAAAATTTCCATCATTTAGCCTTCATCTTCTGCCAGACCTCTACCCAATGGGAGAGGAGAGAGCAGTTGTGCGTGAGGCACTGGGCAAGCTTCTTCCACCAACTGCATTGCCAAGTGAGGCCGATGCAGTGGTTATCAATGTGGAGACAGTACTTCGTGTGGCTGAGGCCATTGAAGACCATCGACCAGTGATTACAAAAAATCTTACTGTAGCTGGAAAGCTAAAGGGAGAGAAAAAGGTTCATGTATTTATGGATGTTCCTATTGGAACGACGGTCGGCGAACTGATTGAAAAAGCAGGTGGAATTGACGGTGACTATGGTGAAATTGTTATGGGTGGACCATTTACAGGTCATGCAGTGTCATTGGATACTCCAATCACGAAGACAAGTGGTGGAATTATTGTAACAGAGCCATTTGAGGATCTTAATGGTGCAAAGATAGGACTTTTGCTCTGTGCTTGTGGTGGAAATGTCGAGCGAATGGAAGATTTGGCAAAAAAATACAATGCTGAGGTTGTTTCCTACCAAGCTTGTAAGCAAGCACAAGATGTCAAGGGAACACTAAAGTGTGAAAATCCTGGAAATTGTCCTGGACAGGCACAGAAGTGTTTAAACTTTAAAAAAGATGGCTGTGAATACATTTTGATTGGAAATTGCAGCGATTGTACCAACACCGTTATGGGTTCAGCACCAAAACTTGGTTTAAAAGTAATCCATCAGACAGATAACATCTTTAAGACAATGGGCATGGAGCCAATGCGCTACTTGACAAAGTCAAAGAAGGTGGAGGAAGAGCCAGAAGTAAGTGCTGAGGCTCAGGTTCAACCAGAGACCAGTACTGAAGCAAAAGATTACGAGTATTTGACTGTATTGAGCGATGGTGATATTATGATTAGTATCGAGTCAGGCAGTGATATACATATTAGCATTGAGTAAAAAAGAAAGGAACAAAAGATATGTCTATTTCAGCAGAATATGCAAACAGCCACAAGGATAGCCCTGCGGTGCTTTGCTGCCGTGCAGAAAAGGGCGTGGTTTTATCAAGCCACAACCTAGAGGATCCAGAGATTTTTGATGATCTTGTTGATTCTGGATTATTAAAGTTAGACGGCGTATTAAAAATTGGTGAGGTTTTGGGTGCAACTTTATTAGAGACTTGCGACTCATTGACACCTTTGACAAAGGACTTAATTGATAAGGTTCAGTCCATGGAGGAAGAGAAGGCACCAGAGACTGCATCAGAATCTGCTCCTACAACATCAGCACCAGCTGTGCAGGGAGCAACAACTCAGATCAGTGGTGGAATGTTAAAGATTCATATTGGAGAAGGAAAGGGAATTGATATCCAAGTCCCAATTGGCAATGCGACAACAACAGCAGCAACAGCAACAACGGCTGCAACTGGAGTTGGAGCAGCACCAGTTGCAACAGCACAGGCTGTGGCACCAAAGGAAGAGGATATTCTTGTTCGCTCTTTGACAAGAAAGCATTTTAACATCACTGAGGTAAAGAGAGGACCAGAGACAAAGATTGAGGGCACTGTGCTCACCATCCGCGAGGGCATTGAGGCTGAGGCTGTGGACAGTCAAGAGCTTGTGTTGGATTTAAAGATTGATGTGATTACACCAGATATGTATCACACATTTTCTAACACCATTATGGATGTGCAGCCAATTGCAACCAAGGAAGGCGACAGCGAGGTTGGATCTGGTGTGACAAGAGTCCTCGACAATGTGGTTATGGTTGTTTCTGGTACAGATGCCAATGGTGTACAAATCGGTGAGTTTGGATCTTCAGAGGGTTATCTCGATGAGAACATTATGTGGGGAAGACCAGGTGCACCAGATAAGGGCGACATCTTTATCAAGACCAATGTGACCATCAAGGAAAAGACAAATATGGAGCGTCCAGGCCCATTGGCAGCCCATACTGCAACAGATGTCATTACACAGGAGATTCGTGAGGCTTTGAAGAAGGTTGATGAGAGCTTAGTAGTCAACACAGAGACATTTGAGCAGCACAGACATCCTGGAAAGAAGAAAGTTGTTGTTGTCAAAGAGATTATGGGACAGGGCGCAATGCATGATAATCTTCTTCTTCCAGTGGAGCCAGTCGGAGTATTGGGTGCAAAGCCAAATGTAGACCTTGGAAATGTTCCTGTTGTTGTTTCTCCACTAGAGATTTTGGATGGATGTATTCACGCACTCACTTGTATTGGACCTGCATCAAAGGAGATGTCTCGTCACTACTGGAGAGAGCCATTAGTAATGGAAGCACTGATGGACAAGGAAATTGATTTTTGTGGTGTTATTCTTGTTGGTAGCCCACAGATCAATGCAGAGAAGTTCTATGTTTCTAAGCGTGTAGGTATGATGGCAGAGACCATTGGTGCCGATGGTGCATTTGTGACAACGGAAGGATTTGGAAACAACCACATTGACTTTGCAAGCCATATCGAGCAGATTGGTATGCGTGGTATCAAGGTTGTTGGTATGTCATTCTGTGCAAATCAGGGTGCACTTGTTGTAGGTAATAAGTATATGACAGCGATGGTTGACAACAATAAGTCTGAGACTGGAATTGAGAATGAGATCCTTGCCAATAACACACTTTGTCCAGAGGATGCAGTTCGTGCAATGTATATGTTAAAGGCTGAGATGGCTGGTGATGAAATCAAGAAGGCTGAGAAGAAGTGGAATCCAAATGTAAAGACAGCCAATGTCGAGTTAATTTCCAATGTCACAGGAAAGCCAGTTGAGCTTGTGGAGAATGAGACTTCACTTCCAATGAGTGAGAAGTTCAAAGAAAAGTATATGAATGCGTAATACTATGGCAAAGTATACGGACAAGATCATCTACATGGAGGGCATTATCGTTGAGGTTCACGATGGTGCAGTTGGAATTGACCTAAAGGGAAGGCTTGGATATATGAAGATTCCTATGCGCATGTTGATTACAGATTATGAAATCAAGGTTGGGCAGGAAGTTGGCTTTAATATGAGCTTTATCGAACAGCTTGGGCCTGAGGTCAATGAAAAGTATGTTAGTAATATTCGCCATACACATGGGGATAATACATAAAATTTTACATTGAAGATTTAAGAAAGGATAAGATATGGATTTTACAGTAGTAAAGGGTATGCAGTCCGAGATTTTCGTGCCTGTAACACCTGCACCAGTATGGGCTCCTGTAACAAAACCGCTCAAGGACATGACCATTGCCATTGCAACAGCGGCTGGAGTTCATCACAAGGATGACAAGAGATTTAATCTTGCAGGTGATTTTTCATACAGAATTATTAAAGATACAATGCCATCAAGTGAGTTAATGGTATCTCATGGTGGATATGATAACAGTGATGTCAATAAGGATATCAACTGTATGTTCCCAATTGATCGTCTTCATGAGTTAGCAAAGGACGGTGTGATTGGAAAGGTTGCTCCTGTCCATGTTGGATTTATGGGCGGTGGCGGAAACCAGGAGAAGTTTAAGAATGAGACTGGTCCAGCGATTGCGAAGATTTTAAAGGATGAGGGTGTTGACGGCGTTATCCTCACTGCTGGCTGAGGTACCTGTCATCGTTCTGCCGTGCTTGTGCAGAGAGCTATTGAATCTGTGGGAATTCCGACAATTATTATTGCGGCGCTTCCACCAGTTGTTCGTCAGACAGGTTCTCCAAGAGCAGTTGCTCCTCTCGTTCCGATGGGTGCAAATGCAGGTGAGCCACACAATGTAGAAATGCAATACAATATCGTAAAGGATACACTTGAGCAGCTCGAGGTTATCGACCAGCCAGGAAAGATTGTTCCATTGCCATATGAGTATGTTGCAAAGGTTTAAAATTGTAAGATAATAAAAAGTCCCAACCTTGCCGGAATAAACCGGCCGGGTTGGGGCTTTTTTATTGTATGAAATTATTTTACCCAAACACCTGAAGCATCAACTTTGTAGCCATCAGGAGTTGTTGTGTTGACAAGCATATTTCCGTTGTCCTTGTCAAAGAAGTACCACTTGCCATCGATCTCTCTCCAGCCTCTTGCCATATCACCATTGCTTGGCTTTAAGTAGAACCACTGACCAAATTTATTTTGGTACCATCCCTTCTTCATTACGCCATCAGCCTGGAAGTAGTACCAGAGATTGTGAACAAGCTTCCAGCCATTCTGTACAGCTGTTCCATTGTCATCTTTGTACCACCAATCAGCACCGATCTGATTCCAACCATTGTGACCAGCTGCAACATTGATTGCAGAGTTGAGGACATTGCCAGTCGCATTGTTGTTGCTGTTGTTGCTGTGGTTATTGTTGTTTTGTGTGATACCAGGACCAGCATTATTTGGAGCAGTATTTCCGCCCTTCTTTAATCCAATACCAGGTCCCTTAGCAGGGTCAGCAGCAGAATCTGTCTTTAGATTTCCAGGAGCATTGGCACCAGCATTGTTGTTATTGTTGCCATTGTTGTTGCCATTAGTACCATTGTTTGTCATTGGCTTCTTATCTTTGTAGGTCTTTAAAGTATCAGCATCGACATCAAGGAGATCTGACTCAGCAGTTGTATCGGATTGCTTTCCCTTAGTTGAGTATACCTTAAACTTATAAGAACCCTTGCCCTTTTCTACAATGGCCTTGGTAAAGTCATAGTGTGTGGAGCTGGTGGTAATCCAGTTGCCGATAGCCCTCTCACCTCTGTAGAGTCTTACCTTGTAAGTTGTCTTGTCATTTGGCTCGTCCCAGGTAGCAAGTGCTCTCTCAGAGTCATCCCAGCTTGCAGAACCGATGGTGTAATCTTTGTCGTCATCCTTCTTTGAAGATGTCTTTGCAAAAGATGTCAAAGGTGTTGAAACAATGAATGATGATGAAAGCATGCACATAGAAAGACCAAGTGCCATATACTTCTTTAAACTTCTCATAACTATATCCTCCATTTGTAAATAATATCTAACATCTTCTAGTGTACATTGAAAAGTAACATTTGTAAACTTACAATTCTATTGCAATTGGTAACGAAAATATAAACTCTGTGCCAGATCCTTCGGTACTGACGACATCGATGCTACTTTCATGAGCCTGTAAAATCTCTTTGACAATGGAAAGCCCCAGACCACTGCCCTTTTTGTCCTTCCCCCTAGAGGCATCAGATTTATAAAAGCGATCAAAGATTTTTTTTAAATCTTTTTTTGGGACACCGACACCATTGTCCTTGATGGAGACAAAAATGCGGTCATGACGCTGGAAGGAAGAAATAAAAATTGTAGAATTCTCATTGGAAAACTTAATAGCATTGTCAATTAAGTTGTAGAGAACTTGCTGTATTTTACTAAAATCAGCATAAACTTCCAAACTTGCACCGGAGAAAGTTAGATCAAAAATAATCTTTTTGGTTTTGCATTGCATTTCAAAACTGGCTGCAACATCCTTAATCATTTGATTGATATTAAAGTTAATGCGGTTTAACCTTACCTTAGAATCAAGAGAACTTAGGGTTAAAATTCCACCAGTCAACTTCGTTAGACGCTCGGTTTCATTGAGTACACGCTGTAAAAATTTGGGATATTGATCGGGTTTAATGATGCCGTCTAACATTGCTTCTAGGTATCCTTTGATGGAAGTGAGGGGGGAGCGAAAATCGTGAGAGACATTCGCAATAAAGGTTCGTTGATATTCTTCTGAGGCACCGAGTTCATTGGACATATTGTTGAGACTTTTGGCCAGATAGCCCATTTCGTCGTGAGTATTTAGATGAACTTCATATTCCAAATTTCCAGCAGCATACTGTCTAGCTGCTTCGGTGATGGTCTTTAGTGGGCGGTATACGCTCCAATGAAAGACAATTAATATGGCCAAGGAAAGGATAAACACAATAAAAAATGTAATATACACAATATTTAAAATTTGGTCTCGGCTTTCTAGCACCTTGTCAATGGGCAGGTGAATGACCACATAGCCATAGGTGCTATAGTTTCCTGTGATGGGAGCAGACACACTGAGAACGAGATAGGGAAATGAACCAAAGTAATTTCCTGTGCTGTAGGATTTATTTCCTGTGGCAGTCGGATCAAAGTCCTTGATGATATCCCCATTTCGTTCGTCCTTTGAGTCAACAACAATTTTTCCATTCTTATCCATCACCCAAATTTGTGCCCCAAGAAAAGTGGACACAGCTTCAAGTTGAGGGTAGGCCTCATCGAGTTTTAAGTTGCCGACATTATAAAGTGTCGAATAGGAGGTGGCAATTAAGTTGGCCTCATCATAGAGTGTAGAACTTCTCGACTCAATCAAGTAACTGTAGGTGAGTCGAGAAGAAAGAGTGGCGATGGCAATAAAGGCCGTGACACCAAAGATCAGATAGCCAAGCAGAAATTTTAGATAGAGCGAGTGCTGTTTCATCTTCGCACCTCAAATTTATAGCCAATTCCCCAGACAGTCGAAATAGACCAATGTTGATTGTCCTTAATTTTTTCGCGCAATCTCTTGATGTGAACATCCACAGTTCGGGTATCTCCAATGTATTCATATCCCCAAATGTGGTCGAGGAGCTGTTCTCTAGTAAAGACATGATTTGGGCTGGAAGCAAGAAAATACAAAAGTTCAAGCTCTTTTGGTGGCATATCAATATTTTGTCCTTTATAAACCACAGAGTAATTGGTCATATTGACGAGTAGATCGGGATATTCGACATAATCACCATGTTGTTCTTGAGGTTTTTGTGTCTGCACACGGCGAAAGAGTGCCTTTACTCTGGCCATCAATTCCTTAGTGTCAAATGGTTTGACCAGATAGTCATCCGCACCCAGTTCAAGCCCAAGTACTCGGTCAAAGACCTCTCCCTTGGCTGAGAGCATAAGAATTGGGACTTGAGAGGTCCTTCGAATTTCACGACAGACCTGATATCCATCGATGCCAGGAAGCATTAAATCGAGAATCACAATGTCGGGCTTAAATTCTGCAAATAATTTGAGTGCAGATTCTCCATCCAGTGCACTTTTTGTCTGAAATTGTTCTTTCTCGAGATAGAGAGAGACAAGGTCAGAGATGTAATCGTCATCATCAACAATGAGGACTTTGGGTTTACTGTTCATAGATCTCCTTTCATTTTATTTAAATGTTACAATGGTGATAGCTGTTCCGCCATCATCGTATTCAGCGAGGTGGTAGTTCTTTACAAAGCTTTGACGCTTTAAGTAGGCATGGATACCCTTTTGAAGTGCCCCAGTTCCTCGCCCATGGATGATGCGAACATAGTCGAGGTGGGCAAGGAGGGCATCATCTAGATATTTGTCTAGGATGGCACATGCCTCATCCACATTTTTGCCAATGACATTGATTTCAGGGGAAATATGTGCGGCCTTCATCATGGATGAACTGCGTCTTGGCATCTTTGGGGAGAGTACAGGCTCTTTTTCCTGAACAAGTTCGACATCTTTGATATTGACTTGGCTTCTTAAGATACCCATTTGAACAAAGAAATTGCCCTTGTCATTTGGCAGAGTGGAAACCGTACCATTTAAATTCATACTAAAGACATGGACGGTGTCTCCAATTTGCAATTTTTCAGGTTTTTTATCCGCAGATTTCTTTGGCTTTTTCTTCTTTTCCATTTTTTCCACACTCTTTAGGGAATTGCGAAGAGTATCTCTTTCCTTTTCAAGTGCTTTGCCAAGCCCTGCACCAGAAGCAATCTTATTGATATTTTTAATTGTGTTATCTGCAGTTTCCTTGGCCTTTGAAAGAATAGATTCAGCTTCTTCTTTGGCGGCATTGATGATTTTTTCTTTTCGTTCATCTAATTTTTCGTCCTGAAGAGTGTAGTGACGCTTGAGGCTTTCAATTTCCTTCTTGTAGCGCTCAATTTCTAGCCGTTCTTTTTCCATAGTAATGCGGTCTTGCTCTAATTTTACCAATAAATCTTCAAAGCTTTGCTCGTCCTGTGCAATATGTGTTTTTGCCTCGTCAATGATATATTCGGGAAGTCCCAATTTCTTTGATATAGCAAAGGCATTGGACTTTCCTGGAATACCAATGAGGATGCGATAGGTTGGCTGTAAGGTTTCAACATTAAACTCACAGCTGGCATTTTCTACACCAGGTGTGGACAAGGCAAAGACTTTTAGTTCGCTGTAGTGCGTGGTTGCCATTGTTCTCGCCTTCATTCGGTGGAGGAAGGAGAGAATGGAGATGGCCAGTGCAGCTCCCTCTGTTGGGTCAGTTCCCGCTCCCAACTCGTCAAATAGGCAGAGAGATTGGCTGTCGGCCTGATCTAGGATCTCCACGATTCGCTTCATATGTCCAGAGAAGGTGGATAGGGACTGTTCGATGCTTTGTTCATCTCCAATGTCGGCAAAGACATCCGAAAAGACGGCAAGTTCACTTCCCTCAAAGGCAGGGATATGAAGTCCAGCTTGCCCCATCAAGGTAAATAGACCGACAGTCTTTAGAGAAACTGTCTTTCCACCTGTATTTGGTCCTGTGACAATGAGAAGGTCATAGTCTTTTCCAAGCGAAACTGTGATAGGAACTACCTTATTTTTATCCAAAAGAGGGTGACGGCCATCCTTAATGTGAATCCATCCCTTTTGATTAAAAATAGGTTCACTAGCTGTCATTGATTTGGACAAATTGGCCTTGGCATAGACAAAGTCGAGGTGGGTGAGCGTCTCTTGATTGATTCTTAGATTTTCCACAAATGGGGCGGCTTGCTCACTCAAACTCTTTAAAATCGCCTCAATTTCTTTTTTCTCCTGAATTTCAAGTTCTCGAAGTTCATTGTTCATTCGAATGACGGCCATTGGTTCAATGAATACAGTAGATCCTGTGGAACTTTGGTCGTGGACAACGCCAGGAACTTTATTTTTAAATTCACTTTTTACAGGGAGACAGTAACTTCCATCTCTCATGGCAATGACAGAGTCCATTAAATAGTCTCGGTGGGCATTGAGAATGGAATTTAATTCATTGTGCATGCGTGATAGAATTCCCTTTTGCTGTCTTCTCACCTTAGAAAGACCTGGGGAGGCTTCGTCAGCAATCGTCTCCTCCCCAATAATGCATCGAGAAATCTCCTTAGAAAGTGCAGAAATTGGGTCAAGAATGCGGAAATATTCCTCAAGGGAATCAAGATCATCATCTTCCTCGTGCACGCCATAATCTCTGGCGTGAGCAGTGTTTCGTAGGAGTGAACCGATGCGAAGAAGTTCTAAAATACTCAGTGATGAGCCAACTTCTAGGCGTTTTAAGGCCTCGCCGATGTTTTTTACATTGCCAAAACTAATTCCTCCCTTGGTTCGAATGCGAGAGACAGCATCGGTAGTCTCTTTTTGGGCGTGAATGATGTCCTCAAATTGATCGAATGGAAGAAGTTCTTGGCATAGTTTTCTTCCAGGGTCAGAGGTTGCATGGGCAACCAAAAGTTGAATGATTTTTGGGTATTCCAATATTTTTAATGACTTTTTATTCATAATTTTTCCTCTATATAAAAGTAGTATTCTCATAGAGTATACAAAAGCTTGCACAAGTGTGCAATACAAAGTATAATTCAGTTACAATAAAGTTTTGTACTTAAAAGTGAGGGAATAGATGCCTGATAGTAGAGAGAAGAAAGATTTTATCAAGGAAAAGGTCATTGAGCCGGAGAAAGATAAAAAGCAAATTCTACGGCAAATAGGAAAGCGTGTATTGGGATTTAGTATCTGTGGCTTTGTATTTGGAATATGTGCAGTTTTGGCAGCACTTCTGCTATCGCCCTTGTTGCACCACGCCTATCCAAAGCAGACACAGGAAGTAGTAAAAATTCCAAAAGACGCTCCCGATGTACAAGAGGGAGATGAGACAACTTCAGCAAAGGAGACAAGTGAACCTGTAGCTGACATTGTACAATCTGCCATCCAGCAATACCGCTACTCGGCGGAGGATTTTGCAAATATGATTTCTAGTTTAAGTGAGATTGGCAGTGATCTTGATAAGACCATTGTCTCTATTCAGTCAGTCAAAAATGAGAAGGAGTGGTTTGACAACACAGTGCCAACGACAGGGGTTTGTTCTGGGATTGTCATTGCCAGCACAGACAGTGAGTATGTCATCCTTGCCCCAATAAAGGCGACAGGAGGAGCAGACTCTATTGAAGTCACCTTTGACAATGGGGTGGTGAGTGCGGCGACAGTAAAGGGTGTGGACAAAATTACAGGTCTTAGCATTGTTTCTGTGGAAAAGAGCAATCTTGAAGAACGCACATTGCAATCAGTGGGTGCAATTTCACTTGGCAATTCCAATGAGGTTCGAAGAGGACAGGTGATTATGAGCATTGGAAGCCCAATGGGAATGGTACATTCCACAAGCTATGGCATTGTTTCCTATGTCGCAAGAAATATGAGCGTGGTGGATGGAACAGCAAGATTTATCTACACAGATGCAAAACTAGATGCCGACAGTGGCACTTTTATTGTCAATGTCAAGGGAGAACTTGTCGGATTTGCAGTAAAGACAAGCGAAAAGGAAAGTAACGACAGCAGGCGTTTTGTGGTCTATGGCATTTCGGATTTTAAAAATATTTTAGAGCGGATGAGCAATGCAAAGACCAGTCCCTATATTGGCATTCAGGGAGCGGAAATTCCATTAAATATGCGAGAGGCGGGAACACCGGCAGGCATTTATGTGACCAGTTGTGCGAATGATTCACCAGCTTATGTAGCTGGAATACAGGTGGGCGATATTGTTACAGATGTGGGAAGCATTTCGGTCAAAAATATAGGTGAGTACAAGAAGGCACTGGAAGGCCTAAATGTTGGAGAGAGCATTTCTGTTAAGGTAAGACGCAGTAGTGTGGGAAAGTACAAAGAAGTTGTATTTACAGTCAATGTGGGTGCAAGATAGGTAGGTTAAGAGAGGAAAAAAATGAAATATATTTCGACATTTAGAGAAGGTATGCACATATCAGAGATATACCTTTGCAAGAGTAAACAAATTCAATTGACAAAGGCAGGTAAGGAGTACGAAAGCCTTTTATTGCAGGATCGCACAGGAACCGTGGATGCCAAGATTTGGGATTTGGGCTCACCAGGAATTGGGGACTTTGAGGCACTAGATTACATTGCCATCGAGGCCGATGTCACCATTTTTAATAATAATTATCAGCTCAATGTGAGGCGAGTGAGAAAGGCAAGGGAAACGGAATATCTTCCATCCGACTATTTGCCAGTGAGCGAAAAGGACATCAACCAGATGTACAATGAATTGGTACAGGAGTTGGATACAGTGAAGAATCCATATCTCCATGAATTGTTGATATCACTATTTGTTCGAGATCAAGAATTTGTTCGAAAGTTTTGTTTTTCCTCTGCAGCAAAGAGTGTACACCATGGATTTGTCGGAGGACTTTTAGAGCACACACTGAGTATCACAAAACTATGTGAATACTATTGCATTGCCTATCCATTTTTAAATCATGATTTATTGATTACTGCGGCACTCTGTCATGATATTGGAAAGACCATAGAGTTATCTGCATTCCCAGAAAATGACTACACAGATGATGGTCAATTGCTCGGACATATTATGATCGGTGTAGAGATGATTAATGACAAGGCAAGAGCCATTGAAAACTTCCCAAGGAAGGTGCTCTTGCAATTAAATCATTGTATTCTTGCCCATCACGGGGAATTAGAGTATGGCTCACCAAAAAAGCCAGCCCTTGTGGAGGCCATGGCTTTAAATCTTGCAGACAACACCGATGCAAAATTAGAGACAATGAAGGAAATTTTTGCCTCTGGAGATATAAATGTACAATGGATGGGATATAATCGCCTGCTGGAAACCAATATTATGAGAACAGATATAGAATAGAAGATGCCAAGAGGTTGAGATAGAGGAAGAGGAAATGAACAAAAAAGGCGATGTCATTGAAGTAGATATCACTGATTTTAGCACAGACGGAGAAGGTATCGGAAAGACCGATGCTTTTACATGGTTTATTAAGGATAGTGTCATTGGGGACAGAGTGCGTGCAGTGGTGATGAAGACCAAGAAAAGTTATGGGTATGCGAGAGTAGTAGAAATTCTCAAGGAGAGCAAGGATCGAGTTGAGCTTCGCTGTCCAGTGGCTAGACCATGTGGTGGCTGTGCACTGCAGAGTGTATCTTATCGTGCACAACTTGCATTTAAGCAAAATAAAGTCATCAATAACTTGATACGACTTGGCGGTTTTTCTAGAGAAGTCTTGGAAGAGGTAGAAATTGCTCCCATTATTGGAATGAAAGAGCCATGGCACTACAGAAATAAGGCACAGTATCCCATTGGCACAGATCGAGAGGGAAATCTAATTGCTGGATTTTATGCGGGTAGAACACATAGTATTATTCCTTGGACAAATTGTTTGCTCGGTCAAAAAAAGAATCAAATAATCCTAGAAACGATCCTAGACTTTATGCGAGAACATCATATTTCTTCTTATGATGAGACCACGAGCAAGGGTCTTGTTCGCCATGTCTTAATTCGAGAAGGAAAAGATCAAGGGCAGGATCAAGTGATGGTTTGCATCATTATCAATGGCAAATCTCTTCCAAAGAGTAATATTTTAATAGAGAGATTAAAGTCCATAGAGGGCATGATCAGCATCAGCCTCAATATCAATACACAAAATACAAATGTCATTATGGGAAGAGAAATCCTTCAACTCTTTGGCCCACTAACCATCACAGATTCTATCGGAGATATTGCCTTTGAAATCTCACCATTGTCATTTTATCAAGTGAATCCCCTGCAGACCAAGGTCTTGTATGACAAGGCCCTAGAGTTTGCGAATCTCACAGGCAAGGAGACCGTTTGGGACCTATATTGTGGGATAGGTACAATTTCTCTTTTTCTGGCAAGAAAGGCAAAACAAGTCTATGGAGTGGAAATTGTAGAGGCCGCTATCTTGGATGCTAAAAACAACGCGAAGAAAAACCATATCACCAATGCTGACTTTTTTGTGGGCAAGGCAGAAGAAGTGCTTCCTGCAATGTATCAAAATGCCCTAAAGAATGGAAATCATCAGCAGTCGCATCCCGATGTCATCGTCGTTGATCCACCGAGAAAAGGCTGTGATCGTGCCTGCCTAGAGACCATGGTAGCCATGCAGCCAGAGCGAATGGTCTATGTCAGCTGTGACAGTGCCACCCTAGCCAGAGATTTAAAGTATTTAACAGCAAATGGCTATCAACTAAAAAAGGTGCAGGCCGTCGATCAATTTCCGCATACTAGTCATGTCGAGTGTGTTGTATTGATGTCAAAAGTTGCACCCACTGAGTAAATAAAGTATATAAAATAAAGGCTTATTTATAGGCTATCGTTAAAAAGTATCGTTAGCTTAGAGTAAGCCTTATTATTTGAGAGAAAATAAGGTTTAGTAGGAACATATCTATAGATGGGAGTTGACGCTAGGGAATGGATAACAAGAAAAAATGCACCCACTCGCACCCAGCTAAAAATATGATAATTGCAGAATAGCCTAATTAACATTATAATATAACTAAGAAATAAGTATACTAAAATATTAGTGGAGAATCTCTATGAACGGAATAAAAGATATGGCTGAAAATGTAACTGTAATACAGAAGCAGGAAGTTATAAAAGATTATGCTGTGGGGATATATACTCGTGTAAGTACAAGCCATAAAGCCCAAATGGATAGTTTATCGGCACAAATATCGGGATTGACGAGACTAGCGGCTGCACATAGAACATGGTTTGTGGCGGATGTTTTTATTGATGTTGCATCTGCTAAGATAGGATCAAAAAGATCAGAATTTAATAGAATGATAAATGAGTGCGAGCATGGGAATTTAGATATTATTCTTACTAAAAGTCTTAGCCGTTTTGGACGTGATGCTAAAGAAGGCTTAGAAGCTATTAGAAGAATACGAGCAGCTGGGAAAAGAATTATCTTTGAGAAAGATAAGATAGATACAGAGACCGTTAAAGATGAATTATTGATTAGTATAATTGAAGCGTGTGACCAAGCAGAAAATGACTGGAGAAGCGAAAATATACGCTTGGGCTTAAAATACAGAGCCGAGGATGGAACATCAGGACTATATAATAGAGCCTGTTACGGCTACAAAAAAGATAAGAATGGAATGCTTATAATTGATGAAGAAGAAGCAAGCGTTGTTAGAAGAATTTACGACTGGTATCTTGAAGGATATAGTATTGGTGGAATCATAGATAAACTGGAAGAAAAGAAAATAAAAACATCTACAGACAAAGAGCGATGGAGTAAAAGAGCAATTGAATCCATGTTAATACGAGAAAAATATACTGGTGATGTGGCAATTGCGGATTCAGGAGGAACGGAGAATCGTTATTTGAATAAGAACCATCACGAAGGGATAATTTCAAAAGAGCAATTTGAAGCAGTTCAACTAGAAATGGAACTTCGTAGTAATGTTGAAATTGGAGAAGATGGAAAGTCTCGAAGAAAGAGTAAAAAGTATAGTTCGAAAACGAGTAGAAAGGAGAACGTAAATGAATTGTAGAGGACATGAAACAAGACAAAGAATTAGGTTGACCGTACAAAACTATTGAGTATAGGTTGACCATACAATAAAATTTAAAAATAGGAATGATTGACAATTCGCACAAACTATTATCTGATAAAAGAATTAAAATCAAATTAAATGTAGATAATTACGCGAATGCATAATTTAATATTGACATTAAAGTCTTTTTTTCTTATAATTGAATAAGAAGAATTTAGAAAGGTGTAATGTATGCAAATTTCATATAAAAAATTATGGAAACTGCTAATTGATAGAGATTTAAAGAAAAAAGATCTCGGAGAAATGGCAGGAATAAGTTCTACTTGTATTGCAAAGCTTGGAAGAAATGAAAACGTGAATACTAATATTTTAGTGAAAATATGTGAAGCGTTGAATTGTGATATTAATGATATTTTGGAGTTGGCAGAAACCACTCCTGATGATAGAGGTAAATATGAATAATAGCTTAAAACAAAGAATGAAAGACGAAGATTTTAAACTTGTCAGCATTGATTTATTCTCTGGACCAGGTGGTTTGTGTACTGGTTTTAAATGGGCTGGGATCCTTCCTCTTATTGCAGTTGAATGGATTGATACAACGGTCGAAACATATTCAGTTAGCCATAATGCGGAAGTATTCGAATTGGCAAAATATGCTTTAGAAGATGATAAGGATGAAGCATATCTACAATCTTATATGGTTGAAAGTACAAGATCCCTTGTTATTCATGGAGATATTAATCTTGTTAGCAGCAAAATGATTAAGGATTTTCTGTTAGCAAGATATGGAATTGACTCAGAAAAGGAAACTGTGGACATCGTTTCAGGAGGTGCTCCTTGTGAAAGTTTCAGCATTGCAGGAACAAGAACAGCAGGAGATGATAGAGATGATTTATTTAGTAATATTGTAAGAATTGCAAGAACTGTTAAAACAAAAGCTATTCTTTTTGAAAATGTAAAAGGTATGTTTTCAAAAGCTAAAAATGGTGTTAAAGGAGCAATTTTTCAATATATCTGCGATACATTTGAAGATGAAAATGTAACACCTAGTTATAGACTGGTGTCTCGAAGACAAGAGGATATCCTTCTTAAGGCTTGTGATTATGGTGTACCTCAGGCAAGGGAAAGATTGTTTTTGGTGGCGATTAGAAAAGATTTGGAGAGTATAGAATTTGATTATCCAGAAAAAACACATGGTCCTGGATGCGAATGTCCTTACGTTACTGCAGGAGACGCTATTTTAGACTTAGACCAGGTTGGGATGGGTGAAGAATCTACATCATATACACCACTTAAATCCTTTAAAAATGCTAATCAAGAATGGTTTGTTTCTATAATGAGAGGTAATAAATACGAAAGTAATGATATGAATGCCCAGGTACCAAAGCATCTTATAGAAGAAGGATTATATAACGAATGTAGTGTTTCTGCACACAAAGGTCCTGGTCATACAAAGAAGAAGCAAGAATTGCTTGCCCTTATAGGTGTGAGAGAAAGCATGAAATCCACATTTAATGGGTTGACTGAATCAGGAGAAATCGAAAAGTATAGACATCTATTCCCTAATACAATATATGGAAGTAGAAATAGACGTTTACTTGACGATGAACCAAGTTTTACTGTAACATCACATTGTTTGGATGAAGTACTTCATCCATATATAAACAGAGCAATAACACCACGAGAAGCGGCTAGATTACAGAGTTTTCCGGATTGGTATCAGTTTGCAGGTCCTTATGTTGCTTTCCATAGTGCAAAGGAACAGGATAAATACGAGCAAATTGGTGATGCTATTCCACCATTACTAGCGTTTGCTTTAGCTAGACAGTTTGTAAAGGTTCTTGCTGATAAATAAGAGCATTAAGGCCATAGTAGAGAATTTTTTCTACTATGGCCTTTTTTTATGTTTCTTTTAAAATTCTTTGTTTTGCTAGTTCACAATATTCTTCTTCGAAATCTATTCCAATTCCAATTCGATTATTTTGTTTAGCAGCAATAACAGTAGAACCACTTCCCATAAATGGATCTAAAACAGTGTCACCAACATAACTGAATAACTTAATGCATCTTTTTGGTAGTTCGACAGGAAATGGTGCTGGGTGACCGATTTTTCTTTTGCTTTCACCTTTAAAAGTCCATACACCATTAGTCCATGATATAAATTCGTTACGTTCAATATTGTTAATTCGGCTACCACTTATTTTTTTCCATGAATCTTTGTATAGAAGCACAATCAATTCGACTGGTGCAATAACATAAGGTGATGATGCACTCATCCAGGAACCCCATGCAGAGGATTTTGAAATATTGCCCTCGTTCCATACGACAGTAGAATGATATTTGAAACCTACTTCTTTTGCTATAGTGGTGATATCAGCTCCGACACTTTGGTGTCCACCTTTATTTTTATCCAAAGGAATATTGAGGCACATTCTACCATCTTTCTTTAACCATTTATAAGCTTTACGTAACCATTGCCTAGTGAATTTTAAGTATTCATCGTATGGTTGGTTATCGTTACAGGACTTGTAGTTCATGTCTAAATTATATGGTGGTGAAGTAACTATCAAATCTATGGAGTCATTTTTTATTACGGTTGTTTTCAGGGTATCTGTTAAAAGAATCTTTGCATTCTCTTCTTGATAATATGTTCTATATTTCATGCAAATATTACCTCTTAACCTTTAAACTGCATTTTCTGACCTTTTGAACCTGTGGCATATGTCCATGAAAGGCCAGTGTTAAAACCTCCTGGTTTCAGGGTTCCATTGCTCTTATACATTATTCTATCAATACACTCCTCGATTGTAAGCATCTCAAACGATATGTAGTCGAAATCACCTTTGGCAATATTAATATTATACCTGTCAGTTGGTTTCTTTAATTTGAATTTTATTAATGACGTAGGAATACATACATCATTAGGATTTGTGGTTGGTGAACCTGTTAAGACCCAACGAACAAAATCTCTTCCGATTGGAGCCATCAATGCAGTTAATTCTGCTTTTTCGGCTGCCGTGAAGTTCTTTGCAGAGCAATCTACTTGATGTTTCATAAGTAGTTGTTTTAGTCTAGGATTAGTAATCCCCATTTCTTTACAGATAGTATCCACATCAAATTCAGCTAATGCAACTTTAGGAACAGTGGACTGCTTGCAGCTAATAGGTAAAGTGATTATGTCTCTATTTACTAATTGAACAGTTGCAATGATATCGGTTTTTGAATTTCCACCTGTACTTCTATGCGGGATAATAGTTGTAGCAGTTATTCTGTTAATAGCATTAAAATTACTCAGATTGTTACAAGTAAGAATGTGATAAAGTACTTCTTCTTCAAGTGACGCAATATTTCCTGCTTTTAAATTATCCAAGTAAGCCTTAGCATTTAATATTGTTTCGCAATATTCCTCATAAACATCTCCAAGTTTATCATGGATTGCTCCAAATGTTAGGTTTGCAATGTTGTATTTCACATAAAGTGAGTTAAGTAATGCTGTTTTCATAATGTACCTCCTAATGGTTATTTTAATATTGTGTAAGTGGCTGAAGCTTTTTGATCAAAGTACAGTTCGGTCACTCCATTGCCACAAAATATCTCAAGCATTTTATCTAAATGCCATAGAGTTTCCTTTTGTTTCAATTCTTCAAGTGGCATCCAAAAAACATCCCCTTCGGACGATGATTTGATAGTTCCTGAAAATATGTTGGTTTTGTATAAGAACACCATATATCGAGACCCGTCTTCTTCAATCCAATCCTTAACACCACAAAATTCTAGATTGGATATGGTCAATTCGGTTTCTTCTTTTATTTCTCTGATCATTGAATCAACAACAGATTCTCTGTTCTCAACATGACCACCAGGAAAAATTAACCACGAGAGTCCTTACCGACTTTTTCCTCAACTAGGACATTGCCGTTTCTATCGTAGACCATTCACATATTGGTGAGTTCCACGGATGTATTGCGATTCATTGGTATTATCAACTCCTAATCCTTTATTGTTTCCATGATGTCCTCCAATCTACAATCCATAGCCTCACAGATTTTTAGAAGAACATCAGTGGTGATATTTGCCCCTTTGCCAAGTTTGGCAATTGATGCTGCACTGATTCCGGCAGCATCTTTTAAGTCATTTTTGTTCATTTCTTTGTCGATTAACATTTTCCATAATTTATTATAGCTGATTCTCATATCTCAACCTCCTTGTGTTACAGAAAAAATCAAGTGGATCTTCTTCTTATTGTCTATCTATGAGATAGTTCTTTAAAAGTTCTACATCCTTACTGGTCCTATGTCAAGATTTAGTACAAATTAAAATGAGAGGTTCTACCGACTAAGATGCCGGAAGAACACGTGCCTTATTATATAGCTTTTCAAACTCGTCAGGAGACATATAATCACAATGACTATGAATCCTTACCGTGTTATAAAAGGCTTCAATGTACTCAAATACAAGCCTATATGCGTGGCTGTAGTTTTGAATACTGAATCTGTTTAGCCATTCTCTTTTAATCAATGAATGAAATGATTCAATGCACGCATTATCATATGGATAGGCACAACGAGAATAGCTTCGTTGCATAGTTTTGGTGGCTTCACGCCAAGCATTTGATACATACTGGCTACCACGATCTGAATGTATTATTAAAGGTTGTTCGATATTACGATAAGCCTTTGCTTTATTAATTGTGGCTACAACATTTGATACTTCCATAGTATCAGAAAGAGTCCAGGCTATTATTTTCCTGGCAAATAAGTCCATAACACAATTAAGGTAGACAAAGCCATTTTGAGTCCATATATAAGTAATATCTGTGCACCATACGGCATTGGGGCGTTCCGGGTTAAATCGTTCATCAAGTATGTTTGTAAGTTCAGTACTAAAATCAGAGCCTCTGGTAGTGGTAGTAAAAGGCTTAATCCATTAGGCTTTAATACCCATTTCATGCATATATTTTCCTACAGTGCGTTCAGCAATAGTTTCACCCGACTTACGAAGTTCTTTGGTTATTTTAGGAGCACCATAGTTTTGTTTTGAAGCATCATAAATAAGCCAGATATTCTTCTTGATAGTTTCCTTCCTCTGAATAGTAGAAGATAGTTTTCTATTAAGAAAAGAACGATATCCGGATCGAGACACACCTAAAAATTTAAACATTCCGGAAGTAGAGACATGGTGTCCGTTTACTTTAGCTGCCTCTACCTTTGCAGAAATCTCTGTATAGATAGCAATAGTTAGCTTTTCCCCAGAATGCTTATGGCTTTTTTTAGTACATCAAGAGCATCCTGAGCATCACGAAGCTCACGTTTAAGGCGAGCTATTTCTTTTGCATCATCAGATTGATAGTTACCTGAGCCACGAACGGGAATGTCACCGTCATTATTACGAAATTGACTTTCCCATTTGGCAAGTGTACTAACACCAATACCAAGATTCTTGGCACATTCAACTTGAGTAAGATCAGGATGTTCATTTCGATAGTTGATAGCATCCAGCTTAAACTGTTTTGAGTGATGGTTTCTTTTACTTGACATAATGAGTTCCTCCTAAGGTTTATTATATAACAAATAAGGAAATATCTCATTTTGTTTTGTACTAATTATATTCTAACACCAGATTGTTCAAAAAACTCATTGATTTAGATATGACAAATAACGAATTGATGGAAAAGGCAAAAGTGAGTAAAAGTACATTTTACAAAATGAAGAACGGGCAGAATGTAACTACAGATGTTTTGCTTAGAATTTGCAATGCATTGGATTGTGATATTGAGGAAATAGTAGAATGTGTGAAAATTTAATATGAGGAGATTATACTTTGAATAAAATTACAGGTGTTACAAGACGAGACATTTTTGACTTATTCAAAAAAGGAATAACGGAAGATAATTGGTTAATAACAGAAAATATATTTTACCCTTATTATGGTCGATCTGATGTTGTTGAATTTTTGAAAAGATTGTATAACTTAGCAGATTGGGAAAGTAGAGATTCAAGAGTGGAGAATGCAGAAGAAGAAGAAATTATAATGCATACACATAATGGCGATTATCCAGATGATTGGATATTCGAAGACGAAAGATTTCAGCTGCTTGATGGTGAAGATAATATTTTGCTAAATTTTCTTTGTGAAGTATTTCATCCAGAAGTGAGAGATGAAAATGGAGCTTGGGAACGATATTTAGAAAGAATAAATACTTTACTAAATGAAGATGGGTATGAGATAGTTGCCACAAGTAAATTGTCTGGAAGAGATGTCTTTAGTTGGAAAATATATAGAATGAAGCCAGCTATGTATATCCCTTTTTCAGAAAGAAATAAATCTCTAATAATAAATAAAAAAATTAGCGTTAAACTTCCTAATGCAGTGAGACATCAACTCTTTAAGGTGATGAATGAGTATAATGAAATATTGTACTTAACTGATGAAACTAATTGGAATTATACAAAATATAGTAGTGAGTATGTTTTAGAAGATATAAATAAATTTTATATACCAAAACATTATGTTAATAAAGAACTTGTTGAAATAAAAGAGTTTAAAGATTTTCAGGAGGGAACTTCACCATTAACTGTATTTGATGTTATTGAAAGTTTTAATAGGCAAATTACAAAATCTTCGCAATTTGAAATAGGAGGCAGAGAAAAAATGAAATCATTCACATACAGTTACCCGGTAAAGGTCTATTTTGGTGAAAAGGCAGCGGAGAAGAACCTGCCAGCAGAGCTTGCAAAAGTTGGAGAAAATGTGCTGCTTGCATACGGCGGCGGATCGATTAAGAAAAACGGTGTTTATGACGAGCTGGTCGGTATTCTTAATGCTGCGGGAAAGAAGATTACAGAGTTTACCGGTATCATGTCCAACCCTACATATGCAAAGGTACAGGAAGGAGCGAAGCTGGCAAGGGACAACAAGATAGATTTTATTCTTGTCGTTGGCGGCGGTTCTGTAATCGACTGCTGTAAAGTTGTATCAGCCCAGGCAAAGATGGAAAAGGATCTTTGGGACTTTGAGCATACAGAGCATGGTGCCCCGACAGAGTTTATTCCAATGGGCGCTGTGGTTACTGCTTTTGGCACCGGCGCGGAAATGAATAACGGAGCAGTGATCACGAATGAAGAGAAGAAGTCAAAATCTCCGCTTTGGGGAGCTTTCTATGATTTCGCAATTCTTGATCCGATGTATACCATGACGATGCCGATGAAGCAGGTGATCTCAGGTGCGTTTGATTCCTTGTCCCACAGTATGGAGACCTATATGGGATCGCCTCGTGACGTGAATATATCTGATGAGATAAATGAGGCAACTCAGAGAAACATCATCAGAAATATAAGGGTGACACTTAAGAATCCCGAAGATATTCAGGCGAGAAGTGAACTGATCTGGGCTGCTGCAATGGCGGAAAACGGAATCCTTAAGATTGGAAAAGCAACCGATTTCCAATGCCATATGCTGGAGCATCAGCTGGGTGCTTTTACAGACTGTAATCATGGACAGGGATTGGCGGTGCTGCATCCCGTGCTTTACAGGCATATGCTCCCGGAAGCAGTAAAACAGTTTGCAAGGCTTGCTGTGGAAGTATGGGATATTGATCCTACAGGCAAAAGCGAGGAAGAACTCGCAGATGCATTTATTGATGCTCTTGCCGCATTTATCAAGGAGATAGGACTGCCGACAACATTTGCCGAGATGAATATTCCGGAGGATACGAATTTCAAGGCGATTGCAGATACGACGATCCTGACCGGCGGCTGTGCTAAGAAATTCAGCAGGGAAGAATTATTGGAGGTGCTTTTGGAATGTAGATAAAGAAACTGATGTCAATTATCGCTGCCTTTACCATCACGCTGTCCCTTGCGGCATGCAGCAGCGCGAATCCAAACGCTGATTCAGATGAAAGTGCGCCGGCCCGGACAGAGCAGGCACAGCAGACAGAACAGGCTGGCACAAGACGGTACATCTACAGTTGAATGGATTGCAAACATCATACATGTGGAGACGGTAGCACTTTTGTCCAAACTCGATGTCGATAAGCATATAGATGTTGAAATTAAGCTTGATTAGCTTGATTTGACAAGTGCTGAAAGTAAAGCGTCTTATGCACAAATTAAGGAATATATATTGGAAAAATTTGATTTAAAGGTTTCGATACTCTATATTGCACAGATTAAAAAGAAATGTGGAATTGTACTGAGGGAGCATTATAATAAATCAAAAAAAGAGAAACAGGTTATTCCACAATGCACACCGGAAAAAGAGGAAGCTATCATGGATGCTTTAAGGCATTTTAAAATGATTTAATAGAAATGGAGGGTATTTATGAGATGGAAATAATCTTGTTTCCACTTAGCTTATCACTAAGTATCCTCGCTGCATTTCTGATATTCTTGCTTAGCGTAGGAACAGCAATCCTATATTTACTTATGCTGATGTGTGTATTTGCTGCCATAAAATGGTTATGGGAGGCGATAGAAAAAACTATCGTCTTTTTCTTTGCGAAAAAATCAAGGAAGGAGGAATTATGGACTTTGACTATTTCTATAACAGGGAAGCAGAGAGATTTAATTTTCTAAAAGTGCCGGAGATATTGGTTGCCGGAGAAGGATTTAGAGGGCTGTCTGCCGAAGCAATCATACTCTATTCCATGCTTTTGAAACGGACAGGAATGTCATTTAAGAATAACTGGATAGACAAAGAAGGCAGAGTATTTATCTACTTCACAGTCGAAGAAATTATGAAAAGAAGAAATATCTCAAAGCCTACGGCAATAAAAATATTGGATGAACTTGATGTCAAAAAAGGCATTGGACTGATTGAAAGAGTAAGACTTGGACTTGGAAAGCCGAACATCATTTATGTAAAAGACTTTATGAGTATATCGGAAATAAAAGAAACTGACCTCTTGAAGTTAAAAACTTTTACTTCAGGAAGTAAAAACTCTTTACCCTAACTATATAGATAATAATAAGAGTGAGTATAGTAAGAGAGATTTTATGAAGCTCGGCACATTTCAAAATGTGTTTTTAACAGATGAAGATGTATCAGAATTGCAAATCACGATGAACGGACAGCTTGATAACTATATCGAAAGACTATCCGCATACAGCAAAAGTACCGGAAAGACCTATAAAGACTATAAGGCAACAATCCTTTCATGGTTTTAGTAACCGGAAAACTTCTTTTAACGCTATTGAAAAAAATGATGAAAGAAGCGAAAAAACTGGGAGGACTTGAAAAACTCGTTAAAGTAAATGGAAATGAAGTCAAGCTCAAAGATATGGCGAAAAAAGGGCAACTGGAAGAAATACCGGTAGAAGACTTCAGAGCAAGAATGGAAGAGGGTAAAAGAGTATCACCAAGCGTTCCATACGGCTATTTTAGAAACCCAAAGAACAAACAGGATACTTTTCGATAAAGAGAGTGCAAAGGTCGTAAAACGCATTTACAGGCTTGTAATAGAGGGATATGGAGTAACACAGATAGCAGACATATTAACCAAAGATAAAGTCTTTTTTGCAAAAGAAGAAAAGCAAGAATTTCTAAAAGTGATGAACGAGTTATCCGATGAAAAACGAGAAGAAAAATATCAAGGATATAAAGAGAAATTAGAAAAATTGTCCTCAAGGAATGAAGAACTAACAACCCTAATTACAAAACTATATGAAGACCATGCACTTGGTAAAATCCCTGTAAAACACTTTGATAGATTATTTAATATCTATGACACGGAGCAACAAGATTTAGAAAAGCAAATACAGTATTTTGAAGATGAAATAGAAAGCTATCATCAGAGAAAAGTTGACAGCGATAAATTCCTAAAAAGATAGAGAAATATACCGATATTGAGGAACGGACAGTACCAATGATAAATGAATATATAGAAAAAGTTGTAGTCCACGAATCAACAGGAGGAAGAAAAGGAAAAGACAGAAAACAACAAGTTGATGTGTATTTTAACTTTATAGGTAACTGTCAAGTACTACAAAAATTAGATATGGAAAAAAGGGCTTAGGAATGGTATTATATTAAATAAAATAGGATTGTAAGAAGGTATTTTTATGTCGGCAATTAAAATTGAAAACCTCACTTTCTCATATTATGGATATGTAAAACCTATATTTGAAAATGTATCGTTTTCCTTTGATACAAACTGGAAAATAGGATTGATAGGAAGAAATGGAATTGGTAAATCAACTCTATTTAAGTTACTTTTAAATCAAGAAACTTATCAAGGTAAAATAACCAAGGATGTTGAATTTATTAAATTTCCACCAAATATAGTTGATACTTCAAAATTAGGGATTGAGTTATATAAAGAACTAATATCAGATGAGGAAGAATGGAAATTATTTAGAGAACTTAATTTGCTAAATGTAGATGAGAACCTTGTTTACAGAGAGTTTGAAACGCTTTCTAAAGGAGAACAAACAAAAATCCTTTTAGCTATTTTGTTTACGAGAGAAGATGGTTTTTTACTTATTGATGAACCAACAAACCATTTAGATATGGACGGAAGAAAAATTGTAAGTGAATATCTGAAAAGTAAAAAAGGATTTTTGCTTATATCTCATGATAGAGATTTTTTAGATGGTTGTATCAATCATGTTATTTCTATTAACAGGAATTCTATTGATGTTCAATCAGGAAATTTTACATCATGGTATGAAAACAAATTAATGAAAGACCAATTTGAAATCAGTGAAAACGAGAAATTAAGAAAAGATATTAAACGATTAAAAGAAGCTGCAAGACAAAGTCAAATTTGGTCTGATAAAATTGAAAATACTAAAAATGGTGTAAAAGTATCAGGTGTAAAACCAGACAAAGGACATATAGGTCATCAGTCAGCCAAGATGATGAAAAAATCTAAGAATTTGGAGAATAGACAAAACAAGGCAATAGAAGAAAAACAGAATTTACTGAAAGATATTGAAACAAAGGAAAGTCTATTATTACATCCATTACATCATCATAAAAACCCTCTAATATCGGTTGGTGATTTATCATCATACTATGGAGAAAAACAGATATTAAATAACCTAAGTTTTGAGATAAAACAAGGCGATATAGTAGCTATATATGGTAGCAATGGAAGCGGAAAATCGACCTTGATTAAAATTTTATTAGGTTTAAAACACGAGTATACAGGGGATATAAAATTAGCAAGTAATTTGAAAATATCGTATATTCCTCAAGATACATCTGATTTAACAGGTAGCCTAAATGAGTATATTCATAAGCAAGATGTTGATGAAACATTGTGTAAAACAATTCTTAGAAAATTAGATTTTTCAAGAGAATTATTTGAAATTGATATGAAGAATTATAGTGATGGACAAAAAAAGAAAGTTTTAATTGCCATAAGTTTATCAAAGCCAGCTCATTTATTTGTTTGGGACGAACCATTAAATTATATAGATGTAATATCAAGAATACAGATTGAGGAAATCATAAAAGAAGCAAAGCCTACACTTATATTTGTGGAACACGATAAGCGATTTGTAGAAGATGTAGCCAATAAAATCATACAATTATAAGGTTCTTTGTCAAATGTTGGGGTGGGTTGATTTAACAGTTGGTGAGATAGTTTTTGCATCAGAAGGCGTAAAAAAAGAGAATAGTTCCAAAGGACTTTAAACAGAGAGATTTCGTAAAGCTATTCGGACAGCTTAGAGCAGATGTTGAAAAAATGAAAGCTAAGTTAAATACCTTGCTCAATTCTGAAAAAGGTCAAGAAAACGGTCAAGAAAACGGTAAAAAATCCATACTTGGTGCTATCAAAGAATATCAGGCGGAAGATAAGAAAAAGCCGAAAGAAAGTAAAGAAAAACCTAAAGAAACGGAGAGATAAATGTATGGTTGGTGTGGTCTTAGGACTGCACCGGCTTTTTTGCTCATATATTTACTTTTACGCTTATATAATATATAATAAGAGCGTGAAAGGAAGTGAGTTCATGAACCAGTTAGAACAGATTGTGGAAATTTCAGCTGCAGGTAATGGAGTTTTAAGAACTTCAGAAGTTATCAGTAAAGGAATTTCTAAAACGACTTTGGCAAAATTTGTAGAAAAATATAATTATGAGCGTATTTCACATGGAATTTATTGTTCTCCATATGTATGGAAAGATGGACTGTACTTATTACAGCTTCGTTGCCCGAAAATAATCTTTTCTCATGATACAGCTTTGTTTCTGCTTGATATGACGGATCAAGAGCCGCTGCAATATACTGTTACGGTAAAAAGTGGATATAATGCCACTCATTTAAGAGAAGATGGTGTAAAAGTATTCTCTATTAAAAAAGACTTTTTTGAACTTGGGATTTCAAAAGCAAAAACACCTTTTGGAAATGAAGTTTTCATCTATAATCCTGAGCGAACTGTTTGTGATATGATTCGTAGTCGTTCACAAATTGAAATTCAAATTTTTCAGGATGCAATGAAGCAGTATATTAGGCGTAAAGACAAGAATTTGCATCTACTTATGGAATATGCAAAAAAACTTCGAGTAAACCATATGTTAAGTAAATATTTGGAGGTGTTATTATAATGATTCATTTATCAAAACAACTAAAAGATTTGATACGAAATTTGTCAAAAGAAGTCGGTATTGAAGCCCATGTACTGATTAGAAAATATATGATGGAGCGGTTTTTAGAGCGAGTATTTTTATCAAAATACAATGGAAGTTTTATCCTAAAAGGCGGAATGTTGGTAGCATCTTTGTAGGGGTAGAGGCAAGGGCTACAATGGATATAGACACTACCATTAATCGTTCTTCGGTATAATCTTCGCCAATTGTTTTCGCTCTTGTAAATCTCTGCTTATCTTTTGGCTTAAAGGCTATATGTTTTCCATGCTTTATTTCATGTTGATTTTATAGGGTGTGTTTTTGTAATCGCCATTGTCATTTCCCTTCCGTTTCAGCAGTTCTTTTTAGAAGCAGGGAGTGAATTTGCCACAACTCTTTAGAAAAATATTCAATCACTTTCTTCATATCTTGGATGTCATCTTTATAGATGATACCTGTCTGATTTACTCTCTTTGCGATCTGATTGATATTATTTGTAGCACCTCTAAGCAAGCCTTGTAAATCCCGAAAAGGCTCTAAATCTACCTGATAAATCTCCTTTTCTAAAACACATTTGCGGATAAAGTGGCTCATATTTCTGCACTTTGCAAGTTTCCTTTTCTCCTCAAAAAGAGTTTTTTCTTCTTTGGTCAACTTAATTTCAAGTCGTTCATTTCGTATTCTGTTTGCCATAGATATTTCCTCCTTTGTATGATTTTCAGGGTATTAGGGTTCTCCCTAACAAGCCAAAAATTGATAAAAAAAGAAGCAGTTCCCAAAGGGCTGCTTCATCAATTTTTCCGTAAGTGTCCGTACACTTACTGTGCTTGCTACATAAGAATGAATTAGATAGCAAGCGTTAAGCAAGTTTTGAATTTACTACTAAATTATACCATAAGGACACCATAATTTCCACATGTAACTTGACAAATATTGAATTATAATTTATTATTAAATATAAATTCAGTATTGAAATAGAAAGAGGTGTGCTATGGCACAAGTATTAAAAGAAGAAGTTAGAAATAGAATACTTGAAGCAGCAGAAAAAGTGTTTTATAAAAAGGATTATAGAGGTGCCAAATTAACAGAAATTGCAAAAGAAGCAGATATTCCTGTGGCACTCATTTATACCTATTTCAAGAATAAAGAAGTTTTGTTTGATGCAGTAGTAAGTTCTGTTTATATAAATTTCGAGTCAGCTTTTGATGAGGAGGAGTCTTTGGAAAAAGGTTCTGCTTCTGAAAGGTTTGATGAAGTTGGAGAAAACTATATTCATGAACTATTAAAAGGGCGTAAGAAGTTAATTATTTTAATGGATAAAAGCTCAGGTACAAAACATACAGAAGCCAAACACAAACTCATATCACAAATGCAGGTTCATATTGAAGTAAGTTTAAAAAGACAATCAAAAGAGGAATATGATCCAATGCTTGCCCATATTTTAGCTAGTAACTTTACAGAGGGGCTTCTTGAAATAGCAAGGCACTATCAAAGTGAAAAGTGGGCAAAAGACATGTTAAAACTTATTGCAAGGTGTTATTACAAGGGAGTGGAATCCCTATAATTAGCACTAAAAAATAGACTTTGCGTAATCAGCAAAGTCTTACTTCAAACCTTAATAATGAATTTAAATTTAATATTATTCAATTTTGAAAGGAGCGTTGTTCATGCCGGAAAAAGAATTAAGAAAAAAAGCGATTGGAAAAAATGGCTTATCCAATTCACTTCTTGCTTTAAAAATAGTATGTGATTTGATACCACAAATCTTACTCGTATATTTGATTAGTTCTTTAATCACAAACAATATTAACGAAGCTAATTTAAAGTATATATTCTTGGGAATCTTTATGTCGTTTGTATTAAAAGGTGTGTTTTACTATTTTGCAATAAAGGTTGCTCATGAGAAAGCATACGAAAAATTGACAGAACTTAGGATAGATATTATTGGGCATCTAAAAAAACTAAGTTTGGGATTTTTCAAAGAACATAATACAGGGGAGCTTACGAACATTGTTCAGCATGATGTGGAGCAAGTGGAAGTATACCTTGCTCATGGTCTTCCTGAAATAATGGCAGTTACGCTTCTGCCTACCATTATTTTCATAGCTATGATTTTTGTAGACTGGCGTCTTGCTCTTGGAATGATTGCCGGAGTTCCACTCATGTATTTGGTAAAAGTTCTTTCACAGAAAACAATGGATAAGAACTTTGCTATTTACTTTAACCATGAAAACAAGATGAGAGAAGAGCTAATGGAATATGTAAAAAATATCTCTGTGATTAAGGCTTTTGCTAAAGAAGAGGAGATTAGCGAAAGAACATTAAAAACGGCAAGAGAGTATATTTACTGGGTTAAAAAGAGCATGGGAGCAATTACAATTCCAATGGGACTCATTGACATATTTATGGAAATTGGAGTAGTTATTGTCATGATTTTGGGAAGTATATTTCTTTATTATGGAGAAATAACAACACCTAAATTTATACTCGCAATTATTCTATCCTCTGCGTTTACAGCATCCATAAGCAAGACAGCCACTCTACAACATTTTTCTATTGTGTTTAAGGAAGCTCTAAAGGCGATTGGAAAAGTTTTAACCGTTCCACTTCCAAACAAAAAGACAGAACAAGGTTTAGAATTTGGAAACATAGAATTTAAAGATGTGAATTTTGCATACGGAAAAGATGGCTTTGAGCTTAAAGATATCAATTTGACTTTTAAGAAAAATAGCTTAAATGCCTTTGTTGGAGCAAGCGGTTGTGGGAAAAGTACCGTATCTAATTTGCTTATGGGATTTTGGGATGCTGACAGCGGACGAATAGAAATAAATGGGAAAGATATAAAGGATTACAGTCAGGAAAATATTTCAAATCTTATTGGAAGTGTGCAACAGGAGGTCATTCTTTTCGATTTAAGTATTTTTGACAATATTGCAATCGGGAAACTAAATGCAACAAAAGAAGAAGTCGTAGAAGCTGCTAAAAAAGCAAGATGTCATGACTTTATTTCAGCATTGCCAAATGGATATGAAACACGAGTAGGTGAAATGGGAGTTAAGTTATCCGGTGGAGAAAAACAAAGAATCTCTATTGCAAGAATGATACTGAAAAATGCACCGATTTTAATATTAGATGAGGCAATGGCAGCTGTTGATAGTGAAAATGAAAGACTAATCGGTGAAGCGATTGATGATTTAAGTAAGGATAAAATCATCATTACAATTGCTCATCATCTAAATACGATTAGAGATTCAGACCAAATTATAGTTATGGATAAGGGTGTTGTTCTTGATGCAGGAAGCCATGAAGAGCTGATGAAAAGATGTGAGTTCTATAAGGATATGGTTGAAGCACAGAACAAGGTAGATAGATGGAATTTGAAAGACGATAGTCTTTCACGAGCAAAGAACGGAGTGGATTGCGAGTGTACGGAGGTGGTAACAGAAAATGTTTAGAGAAATGTTAAAACTACTTACAAAAACCGGCAAGAGAGATTTGATTATATCAAGTGTATTCTTTGCCCTTTATGGACTAAGCTCCATAGCTATGATTGTTATCGTATTTTCTATACTGTTTCAGATATTTGAGGGGACGAGTTTAGATATGCTTTATAAATATTTTATTGCGATTGGATTACTTGTAGTCTTCAAAGGTATTTGTAACATGGTTGCGGATATGAAAAAGCATAGTGCAGGTTTTGATATTGTTCAGCAAATAAGAGAACGCATGATTATCAAATTAAAGAAATTCAGTTTGGGATTTTATACCAATGAAAGACTTGGTGAGATAAACACAATACTTCATAAAGATGTTGATAATATGTCCCTTGTTGTAGGACATATGTGGTCAAGAATGTTTGGTGATTTTTTGATAGGTGCAGTCGTATTTGTTGGTCTTGCAAATATTGATATAAAGTTGGCACTGATAATGGCAGTATCCGTTCCGATTGCACTTGCCTTTCTATATATGACAATTAAGCAATCTGAAAAAATAGAAAATCAGAACAACTCAGCACTTCTTGATATGGTTAGCCTATTTGTTGAATATGTGAGAGGAATACCTGTACTAAAGAGCTTTTTAAACAATAAGAGCTTGGATAATGAGCTTATGAACAAGACAAAAAAGTTTGGAGAAACAAGCAAAGCAGCTTCAAGATTTAAGGCAAAACAATTATCTATATTTGGTTTTTTACTGGATATTGGATATTTAATTCTTTTAATCGCAGGAGCAATATTTGTTGTAAAGGGAAATCTTGATGTACTTAATTTTATTATCTTTGTAGTAATTTCAAAAGAGTTTTATAAGCCGTTCGCTTCTATGGAACAACACTATATGTATTATGTTTCGGCGGTAGACAGCTATGAGAGACTTTCAAGAATTTTGTATGCAGATATAATACCTGACAAGGCAGATGGTATTATTCCGAAGCAAAATAACATAGTCTTTGAAAATATTAAATTTTCCTATGAAGAAGATGAGTTTAAAATGGAAAATTTAAGTTTTGATATTGCTGAAAAACGGGTGACAGCCTTAGTTGGAGAATCAGGTAGTGGAAAGACTACGATAACTAACTTGCTTTTAAGATTTTATGATGTGCATAAAGGAAAAATTACACTCGGAGGAATTGATATAAGGGATATTCCTTATGATGAGCTTTTAGATCGTATCAGTATTGTCATGCAAAATGTTCAACTGTTTGATAACACGATTGAAGAAAACATCAGGGTAGGTAAAAAAGGAGCAACGAAAGAAGAAATCATTGAAGCTGCAAAGAAGGCAAGGATACATGATTTCATTATGAGTTTACCAAAAGGTTATGAAACGGATATTGGAGAAAATGGTGGGATTCTTTCAGGTGGACAGAGACAAAGAATATCTATTGCAAGAGCTTTTCTAAAAAATGCACCGATTTTAATTCTTGATGAAATGACAAGTAATGTTGATCCTGTAAATGAATCTTTGATACAAGATGCTATTACAGAACTTGCAAAGAATAGAACTGTACTTGTAGTGGCTCATCATTTAAAAACAATTCAAAAAGCTGACCAAATTCTCGTATTTCAAAAAGGAAATTTACTTGAAAAAGGAAAGCATGGGGAACTTCTTGAGAAAGATGGTTACTACACAAAATTATGGAAAGCTCAATATGAGGTGTAACCATGATTTTGTTAAAAGATGTTTCTTATGAATGGGAAGATGGGCGAACTGCTTTGAAAAATATCAATCTTGAAATTAAAAAAGGTGAATTTGTTTTAATTTCAGGGAAAAGTGGAAGTGGTAAAAGCACTCTTGGAAGTGTAATGAATGGTCTTATTCCACATTATTACAAAGGCAAAATGAAAGGAGAAGCCTTTGCGTCCGGAAAAGATATAAGCAAATTATTACTTCATGAAATAGGGCATATTGTAGGAACTGTATTTCAAGATCCAAGAAGTCAGTTTTTTACGACAACGACAGATGAAGAAATAGCTTTTGGTCTTCAAACTATCTGCAAATCAAGAGATGAAATCAAACAGAGAGTAGAAGAAGTATATGCAGAGTTGGATACCCCGGAACTGAAAGGAAAATCTGTTTTTGAATTATCAAGCGGACAGAAACAAAAGATAGCTATTGCAAGCATCTATGCGATGAATCCGAAAGTTTTAATTTTAGATGAGCCTTCAGCAAATTTGGATATGAAAGCAACATTTGACCTGTTTTTAATTTTGGAGAAATTAAAGAAAAAAGGAACAACGGTTGTTCTAATTGAACATCGTTTGTACTATGTAAAATCTTTATTTGACCGTTTTCTTTTGGTGAAAGATGGAGAAATTGCACAGGACTTGAGTCGGGAAGAAGTTATCCATCTTGAAGAGGAGTTTTGGGAGGAGAATGGACTAAGAACTCTTGAATTAGAAGAATACAGAATAAGTGAGAAGAAAGATTTATATCAATTAAATGATGAAAGTATCAGTGGAAAAGGCTTGAAATTTTGTTACCCAAGTGCAAGTAAGGTTGGAAATAAGCAAAAAAAGTACATCTTAAATCATCTTGATTTCAATATGGAGTGCGGAAAAGCCATTGGTCTTATTGGGTTAAATGGCACCGGGAAAACTACTTTTGCAAGGGTAATTTCAGGACTTGAGAAGATAAAAGAGGGAAAAATATGGGCGGAAAAAGATAAGGAGTTGAATCGTAAAGATTTAATGGATATGTCATATTTTGTATTTCAAGATTCAGATTATCAGTTATTTTCGGAAAGTGTACTTGATGAAATGCTGCTTGGTATGGAGGGTAAAGATAAAAAAGAAAATACTCAAAAGGCAAAGTCTATTTTGAATGTACTTGGCTTAGATAAATACATTGATAAGCATCCGTTTGCTTTATCAAGAGGAGAAAAACAAAGACTGACAATAGCTTGTGGAATGATGAAACAGGCAAAGATTTTCATCTATGATGAACCAACATCAGGTTGTGATAAAGACTCAATGCTTTCCGTCGCAAAACTGATTAAAGAACAATTGAAAAATGGGACAACAGTTTTGGTAATAAGTCATGATTTTGAGTTTTTAGCAAATACAGTGAGCAAGCTGTGGGTAATGGGAGATGGAAAAATAGAAACTGTTTTAAATATGAGTGAAAGTAATAAATTTCTCATATTAGACAAGATGAGAGGAGGTAGAGAGCTTGGCAGATAGAAAAACTATAGATCCGAGAATAAAACTTACTCTACTTCCAATTGCCTCCTTTACGAGTTTTTTTATAAGCGATACAATTCTACTTTTCGGACTGATTGCTTTTGCCTTTTTTCTGTATGTATACAGCAGTATGTGGAAAATAGCATTACGCTTTATTTTGTTTTTTGTCCTTTTATACTGTATAGAGTTAGGGCTTGGCAAGTTTTGCCAAGCAAGCATCGTATTTGCAATATATATGTTTATTTACTTTGCATCAAGAATGACCTTAATTGCTATGTTTGGTGGATATATAACAAAAACTACAAGCGTAAGTGAAATGCTTGTAGCATTAAATAGAATGAAAGTACCAAGAAGCATTGGTATACCTTTTAGTGTTTTACTTAGGTTTGTACCAACTATAAAAATAGAATTTAAGGCATTAAAAGAGAATATGAAGATTCGAGGAATTACAACAAGCAGATTTTTCCCGTTGCTACATCCAATTAAATATATGGAATATACGCTTGTTCCGCTTTTAATGAGAATGATTAAGATTTCAGATGAACTGTCAGCTTCAGCACTCATTAGAGGACTTGATAGTGATGAAAACAGGGTAACATTAACAGAATTGCGGTTTAGCTGGGTAGACCTAATGATTGGACTATTAGGAGCTTTGATGATTGCTCTTGTGATAGTAATACAGAAAATTTATTAGGAGAACTTTTATGAAAAACAAATTGTATAGAATATAGAAATAACAAATAAGAATAGCAAAATCAAAATCATAGCATCTAAAATAGAAAAGGTATATTCACAAAGAATGACTGTATAAAATAAAAAGCACTTTATGGTATAACTCTATCTCTATTACAAGATAACAAAATACTATAAAGTGCTTTCATATTAATTAGTACTAACAGGGTCATAATCAGAAGGTACAGGAGCAACGATACTTACAAAGATAACATCTTCTGTTCCAGTATTTTTTGCGCCATGACATTCACCCTTTTTAGATACTATAACTTGCCCCTTTGTAAAAGGCACCTCCGTATCAGGCGTTGGATAAAATACCCCCTTGCCTTGCAATATAACCCATATATCATCAGAGTTATGATGGTAATGCTTTGGTAAGGTTTGACCAGGTTTAATAACCCATACTGAACCACCTGTGGAATCAGTTTGATAAAATGCTGTCTTAACAGCGTTCTCTAGACTTTCAACTTTCACAAGTTCCATGTCAAAAACACGTTGATCATTCATAATGCTCACACCTTTCATCAATTTACAACTAGCGAGTGCCCGATGTATATTCACCCATATTAATATCTATAACAGTGCGAACAGGTTGAATTAAGGAATCCTCATATTGAACCTTCCATTTGATATCTGGATTCATATCTCCATTTTCTAAGCCTGCAATCGTTTGACCGTCATCAATAGGGTTATCGTGCTCAAAGATATAATACAATACACTATCGAAAATTGCAATAACAAATTGAATGGTCGTGATTTTATTACAATCGGAATCTTTAATGCAATTGGAATTGTCATATACATGGCAGCCAGCTTTGCTATGGCAACAACAGTTATTGGAGGATTTATTGCTTCAGGAGTTAGCTTTATGGTAGCTGCTACCGTTTATATCCTTATGGCTTTGAAAGTTAGAAAGAATGGCGTATTTACCATATCAGGAACGCTTCTTGGTTTAATTGCATTGTCAGGAGGACATTTGCCTCATGCAGTCTTTGCTGTAATCGGTGGAATTATATGTGATTTGATTATAGGAAATTATGAGAGCAAGGGACGAATGATTATTGGGTATGGGACATTTGCATTAGCAGATTTTTTAGGGACAGTAATTCCTGTAATTTTATTCGGGACAGCTTCTTTTGTGGAAAGAGCATCAAAATGGAAAATGAGTGAAGCACAAATAAATGAAGCATTATCTTATTTCAAAGTTTCGTGGGCAGTAGGCTTTGCCTTGATAACATTTGTTCTTGCTTGCATAGGAGCATTCGTTGCAACAAGGATACTTAAAAAACATTTTGAAAAAGCAGGAGTGATTTAATCAATCTTTGTTTGTGAGGGAAAAAATGGATTAAATAATGGAGGTAATTGCTATGTATTATTTAGGGTCTGTTATTCATATAGAAAAAAGGTTCTTTGTCAAATATTGGGGTGGGTTGATTGTCAACCCACTCTTTTTGAAGGCATTGCATAGTTTTTTCTAACAGATTTATAGAATACCCTATATCTGTTTTGTTTAGATATATTTTTGCACCACAAAAAAACCTCGTCCCCACTTTTTTTTAAGCCATAGCCATTAAAATTCTGTTTCTAAAATATTTAAAGTTTTGTACGCCATAAGATATTCTTTTCAGCACCTTTATCTGGCCATTTGAAATGTACCTGTACTTAAGAGAGTTTAAGATATACTTGTAGTTATTTCTAAATGCGGTGATTGCTGCTTTAAACTCTTCAATTCCTGAGTTTTTTACCTCACGGAGCATTCACTAAACAAAGTTCTTTGCTTTGAATAGGCGTTTTCATCAAGAATATCAACAAATAACTCTTTAGTAAAATGTGCTTTTCTTAAATCTTCTGAATATTCAAGCATTCATTCAAGTGCCGCTCGGTTATTGTTCGATAGCTTTGCTTTTCTCTTTGTAATTAAGCTCTTACTTCGTTTGTAGTACTTCCTAAGAGAAGGCAACATTCTTTTTTGAATTCTCTTTCGTACATTTTCAAGAGCCCAATAGACTTGTCTGACGAAATGATAACGATCAATAACGATCTTTGCATTGGGAAAATATATCCTAGCCAAGTCGATGAAGGTTTTATTCATGTCACAAGAAAAGTATTGGACTTTCATACGTTTAGATTGATCAAGCGATTTAAAATAGTCGACCAGACAAGTTCCTTTTCTAGAATAGAGTACATCAAATACTCTATGTTTTACAGGATCAACCACTATCGTTTGATATTTCTCAGTGCCTACATTCCCCTTAAATTCATCTATGGAAATGGCTTCTCCAAGATTAGAAGAAGAATGATGAATTGTAGAAAGCACTTGATAAACGGTATGAGATGAAACATTGGCCCTGTTTGCTATCTGTTGAATATTCAGGGTATCGAAAAATGAGCTAGCAATCCATCGAGTAAGTCTGGATGTCCGATGTAGATACTTCACAATAAAAGGATAAGATTCATAAAAGTGCTTACCACAATGAGAATAATGATAACGCCTCTTTTTCAAAAATAAAAAACATGATTTACCCTGCAAAGGAATATCTTAAATCTTTTGAATCCTATAGTCATGTACTTTAGAAGTCAATGCGTTGCAGTTAGGACATGAATGAGGCTTGATATCTGTCTGAATATAAAATGAGATTGCATAATCATTTATAGATTTTATATTGACTTTTGCTTCATCAATGCCTAAAATTTTAGCTAGGTCGTTCATATGAACACCTACTCCAAGTGTAGTTGTGATGAACTGGGGACTTGGAGGTTTTTTTATTTATAATAATAAAAAAGGTAGACCAATGAAAATGGTATTAGCATTGACAAAGGTATTAATCATCGTACCACGGCACCCGGAGCGAACATTAAATATTTTTACAGCCGCAAATGCAAAGATATAGCCTAAAATACAAACACCAAAGGTATAAATCATACCACCGGACAGACTAATCAACTTATCCAAAATCAGGTATTTCAAAACAGACACAAAGATGGAAACAGGCATTGCGACATTCATAATCAGCTTAGATAAATTACCGCCAAAACTATCATCAAACCATCCTCGTACCTGCAAGAAATAGTCCAGAATTATAAGGACTATAATGGGAATAATATTTTCAATTGAAGTCAAAAAAACCATACTCTATACTACTTCCTAGTACTTTGGATACCACTTAAGTTCACTGACAGCTTTCTTCATATCAGTTTCTTGACTTTGTGCCAATCCCTGTTCTTGAGCTTTTTTAGCAACCGCTTCCGCTACTTTACTTGAAACTTCTGACACATAAGCAAATGGTGGCAAAACAGGTGCGCCCGGTTTACCTGAATCAACTATACCGCTCAATGAATGTGCAGCTGCACCAATCATTTCATCTGTCAAGAGCTTAGCTTCTGAAGCAAGCATTCCAAGTCCCAGACCGGGATAGATAAGAGCATTATTAGCCTGACCAATCTGATAAGATACCCCTTTATAATCCACATTGTCGGAAGGTATTCCTGTCGCTACAAAAGCCTTTCCATCAGACCACTCAATCAAGTCTTTAGCACTTGCTTCTGCCAGCTCAGTTGGATTACTCAGCGGGAAAATAATTGGACGCTCAGTGTTTTGACACATAGCCTCAACAACTTCTTTTGTAAAGGTATTAGGTTGTGTTGATGTTCCTACCAAGATTGTCGGTTTAACCGTCTTTACAACTTCAAGCAAGTCTGTTAGCTTGTCAGCATTAGCAAAGTCAGAACGCTTCTTTGCAAATGGACGTTGCTCAGGTGTCAAATCATCCATATCATCAAAAAGAAGACCTTGTTTATCTACCATAAAGAAACGTTTGTAAGCCTCTTCTTCTGAGAGTCCTTCTGTAATCATTTCACTGAGAACACGTGATGCAATTCCTGCACCTGCTGTTCCACCGCCAAAGCAAAGATAGATTTGGTCTGTTAATTTTTCACCACTAATATCTAATGATCCGTAAATACCACCCAGTGTGACAATACCCGTTCCTTGGATATCATCATTGAAAGTAGGAATTTTATCCTTGTACTTGTTGAGAATATTGGCAGCATTTAGACGACCGAAATCTTCCCAGTGTAAGTAGAGCTTAGGGAAAAGTCGTTCAGCTGTTTGTACAAACTGATCAATAAAATCATAATAACGGTCTCCACGTACACGCTCATGGCGGTTCCCAAGATAGTTAGGATTTTCCAGCAATTCTTTACGGTTAGTTCCGGCATCAATGACCAAAGGTAAAACAGTTGCAGGGTCAATACCGGCCGCTCCTGTGTAAACCATAAGCTTTCCAACTGAAATATCCACACCATTGGTTCCCCAGTCACCAATACCTAAAATTGCTTCCGCATCTGTCACAACAATAAGTCTAATATTACGGTCTCCGGCCGCATTCTTAAGGGTAGCTTCTATATTTTCAGGGTGGTTAATGTCTAAATAGCCTGCATATTGCGTATCAACAAACAAATCACTGTAATTTTCAATCGTAGTTGCAACCGTTGGATCATAAACAATCGGATTGAATTCGGCAATGTGTTGGCTAAAAAGATAGTAAAACAAGGTGCGATTAGTATTGAAGATTTCCATCAAGAACAAGCGTTTTTCCAGATTTGTTGCTTTTTTAGAAAAATGAGCATAGGTTTGTGCCGCTTGCTCCTCCAAGGTTTGCACATAAGGTGGCAAAACTCCAACTAAGCCAAGTTCTTTACGCTCTTCAAGTGTAAAGGCAGTTCCCTTATTTAAAAAGGGATTATTCAAAATATCATGTGCATTCATAATGCAACCTCCTCCTTTAATTTTGTATGCTTATTATAACACAATTGTATATAGAATATAATATCTCGTATCAGATAAGATTTTATGCCTTTTTTAATAAAATTATTATTAATTCCATCTGTAACATGGGAGTTAAGCTTCCATATTAGGATATTATATAATTTCTTTAACAATACAATCTTAATATCTATGTCTATTCTAATATCAACTCTTTTTCCATATTTTAATAAATATACTCTTGTTTTCATATAAGAGAAAGAAACTGTTGGACAATTATTTGAGTGGCATTGTGGAACAGGATATTTATGAAGAAACAGATGTAAGTCTCAAAACAGATTTAAGTAATACAAAGGCTAAGCTGGAGTATTTCCAACAGCAGGCGGATGAAGAAAGTTCACTGCAAAGGAGAATTGCAGATTTTAAGAAAGCACTGTCTCAAAATGAGGTGCTGGAGGAATTTGACAAAGGTATCTTTGAGAGTATAATTGAAAAGGTAATCGTTGGCGGTTACGATGAAAACGGAGAAAAAGCGAAAAAAATGTGTTCCGATGTCAGTGACAAGGTGAAGTATGTGTATTCCAATATTAGTGACAACACACGTGGAGACAGTGGCATTATTGTCCAAACTTGATTGATGTCGATAAGGACTCAATGAAGCTATAAAATCAGTTTCAATTTAGGAAGTGATAAATTTAGAATTTGCGGAGGAATTTATGAAGATACTTATTATAAATTGTAGTCCAGTCAGAAATGGTGCGACAGCAGAAATCGTAAATATAGTAAAGGATAATCTTAGTACAGAAAATGAAGTAAGAAGTATATGCATTGATGATTATGAAATTGCTTTCTGCAAAGGTTGTAGAACTTGCCATAAAACAGCACAATGCTTTCAAAAAGATGATGTTATAAAGATTATGGAACAGTACGAATGGGCAGATATAATAGTGTCAGTGTCTCCTTCATATTGGGCAGATATTCCAGGACAATTTAAGGTTTTTATAGATAAATGTACACCTTGGTGTAATACACATGAGCCACATGCCAAACTATCTGCTGGTAAAAAAGGTTATACTATTGCATTGAGAACAGGTTCAAGTATGCCAGAATGTGAAAGAATTATTAGTAGTATTGAACATTTTCATGGTCATTTGGAAATTGAATCTTGTGGTAAATTAGGTCTTTGTTCTATTGAGTATAAAGAAGATGTTGCTACAAGAATTGATGAAATAAAAGAATTTTGTAATATTATTTTGAGCTGAAAGATTTAAAGTTGTGGAGGCAGTTTAAATGGATGATAAAGTCAAAGCGTTTTGGATTAAATTTTGCAATGAAAAGAAGTTACCTAAAGACATAAAATATGAATCGTGGAGCTTTGGAAATACTAAAGAAATGGCTGATGAATTGGCAGAATTAGTTAATTGTAAAATTAAGACAGCTACGACCTCAGCATATGAATTATATGAAGTTGGAGAGCATATACCCCAGGTAGGAGAGTATAATATTATTCTCAATGGTTCAGAAGAGCCAGTGTGTATTACTCAAACAAAGGTAGTGTATATCATGCCTTATCACTTAATTACACCAGAACATGCATGGCATGAAGGTGAAGGTGATAGAAGCTATCGGTATTGGAGAGAAGTTCACGACAGATTCTTTTATGAAGAATATAAATTGGTTGGCAAAATTTTTTATGAACAAGCACCTATGTTATGCGAAGTATTTGAAAAGATTTATTAAACAAATTCCATTTTTATCTAATTGAATAGAACAATTTTAGAAACAGTAAATCACAAAGGTTTGCTGTTTTTTTGTCCAAATATTGATTTTTGTTCTTATAAATATTGTAATTTAAGAACGAAGAGGAGGTGATAGAAATAAGTAAACGGGAACTCCTGTTAAAAAAATAATTGAGGCGACTAAACCAAGCACTTCTGGAACAAAAGAGCTAGAAGAACTAGGCATTGCAGATCAATTGTTTAATGAAGATGGTTCATAAACAAGTCGAAAACATTGAAGCTTTCTTGTATCCATAAAGTAATAAGTTTCTTTCCATTATATAACCAATCTACACATGATATTTTATGACTTTTTTAGTGAATATATGTTACTACCAAAGACAATGAATGTAAATAAAAGTTTTTATGTATTTTGAAATAAAGATATAAAACAAAACTTGTACTTGACATAGATACAAGTATAAGTTATACTCTCAAAGTAAATTTAAGAAAGGAAAAGATATGGATACAAAATTTTCAATAGCACTACATATATTAGTTTATATTGAAGAGACTGATAAAGTTGTTACCTCAGAACTTTTGGCTCAGAGTGTGGGAACAAATGCCAGTCATATCAGGAAAATAATTACATTACTTAAGGACGCCAATATTATTGAGAGTCAACAGGGAAAAAAGGGAATGAGTTTAAAAGTAAAAGCTGATGAGCTTAATTTAGCTACAGTATATCTGGCAGTTTACCCTGAAAAAGATTTGTTACATATTCATGATACAGCAAATGATAAATGTCCCATTGGGGCGAATATTAGGGAAGCTTTACTTCCGATATTTGAAGAGTCAGAGAAACAATTACTTTTAAATTTGAAGAATAAAACTCTTAAGTCTTTAATTGAAGATATGTATAAGATTTATAATAGAAATAAATAGAGGTGAAAAATGAGAGCGGCACAGGTAGAACAATACAATAAGAATAATATTTCGGTAAAAATGGTTGATTTAGGAATACCAGTTATTGGGGAGAGAGAAGTACTGATAAAAGTATTGGCTGCAGGTGTAAATCCACTTGATAATATGATTTCATGTGGTGAAGTGAAGATGATCGTTCCATATAAATTACCTACATTGGCAGGTAATGAGTTTGTGGGTACAGTTGAAAAAGTCGGTACAAGGGCATCAAAATTTAAAGTAAATGATCGTGTTTTTGCAAGGTTACCACTTGATAAAATCGGAGCATTTGCTGAATATATAGCTGTAAATGAAGATGCACTTGCAAAAGTACCGGATTATCTTTCGGATATAGAGGCGGCAGCAGTACCTTTAACAGCACTTACAATAATGCAGGCATTGGAGCTTATGAAAGCAGAAGAGGGAAAAACTATCTTTATTTCGGGAGGTACAGGCAGTGTCGGTGCGATGGCTATTCCTATTGCTAAAGCAAAGGGACTTAAGGTTGTTACAAATGGAAGTGCAGAAAATAAAGACAGAATTTTAGAGCTTGGTGCAAGTAGATTCATTGACTATAAAACAGAAGACTATAGTAAGTCACTATCAAATATTGATTATGTATTGGATACCCTTGGGGGAAATGAGACTGAAAAACAGATGCAGATTCTCAAAAAAGGAGGGAAGTTGATTTCTCTTAGAGCAATGCCGAATGGAGCATTTGCTAAGAGAATGGGCTTACCAATGTGGAAGCAGATAATTCTGGGTTTGGCAGGAAGTAAATTCGATAAGTTGGCAAGTAAATATGGTATTTCCTATGATTTTATTTTTGTAGAGTCAAATGGAAAACAACTACAGGAAGTGGCGGACCTATTTGAAAAATTAAGAATAAAACCGTCTATAGATACAGTTTATACTTTGGAAGAGGTAAATTCAGCACTAGACAAGGTTGCCAACGGCAGGTCTAAGGGTAAAACAGTTATCACTATGTAAGGAGAAGATATGAAGTTTAGAGAAGTAGATAAATTAAATATTGATGTAAAAGAAGCCATAAAAAAACGTGTAAGTACAAGAAGCTTTGAAATAATGCTACCGCAATCCCACTAGCTTTAGATGGTGGGTTAAGGTAGCAAAAAATAGATATTTGTGATACAATAACTAGCGTTATGGGAGTATGGAAATCAAAGAATAGACACAAATATTTATTACAGTATCATATTATTTTTTGTATGTAAGTATAGAAAAAAGCTTTTAGTATCAAAAGAAATATCAGATTATATAAAACAATTTTCTTATGAGATATGCACAAAGAGTAATATAATCATAAAATATATGGAAACAGACAAAGACCATATACACTATATGATAGAAACTGAGCCTACAATATCCATAAGTAAAGTGGTTAATCTAATTAAGAGTTATACAACATATCATATATGGAAAAAGCATACAGAATATCTTAAGAATCATTTTTGGAAAGAACATACATTTTGGACGGATGGATATTTTGCTTGTAGCGTAGGCAATGTTTCTGAAGAAATGTTAAAGCAATATATAGAAAATCAAGGGTAGAAAGGCGGGTAAGCTTAATGTTAAAGGCATATAGATATCGGATTTATCCAAACAAAGAGCAAGAAATACAGTTAGCAAAGACATTTGGCTGTTGTCGTTTTGTATATAATCAAACCCTTGCGTACAGAAAAGATGCTTATGAAAAAGAAAAAAAGTCTGTCAGTAAGACAGATTGTAATAATTATTGCAATAGAGAGCTGAAAAAAGCTTATGAATGGCTAAAAGAAGTAGATAAATTTGCTTTAACAAATGCAATTTATAATATGGATAGTGCTTATCAAAAGTTTTTCAAAGAACATGCAGGTTATCCAAAGTTTAAGAGTAAGCACAGTAATCGTAAATCATATACAACCAATTTTACAAATGGGAATATAACTGTAGATTTTGATAGAGGAAGAATAAAGCTGCCAAAATTAAAAAGGGTAAAAATAAAATTACATAGAAAATTTTCAGGTCGGATAAAAACAGCAACTATATCTAAGGTACCAAGTGGCAAGTACTATGTGTCTGTTCTTGTAGAAACTGAACATAGTCCACTTGTAAAGACAAACGGACAAATAGGATTGGATTTAGGAATAAAAGATTTATGTATCACATCAGATGGGAAGAAATATGAAAATCCGAAGACAATTAAAAAATATGAGAAAAAGCTTACAAAATTACAAAGACAATTAGCAAATAAAACAAAGGGGAGTAGGAACTATCAGAAAAAAAGGAAACAAATAGCACTATGCCATGAGAAAATAGCTAATACAAGAAAAGATTATCTGCATAAGATTTCAAGCGAAATTATAAACGAAAACCAAGTGATAGTTTCGGAAAACTTACAGATAAAAAATATGGTGAAAAATCATAATTTAGCGAAAACTATAAGCGATGTATCGTGGTATGAGCTGACAAGACAACTGGAATATAAGTCAAAATGGAATGGTAGAAATTATATTAAGATAGATACATTTTATGCAAGTAGCCAGCTATGTTTTAGTTGTGGATATAAAAATACAAATGTAAAAGATCTAAAAGTAAGAGATTGGATGTGTCCTTTCTGCAATACAAAACACGATAGAGATATCAATGCGGCAAAAAATATATTGGCAGAAGGATTAAGACAAGTAGTATAAGAAAAAACAATAGGGCAGGGACTGCCCGAATTAACGCCTGTGGAGATAGTAGGTTGCGAGGTCAGCGAAGCAGGAAGCCCATAGGCTTTAGACTATGGGTAGTTCACATAGAGGATATGACCATGGCAATCCCTGAAAATATGCATTATGTAATATCTTATATAGCTAAATAAAACAAGGCATTTCAAAAAAATCTCAGTTCAATCCTGAGATTTTTTTATCCACACGATAATTTAAAGCACCAAGAAAAACAGTTGACATTTGAATTAGGGAATGTTATAAATATAATTGATAATTAAATTATCGGTAATTAACTTATCGAAATATATTGAGGTAATAATATGTCAATACGTGATACAAGCATTGATCTAAGGCTGATTGAAAGTGCTCGTAAAGAGTTCATGGAAAAGGGATTTATAAAAGCTGAACTGAAAACGATATGTAATAATGCAAATATAACAACTGGAGCTGTTTATAAAAGATATAAAGGGAAGCAAGAACTGTTTGGTGCGGTTGTTGAAAAAGCTGTAGCAACTTTAGATAGTTTTGTTTCTGAACGAACGGATGTGGATTTTTCCTCTATGAGCGATGAAGAAGTAAAAAATACATGGATTATGAATGAAAAATACATTTTAGATGTGTTTAAAATCCTATGGGATATTAGAGAAGACTTTGTATTACTTTTAGAAAAATCTGCCAGAACAATTCATGAAAACTTTCGGCATGATTTTGCTTTTCGCATGACTCATGCATATAAGCAATATTACCAAGAGGCAAAAAAGAGAAATATTGCAAGAGCTGATATTACTGATGAGGAAATGCAGGTTCTCTGTACGATATTCTGGACATCTGTTTATGAGCCTTTCATTCATAAAATGTCTTGGAAAGAAATCAAAGAGCATTGCAAGGTTTTATGCAGATTTGTGGATTGGAAAAATGCGGTAGAAATAATTGATTAATAGAATTTAGGCCGTCGAAAGACGGCTTAAAATAAACGATAGTGTTAGTATTTGCTAACCAGAAAGGAGGATGTAATGTTTAGAAAGGTAGCTCCATATATGGGAGAATACAAGAAATACACTATCAGAGCAGTAATTATGATGTGTATTGGTATTGTGGCAAAAGCAATGCCATATTTTTTTCTGTATCAGATTATTTCACCATTGACAAATGGGCAATCTATTAGTTTGGGGTATGTGATGTTGAGGGTGTTGGGGGTACTTTTATGTGAGATCATTTACTCTTTTGCCTATGTAAAAGGACTGATATTTTCACATATAAGTGCATACAATACCCTAAAAAATTTAAGAATATCTCTACAGGGGAAACTTGAAAAACAGTCTCTTGGAAATATTCAGAGCCTTGGTACAGGTCGTATAAAAAAGGTCTTTACAGAAGATATTGATATGATCGAGCTTTTACTTGCTCATGCGATTCCGGAAGGTATTGCAAATATCTCTATTCCGTTTGTAATCATCGTTCTTATGTTTGTGGTAGATTTCCGCTTAGGTTTGCTTTCATTTATTCCAATAATCATAGGAATATTTGCCATGGGTATGATGATGAAGCAGGGCACCTCAAAAATGGATGCCTACTATGAATCAGCTGCAGTTATGAATAACACAATTATTGAATATGTAAATGGGATGGAAGTTGTTAAGGTATTCAATAAGGATGGTGATTCTTATAAAAAATTTGGCGAAGTAGTAAAAAACTACAGAGATTTCACCCTTGCATGGTACAGAGCTTGTTGGCCATGGATGGCAATGTATTCCAGTGTTTTGCCATGTCTTGCACTTTTCGTTCTTCCGATAGGAGCATTTTGGGTTATCAGTGGAAGTCTTGCTTTAGATAAACTGATTTTAGTGCTTTGTATGTCTTTTGCAGTTGGACCGTCTTTTATGAAAGCTATGAATTTTGCAGGAAAGTTTCCACAGCTTAATTATAAAATCACAGAGCTGGAAAATCTTATGGACAGACCACCGCTTAAAGAGGGAACTTCAAAGTTTACTGGGGTGAATAGAGATGTTAAGTTCGAAAATGTTAGATTCGGTTATGGAGATAAAGAGATTCTACATGGTGTAAATCTCGAATTTAAGCAGGGAACAACAACCGCTCTTGTTGGAGAATCGGGAAGTGGAAAATCTACACTAGCTAAACTTTTAGTTCATTATTATGATTTGAATGACGGAAAAATCATGATTGGTGGACAGGATATCACAGATATGTCTCTTGAAGCACTCAATAATGAGGTCTCTTATGTTTCACAGGAGCAATTTTTATTTAATACAACTCTTTATGAAAATATTCTTATTGGAAAGCCTGATGCCACAAGAGAAGAGGTATTGGAAGCGGCAAATAGAGCACAGTGCGATGAATTTCTTAAGAGACTTCCAGACGGAATAGAGACAATGGCAGGAGATGGCGGAAAGCAACTGTCAGGAGGTGAACGCCAAAGAATTTCATTGGCCCGTGCGATTTTAAAGGATGCTCCGATTATTGTTTTGGACGAGGCCACGGCTTTTATGGATCCTGAAAATGAAGAAAAATTAAATGCAGCTATTGATGAGATCACAAAGAATAAAACGGTGCTTGTTATTGCTCACAGACTTTCCACTGTGAAAAATGCAGATAAGATTTGTGTGATAAAAGAGGGTAGGTGTATAGCAGCCAATAAACATGAGAAGCTTTTGGAAGAATGCCCAGAGTATAAGAAATTTTGGGATGCCTCTGTAAGTGCAAGCACATGGAAGATTAAGGGGGATGAAAAGGCATGCTAAAGATACTTCATAGAATTGTTTGTATGACAGGAAAATATAGTTCCAGAATCAGGGCTTCGTATATTACTTCTTTCATCAAGGGTATTATGATGAAGGCACCGTTGATATTAAGTTTTTTTGCTATCAGTCTGTTTATGAAGGGGCAAATGAATGAAAAGAAATGCCTTTATCTTGGAATTGGTCTTGTTCTGTGCATAGCAGTTGAAGCTGTTTTTGAGCACATAACGAATGTTCTTCAATCAGCAACAGGATATCAGGTGTTTGCTGATATGCGAATGAGACTTGGAGATCATCTCAGAAAACTTCCGATGGGATACTTTACAGAAGGAAATATTGGAAAAATAAGTGCAGTTTTATGCACAGACATGGTATTTATTGAAGAGTGTTGTATGGGTGTTTTATCGGAACTCGTGACTTTTATGATTTCACAGGGCTTGATGATACTCATGATGTTTGTAATGGATATACGCTTAGGTATTGCTGCATTGGCAGTCATTATCGCATTTGTAATTGTTGGAAATCTTATGATGAAAACTACGCTTGAGCATTCAAAAACGAAGCAAGAGGGAAGTGAATCGCTCACAGAAGAGGTTTTGGATTTTGCAGAAGGAATAGGCATTATCAAGTCATTTAATATGTTAGGGGAAAAATCCAAAAGTCTTTCCAATGAGTTTAATAAAAGTTGTAAGGAAAGTATTGGCTTTGAGGAAAATTATGGACCATGGGCGAGAGCATTATATCTTACCTACGGGATTGGCACATCATTTATGCTTGCTGTAGCAGGACTATTATATGCGAATGGAAAAATGACACCGGACTATATGATGGGAATGGTATTGTTTTTATTTGATATCTTTATTTCCATAGAGAGCTATTATGGACAAATTACAAGACTTACTGTAACAGCTGCATCTTTAGACAGAATAGAAGAAGTGTTTGAAGCAGAAGAACTTCATGATTCTGGTGATATTGCATTATCTAAAAATGTAAATAAAACACAAAATGATTTAGTTGTTGAGTATAGCGATGTAAGCTTTGGCTATACAGAAAAGAATGTGCTGAATCATATCTCATTTGACATGAAAAAGGGTGAAATGACTGCTCTGGTAGGGCCGTCAGGTGGTGGAAAATCTACAATAGCATCTCTTCTTGCAAGATTTTGGGACATCAAGGATGGAACGATTAAGGTTGATGGCAAGGATATAAAAAATATTTCATTGGGAAGTCTTATGGATAAAATCAGTATGGTGTTCCAGAGAGTTTATCTTTTCCAAGATACAATATACAACAATATCGCAATTGGCAGACCGAATGCTACAAGGGAAGAAGTGATTGAGGCAGCAAAGAAGGCAAGATGTTATGACCTTATCATGTCACTTCCTGAAGGGTTTGATACTGTAATCGGTGAAGGTGGAGCATCACTTTCTGGTGGAGAGAAGCAAAGAATTTCAATTGCCAGATGTATTCTGAAGGATTCACCAATCGTTATTTTAGATGAAGCAACAGCAAGTGTTGATGCAGATAATGAATGTGCTATACAAGAAGCGATTTCAGAATTGTGCAAGAATAAGACTCTTCTTGTCATTGCCCATAGATTAAAAACAATAAAGGATGCAGACCAGATACTTGTTATATCTGACGGAAGAATTATAGAGCGTGGAAATCACAATCAACTAATGGAAAAAGACGGCGTTTACGCACATATGGTCTCCGTGCAGGCATCTTAAAAAATGCAAAATATTGAATATAGTAGATTTGTCTTTATTAAGGGGAGTAGTGATGGGTTTGTTTGGTGGAAGCATTTTGATACCAGTTTCAATAATCTGTCTATTTGAATAAGATATGTGCAAATTCTTCGTTAACATAAGGTTTTCTTTGTAAAAACACAAATTGAGGCAGAATAATAAAAGTGTTATAATATATTTGGGATAGTGGTCCAAACCTTACAAAGTCATGAAAGGAAGTTTTCGCCTATGAAGCAGAAAAAAATGAATGCCTTATTGCGGGTGTTATTTATTGTCTTAATAATAGCAATATTTGGTGCTGCAATTCTTCAGATTTTTGCTCCGGAATATATGGGAAGATCTGCTGCATATGGTATTGCAAAAGGATGGCAGAGAGAAATTGGTATTGGAACGAACCATTTCGTACATTATCTACAGATGCAGAAATTTGTAAATTTGCTTGGTGCTGTGGAAAATTATCTTCTCGTTATTGGGTGGATTATCGGATGGCGAATAGAAGAGAAAAGACAAGCTTTATAAGATCAAGTCAATTTCTTTAAAATGATGTTGAGAAGAAAGTAGTATGGGGAGGGTTCAGGTTGAATACAAAGAATTTGCCACATTTTAAGTATAATCCGAATGTATATAAAAATGGAATGGTGGAATTTGGCAGTGGAATATGTCAATGTTGTGGAGAAAAGACAAATGCATATATACAGAATATTTATGCAATAGAGGATATTGATTGCATATGTATGAACTGTGTATCTTCTGGAAAAGCAGCACATAAGTTCAATGGAACATATATACAAGATGCAGATTGGATTGACAATCCCATTGCGACAGAAGAATTATACAAAAAAACGCCAGGATATATTAGCTGGCAGGGAGAGCATTGGGCTGCATGCTGTAATGATTATTGTGAATATATTGGAACAGTTGGAACAAAAGAGCTAGAAGAGCTAGGCATTACAGAGCAATTGTTTGATGAAGATGGTTCATTTGATGGGTATGATAATGCACGGCAATATCTAGTAAAAGACGGCAGTTTTTGTGGCTATTTATTTCAGTGTTTTCATTGTGGGAAGTATCATCTTCGTGTTGATGCCGATTAGTTATTATGGATATCAATGATATTTTAGAATAAAAGTATTTTGTGAAATAGAAAGGTGGATTATGACAGGCGAATTAAAAAATAAGATCGACGGATTATGGGAAGTATTCTGGACAGGAGGGATTACAAATCCTCTTGAAGTTGTGGAGCAGATGACCTATTTGATGTTTATCAGGGATATTGACAGTGCAGACAATATAAGAGCCAAAGAAGCAGCTATGCTGGGCTTGCCTTTTAAGAGCATTTTTGACGGTGAAGTAGAGATAGGGGAGCGCAAAGTAGAAGGCGAACAGTTGAAATGGTCTGTTTTCCACGATTTCCCTGCACAAAGAATGTATAACATAATGCAGGAATGGGTATTTCCTTTTATAAAGAATCTTCATGGCGATAAAAACAGTGCATACAGTAAATATATGAGAGATGCTATATTCAAAGTGAATACACCTTTAATGCTTTCAAAGATAGTAGACGCTATGGATGAAATCTACGCTATGATGGACAAGGTACAAAGCACGGATGTCAGAGGAGATGTATACGAGTATTTGCTTTCAAAAATTGCACAGTCAGGTGTAAACGGTCAGTTTAGAACACCAAGGCATATTATCAGAATGATGGTTGAGATGATGGATCCACAGCCGAATGATACAATATGTGATCCGGCATGCGGTACATCAGGATTTTTGGTTATCAGTGGTGAATACTTAAAGGAAAACTACAAAAAAGAAGTACTTATGGACAGGGAAAACAAAGAGCATTTTATGAACAATATGTTCTATGGATTTGATACAGACGGAATAATGCTTCGTATAGGAGCTATGAATATGATGACGCATGGCATTGAGAATCCCTGTATAGAGTACAGAGACAGTCTATCAGATCAAAATCCGGATAAGGACAAATATTCACTTATACTTGCAAATCCGCCATTTAAGGGCAGTTTGGATGCAGAAATAGTATCAACAGATCTCCTAAAAATATGTAAGACGAAAAAAACAGAGCTTTTGTTCTTGGCCCTCTTTATAAGAATGCTGAAAATAGGCGGAAGATGTGCTTGCATAGTACCTGACGGTGTACTTTTCGGTTCTTCCAATGCTCATAAAGCCATCAGAAAAGAACTGGTTGAAAACCAAAAACTTGAGGCAGTAATATCAATGCCATCAGGAGTATTTAAGCCATATGCAGGAGTGTCTACAGGTATACTTATCTTTACAAAGACCAACCATGGTGGAACAGATAATGTATGGTTCTATGATATGACAGCGGACGGTAAGAGTCTGGATGATAAGAGAACACCGATAGCAGATAATGATATACCTGATATCATAGCTCGCTTCAAGAACCTTGATGATGAAAAAGACAGAAAGCGAACAGATAAGTCATTTATGGTACCGAAGAGTGAAATCATAGAAAAAGATTATGACTTATCCATCAATAAATACAAGAAAGTGGAGTATGTTCCTGTAGAATATCCGCCAACATCAGAGATTTTGGATGAAATAGAGCGATTGAATGAGCAGATAATGGAAGAAACCAGAGTGTTGAGAGAATTATTGAAAGGGACCTCAAATTGAGGTTTGTGTGAGATGATAGATGAATAAAAGATGGGTGAAATTTCCGGAAGTCTTATTTTTTCAAGAAGGACCTGGTGTTAGGAATACACAGTACACTTCTGAAGGAGTAAAATTACTAAATGTTGCTAATTTAGTTAATGGAAAAGTAGATATATCTAATTCGGATAGATTTATTAGTAGAGATGAGGCATATGGTAAATATAAGCATTTTCTATGTGATAATGGAGATTTTATCGTTGCAAGTTCAGGTATTAAGGTTGAGTATATAGATAAGAAGATGGGATTTATTGATAAATCTATGTTACCACTATGTATGAACACTAGTACAATTAGATTTAAAGTTTTGAATAGTAAAGAACTTAATATTAGATATTTTATGTATTATTTAAAGTCAAGGCATTTTAAGCTACAGCTTGCCAAGCAGATTACAGGTTCTGCACAACTTAATTATGGACCAAGTCATTTAAAAGATATGTGCATACCAATAGTCGATATTTATATTCAAAATAATATAGTTGAGATATTGGATAAAATACAGAATATAATAGATACATACGAAGTCAAGATAGAAAAGTTAGATATTCTAGTCAAAGCCCGATTTGTGGAGATGTTTGGAGGGCGAGGGAAAGTAGTGCTATTAACAAATTATGTATGGTTTCAGGAAGGACCAGGTGTTAGATCAGTAGACTTTGCTGTAGAAGGAATAAATCTTTTAACAGGCTCAAATATTAACGATAATGAGCTTTCATTTGGATATAAGAGTGATAGGTTCATTTCTAATGAATTGGCTAATGGCAAGTATGCTCATTTTATGTGTGATAAGGATGATATATTGGTGGTTTCGTCTGCGATTGCACCAGAAAAATTTGATCAGAAAGTGGCTATTGTTGAAGAAGATAAGAAGTATTGTTTAAATACTGGTATAATAAGATTTAAGCCGAATAGAGAAGTCATGACACTGGGATATTTTAGAGAATTTCTAAAAACGGATTATTTTAAACATCAGGTTATGGCTGAAATGAGAGGAATTGCCCAGATGCATTTTGGACCTTCTCATTTGAAACAGATGACAATACTATTACCCGAGTCAATGGAACAGCAAATTGAGTTTGAAAAGTTTATTACACAAGTCAACAAATCAAAAGTTGAAGTGAAAAAGGCTCTGGATGAGGCACAGCTGTTATTTGATAGTCTCATGCAAAAGTATTTTGGATAGTGATAATGTTATTTCAGCAACAGTATAAATTGAATATAGATAGACATTTGGTTGGTGCAGGATGATGGTATATAAGGAGTATACTATCATGGAAGAAAAAATTGTAATCATACTAAATGAAATGTCAGAGTATTTATCTATTTCACAAATGAAAAAGCTTCAGGAGGTTATCTTGAAAGCTTTTTCTGATTGTGATGCAAGTAAGCAGGAAATATCAAATGAAGACTTTTTAAAACTCTTTTTAGATGCAAAGAAAGTGGAAGGATGTTCTGAAAGGACTATACAATATTATAAGGTAACTATAGAACATTTGCTAAAGAATAAGGAAACACCGGTAAGAAGGGTAAATACCGAGGAGATGAGGGAATACCTTTCAGACTATCAAAAGATAAATAATTGTAGCAATACTACTATTGACAATATAAGACGAAATATTTCAAGTTTCTTTTCTTGGCTTGAAGAGGAGGACTATATTCTAAAAAGTCCTATGAAGCGTATACATAAGATAAAGACCAAGACTGTGGTGAAGAGTGTTATTTCCGATGAGAGTATAGAAAGACTTAGAGATAACTGTACATCAAAAAGAGACAAGGCGATAATTGATCTATTATATTCCACAGGTATTAGAGTAGGTGAGCTTGTTAATTTAAATATCAGTGACATAGACTTGGAAGGGCGTGAGTGCGTAGTCTATGGCAAGGGAAATAAAGAGAGAAAAGTATATTTTGATGCCAAAGCAAAGGTACATCTTATTGATTACATTGAAAGTAGAGATGATGATAATGAGGCTCTTTTTGTAACTTTAGATGCACCACATGATAGATTGAAAATAAGTGGAGTCGAAATTAGATTGAGGGAGCTTGGTAGAAAACTGAATATTGAGAAAATCCATCCACATAAGTTTCGTAGAAGTATGGCAACTAGGGCGATAGATAAGGGGATGCCGATAGAACAAGTGCAAAAGATACTTGGCCATTCTCAAATAGATACTACGATGCAATATGCTATGGTAAACCAAAATAATGTAAAGAATTCCCATCAAAGGTATATTGCGTGAGATTTTTTTGCAACTTGAGGTTTGTGTGATAGTATAAATGATTTTAGAAGATATATGTGATGTATATTCTGGGTATGCAATAAAACAGTTTAATGAAGATAAGATAGGAGTTCCCGTAATAAAAATTGGAAATATACTTATGGATGGAACTATAGAATTGGAAGATTGCCAATACACAACAGAAAAAGTAAATCAAAAATACTATTCTGAATATCAAGATATTTATATAGCACTTTCAGGAGCTACTACTGGGAAAATAGGAATATTAAAAAGACAGGACAAGTTTATAGTAAATCAACGAGTAGGAATTGTTAGAAAAAAGGATAATAATATACCTATAGAGTTTATTAAATATTTTCTTTTCCATCATACAGATAGAATATTTAAAGAAGCAGCAGGTTGTGCTCAGCCAAATATTAGTCCTAAGCAAATTGGCAAATATAAGGTACCTATAATTGATGATAGTAGAATGAAATATGTTGTCGAAATACTTGATAGTTTGACAAGAATTATTAACAAAAGAAAAAGACAGTTGAACTATTTAGATGAACTTATTAAAGCCCGATTTGTAGAGATGTTTGTAAGTAAAAATTATCCAAGAGAAGAGTTAGATAACCTTTCATATGGTAAAGGAGAATATGGAGCGCAATCAGCATCCGTTGAATATAATTCAAGTAGACCTAGATATGTAAGAATTACAGACATTAAGGAAGACGGTTCACTAAATGATGATGTTGTTTGCTCTGCAAATGTTGAAGACGATAAATTATATAAGTTAAAGTATGGAGATTTTTGTTTTGCTCGAATGGGTGCAACAGTTGGGAAAACATATGCATATAGAGGTGGAAATCAAATATTTGCTGGATATTTGATTAGATATAAGTTGAACCTCAATAGGATTATTCCAGAGTATTTATATGAGTTTACAAGACTACATGAGTATAGAAACTGGGTATCGTTGAATCAAAGTGGCGCCGCCCAGCCGGGTATAAATGCAAAAAAATATGGTTCACTGAGGATACCAGTTGCACCATTGGAAGAGCAGAGAGTATTTGCTAAATTTGTTGAAGAAGTCAACAAATCAAAAGTTGTCTTCCACCATGTAGCCCAAATCCATATATACAAAACCTCAACTTTGCTGTAAAATAGTTATAGTTAACGAGTTTCTTAATATATAATTGAGTTTTAGATAATAAAACTTTAAGAATATCCCTATTTAGATGAAATATTCATTATTTTACATTCACTATTTTAATATCATTTATGAAAACTATGGGGAGGTTGGCTATGGGCAACTTTGACTATTTGAAAAAGGAAAAGAGGTTTGCGGCCTTTTCTGATGTTGCTATTTCGACAGAAAAACTTTTATATGATCCAGGACTATGTGTGGTAAATTGCCGTAGAGCTATGGAATTTGCTATCAAATGGATGTATTCGGTAGATGCTTCATTGACTAAACCATATCAGGACAATCTGGTTAGTTTGATGAACACGGAAGAATTCAGAAATATTATTGATGAAAATCTATTGAAGCGTATGAATTTTATACGCAAGATAGGTAATCAAGGTGCACATAATGCAAGGAAAATAACAGAGGAGCAGGCGATACTTTGTCTTGAGAATCTGCATATATTCTTTGATTTTTTGAGCTATTGTTATGCGGATAATTATGTTGAACAAAGATTTGATAAATCACTTCTGACAAAAGAGGTTAAGCCACAAAAGACAGGGGAAATTTCCGATATCGATTTAGATAAGTTGATCGCAGAGAATGCATCACTTAAGGCTTTACTTACAGAGCAGAGAAAAGAAAAAATTCAAAGCTATGTTGAAAAGCCATTGGAGCTTTCAGAGTATTCAACAAGAAAAATATATATTGACACTATGCTTGCAGATGCAGGATGGAGGGAAGGTTCTGATTGGTTAAATGAGGTAAAGATAAAGGGAGTACCTACAGATTCGGGCAATGGATTTGCAGACTATGTGCTCTATGATGATGCTCACAGACCACTTGCAATCGTAGAGGCAAAGCGTACATGTATGGATGTTGTATCTGGAAGAAGGCAGGCAAACAACTATGCTGATGCGATTGAGAAAGAAAGTGGAAGGCGACCTTGTGTTTTCCTTACCAATGGATTTGATACCAGAATAATCGATGGCGAATATCCTGAAAGAAAGGTAGCAAGTGTATATTCAAAAGAAGACTTAGAAAAGATGTTTAATCTAAGAAAAATGAAAACATCTCTTGAAAATGTCGTTGTAGATAAGAATATTGCGGGTCGATACTATCAGGAGGCGGCAATCAAGGCGGTATGTGATGCTTTCGATAAAAAACATCGCAGGAAAGCATTACTTGTGATGGCAACAGGTTCAGGAAAGACAAGAACGGTAATCGAGTTGTGTCATGTATTTCTTGATGCTGGATGGGTCAAGAATATCTTGTTCCTTGCTGACAGAACATCTTTGGTAATTCAGGCAAAGAGAGCTTTTAGAAATAATTATCCAGATTTATCGGTAACCAATCTTTGTGAAGAAAAGGATAATTATAATGCTCATTGTGTATTTTCAACCTATCAGACTATGATGAATTGTATAGATTCTGTGAAGGAAGAGGAAAGAAAAATATTTACATGTGGACATTTTGACCTTGTGATATGTGATGAAGCACATAGATCTATCTATAATAAGTACAAGAATATTTTTACCTATTTTGATGCTCCTCTTGTGGGGCTTACAGCTACGCCAAAGGATGATATTGATAAAAATACCTACGAAAGATTTGATCTGGAACAGGGAGTTCCAACCTATGGGTATGAGCTTTCACAGGCTGTAAAGGATGGATATTTGGTTGATTTTTTATCTGTTGAAACGAAGCTTAAGTTTATTGAGGAAGGAATTGTATATGAAGAGCTGTCAGATGAAGATAAGAGCATATATGAAAATACTTTCGAGACAGAGGACGGTGGTATACCTGAGTCAATAAGTTCATCTGCACTGAATAAATGGATATTCAACACCGATACTATTCGCAAAGTGCTTGATACATTTATGAAAAATGGAATCAAAATAGATTACGGACAAAAGATTGGAAAGAGTATTATCTTTGCAAAGAACCATGCACATGCGGAGAAGATCTTAGAGATTTTTAATAAGGAGTATCCACATTTAAATGGCTATGCACAGGTTATTGACAATAGGATTAAGTTTGCACAGAGTATTATAGATGATTTTTCAGATGCAAAGAAGTTGCCACAGATAGCTATTTCTGTAGACATGTTGGATACGGGTATTGATGTGCCTGAGGTTGTCAATCTTGTTTTCTTTAAGAAGGTAATGAGTTATGCGAAGTTTTGGCAGATGATAGGGCGTGGCACAAGACTATGTCCGGGGCTCATTGACGGCGTAGATAAGTCTAAATTTTATATCTTTGATTTTTGTGGAAACTTTGATTTCTTTAGAATCCATAAGGATCAGGGGAAAACTGTTGCCAATGATATTCCAATACAGACGGCCATCTTTAATTTGAAGTTTGAGATAGCCTATAGATTGCAGGATTTAGACTATCAGAGTGATGAGCTGAGAGCATTTAGAAAAAGACTTGTTGAAGAGATGGTGGCCAAGGTATCAGAGCTTTCAAGGGATAGCTTTGATGTAAAGCAACATTTAAAATTTGTGGAAGTATATTCTACGGAGGAAGGCTATAAGGCACTTACATTTGAAGATACGATGCTGATAAGAGAAGAACTTTCACCTCTTATTTTACCTGAAGATGATGAAATCAGTGCAGTGCGTTTTGATGCACTGATGTATGGCATTGAGCTTGCATGTCTTGCAGGCAAATCGTATAAGAGGTTTGTTGGTGACTTAAAGAAGAATGTAAAAAGCCTTGCAAGTCTTGCAAATATTACAGAAATAAATGAGCAAGCAAATCTTATCGAAGATATTTTACATACAGATTATATAAAGAGCTGTGGAGTCAATGAGTTTGAGATAATGAGAGAAAAACTCCGTGGACTGATGAAGTATATCCCAAGGGGAGGTATTCAATATGATACCAACTTCACTGATGACATTATTTCTATAGAGTGGAATGAGTCAGAACTGGAAAGTGATTCATTGAAAAATTATCGTGCAAAGGCTGAATATTATATCAGAGAGCATATGGATAATGAGGCAATAAAAAAGCTGAAATCAAATATTCCACTGAATAAAGAAGATATCAAGGAGCTTGAAAAAGTGCTTTGGTCAGAGCTTGGAACGAAAGAGGAGTATGAGCAGGAATATGGGCAAAAGCCTCTTGGCGAGCTGGTGAGAGAAATTGTCGGTCTTGATATGAATGCTGCAAAGGAAGCGTTTTCAGCATATCTTGAGAACAGTAACCTTGACAGCAGACAGATTTATTTTGTAAACCAAATTGTAGAGTATATCGTTCGCAATGGCGTGATGAAAGATTTATCCGTACTACAGGAAGCACCATTTACAGATCAAGGAAGTATAGTAGAAATATTTACAGACTTAGGTGTATGGGTAAATATCAAAAGTATTATTGATCGCATTAATGAGAATGCTGCTGCGTAGTAATAGAAGTTCTCAGTACAGAGTAAAAGAGAATATCACTATAATATTTTTTGTGAGGTTGCATGATGAGAAAGATACTGATTGTTATAGATATGCAAAATGATTTTATCGACGGGAGTCTTGGTACTAAGGAGGCCGTGGGTATTGTCGAAGCGGTTAAGACAAAAATCTTAGGGTACGATAAAAAAGATAGATTTGCAACGATGGACACACATAAGGAAAATTATCTTAATACACAGGAAGGCAAAAATCTTCCAGTATCACATTGTATAGAAAATACGGTAGGTTGGGAGCTGAATGAAAAAATAGCTCCACTTATCGATCCTAAGAATATCTTTAAAAAGCCTACCTTTGGAAGCGTAGATCTGGCTAATAAGATTGCAGAGATAGCCAAAAAAGAAGAGATAGAAATAGAGTTAGTCGGACTTTGTACAGATATATGTGTGGTTTCCAATGCTTTGCTGTTGAAGGCATTTTTGCCTGAGACAAGGATAAGTGTAGATGCTGCTTGCTGTGCAGGTGTGACTATAGAAAAACATAATGCTGCACTTGAAACTCTAAGAAGTTGCCAGATCGATGTAGAATAATATATCTAAGATTGACAGCGTAAAGGTTCAACCAAGTTCAATAGAATAGTCCTACATTTAAGTTTTATTTTTTACTTGTTTGTAGGACTTTTTTAGGTTCACGGATTCTTTATAGAATACCAAGTTTTTTAAAGTATTTACATAGAAAATATTTACTTTGAATTTAAATTGCGATATAATTTTTGTTACCAAAATAGTAACGAAAATAAAGGAGACAAATGATTAAGTTTGGGAATGAAGATACTGTATAAGAGTGAAACTGCAAAGAAGCAGTTTTGTTCTGAGTACAAGAAAAAATGGCGCTATCCTGAGCAAGTAAAAAAGAAACTTGAATCTGCAGAAAACTTTATATTTAATGCAGAGTCTTTATTGGATATTGCTAATTACCCTCCATTTCACTTTGAACATTTAAAAGGTGATAGAAAAGATGAATGGAGCATACGATTAGGTAATACAGGATATAGAGTTACAATGATTCCCTGTGATAACGATGGAAAAGAGATAACAGAAGGAGACATTTTAGCTCGATGTAAAACAATTAAAATTGTGAAGGTAACGGAGGTGTCGAACCATTATGAGTAATGTAAATAAATACAAAGATATAGTGGCATTTCACCCTGGATATTATATTGCAGATATTATTGAAGATATGAATATTAGTCAGGCTGAGTTTGCCACAAGAATGGGAACAACAGCAAAGACATTAAGCCAATTAATTAATGGGCAGGCTAATATATCCAACGACTTAGCTAAAAAGCTTTCTGTAATGCTTGGAACAAGTGTAGATGTTTGGCAGAATTTACAGAATACTTATGATCAAAAGCTGATTGAGATACAACAGAGTAAGGATTTTGATGCACAGGCAGAACTTGTGAAAGAGATAGACTATAAATATTTTGTTGATGTAATTGGTTTACCAATGACAAGAAGTATAAAAGGTAAAGTGGCAAACCTATGTAAGTTTTTAAAGGTTGCAGATTTAAGAATCATGTTGAAACCGGATTTTTTGGTGAATTTTAGATCAAGTTCATCTTGCAATAGAGAGAGGCAAATTATTAATTCCAGAGCGTGGATTCAAACAGCGATGAATCTCTCAAAAAATATTGAGACTAAGCCTTATAATGCAGAAAAGTTAAAAGGGTATTTGCCAGAGCTTAGAGGTATGACGGTTAAGGAACCGAAAGTATTCTTGCCAAGAATGAATGAAATCTTTTCTGAATGTGGTATCGCATTTATTTTATTACCGCATTTAAAAAATTCAGGAGTGAATGGAGCTGTTAAGTGGGTAACAGAGGATAGAGTGGTGCTTGCAATGAATAATCGAGGATTGGATGCAGACAAGTTTTGGTTTTCATTATTCCATGAAATCAAACATGTGCTTCAGCAGAAAATTAAAATGGTATTTATTAGTAGTACAGTTGAAGAAATGATAGATATTGATAACTATCTTGAAATAGAAGCAGATAAGTTTGCAACGAACTATTTGATTTCATCTGCGGATTATAAAAGATTTGCTCCATCTAGATATACTTCTGATGACGAAATAGTTGAATTTGCCAAAACAATAGGAATTCATCCGGGAATTGTAGTCGGAAGATTGCAGCATGATGGAATCCTTGCACAGAACAGATGCTCAAAGTTAAAAGAAAAGTATGTGATTAAAATAAAGCATACTGTGTAAAATAAATAGAGTATGTTTACTTGATTCTTTGAGATCTGGGGGATAACCCATTAATGATATTTATTTCTTTAGAAGTTTAGGGATTAGGGAAAATTCGTTGGGAAAAATTTTCTAATACTTATATCTAAGCTCTTTAAAACGCTGTGAGCAGTTTATCCCACCTACATAGTTGGGGGGATGAATTGTGATTCGCACGGCGTTTTTTGACTTTGTAAGGAGGTTGGAGACGCTCATGAGCATATGCAATTGGATACAAAAAACGATCTTTGCCACATATAAAGAATGGCATATGAAAAGCCCCATATACGATAGAAATGGATTTCATATTGTCGGAATTGACAATTCGCTAAAAGCAATGCATGATGGATATATCACTTATACAGAGCTAATCCCTTCCTATGCAGTAAAGGGATGTACATCGATGAAAGCCATCGTCGGGAAAAGTAAAGATCGTGTAGATTTATATTTGACAATAAAGGGCAAAAAATATGTTATTTCTGATTTAAGCTATGGCGATGTACTAAAGATAATGAGAGCATTTGTGAGAAAGGAAGTTCTTCCCGATGAAAAGACCTATACTGAAGTTATAGGAAATGATAATGAAATTGTAAAATCTGCTTTTGAGGAATTGTCGAAGATTCTGCTTGCAGATTCCAAAACAACGCAAAAATTCCTAAAAAAGCACAAGCATGAAAGCATGGAAGACATGGATCATGTATGGGAAGAACTTTGTGAGGAATTATTGAGGAAAGAAAAGGCGATAGAGCTTGATTGGAAAGAAAGAAAAGATGAGTTTATTTCTGCTGTAAATAAATTAAGTGCCAAATTAAATCTTGATGTAGATGAGAAAATACTGAGTGACAAAGAAGACATCCCAAGATGGGGGAAGGCGATCAATGCACAGTGGGATGGTTATGTTTTGTCTGAAATGGATATGGAGAGTGACAGTTATGTGTTACTGATACTTCGCGAGGAAAATTTTGTGAGAGCAAAAAAACTGGCTAAGGTGACTTTGCATAGAATAGCAGCGATTGAAGAGATGTAAAAATAGGGATGGTAGTATCATTCAAAATCATGTGATAAGATTCACTAAACCATAATGATATGGACTGAGGCAAGTGAGAAAAAATAGTACCTGCCTCAGCAGAGGATGAGATTATTTTAACTTATCTTTAAAAATTTCTAGAATAGTTTTTTCTGTTCCAACCATACCTGGAGAGGCAATGAGCCCCATATTGCGCATGGTGTCTTCGGGTGTCTTTCCGTTGATGCCATGTACTTTGTCAATGTGGATGCCCTTCATGGCAAATTCCACAGATCTAAAGGCTGCATCACAGGCGGCTATGCCTTTCATTGTGCAGCCCTGGTTGCCACCGTCACAGATCATGCCCGTGATGGAGGAAGCCATGTTGTTGAGGGTATACTCCATTTGTTTTATCGTTCCGCCCTTTAGATAGACTAAGCCACAGGCCATGCCAGAACCTGCAGCGATGGCACATCCGCAGAATGCGGAAAGCCGTCCAGAATATTCTTTGATGTAGGTGCAGATCAGATAGCTCAACATCGTTGCCCGATAGAGAATTTCTTCACTTAAATCATTGACCTTGAAAACGCCATAGAGTGGCATGGTGGCAATGATGCCGTGGGCTCCAGAGCCAGTAATACTCATGGCAGGTTTGTCAAGACCAATGACACGAGCTTCGATTGCTGCGTTGCAGAGTAAGGATGCGGTCATTTGCTCGTCTTTGGATATGACTTTGCCGTCGTTCATGGCTAGCAATTGTCTTGAAAAGCTCGTGCGAGGGTTGCTGATGGCCTCTTCAAATAGTTCTAAGTTGACCTTATAGGCATCTCCTACAAATGTGATTTCTTCTAGCGGAACAGTGTTTACATAGTCTAAGATCTCAGCAAGAGTATATTGATGTAAGGAATGAACTTTTGCTGTGTCTTTTGCTGTGGTTTCTGTGCCATCCGTTGCATACTCGTCCTTTTTCTCAAGGATGGTCTCTCCGTTTACTACGATCTTTGTGATATTTGTGTGCTTGTCACGAATAGTAAGAATGACTTTGCTTTCGGTCGTCTTTAATGTTACTTCCATAAAGATACGGCTGGTGATGCCACTTAGTTCTACAGTGATTTTCTCTTCATCAATAAGTTTTTGCGCAGTGATATTATCAGAGGGAGTGATGTCGGCAAGGGATTCTAAGCCCTTATCGGGATTACCAGCAACATATCCTAAGGCAGCTGCGAAAACATTGCCGACCTCGGTGGAATTTGGGATGCCACAGGTAAAGGCATTTTTATACATCCCACTGTTCATGGCAACATTTAGATGGAGGAGCTCGCCCTTCCCATAAGATTTTGCCTTTGCGACACAGAAGGCAATGGCCCCTGGTTCTGTGACACCCAGTGCCAAAACCATATCTTTTTTGATTAGTGTTGTTAATTCGTGCATCGTATTCCTCCTTCAGTTTTATTTTGATTATACCATTAAAGGTCAAAAAGAGATGGGTTTAGCTGAAGTTGGAAAGGAACTGAAAAGAAAAGAGGTAGATAGTGTGAAAGAAAGTAGAGGTAAGCCGTAAACCGGCGCACTTAAATAAGCTGTCTTAAGTAGGCAACTTATTTGAGGATATAGATTTAGTAGATTGATCAAGAAGCTAAAGGTTCATCAGGAGGAAGCAGTCCTTCCTTTTGTAAAAGTTTTTTGGCTTGCTTGATAGCCTTAGCCTTCTGTTTTTCAGCTAAAGGTGCAGGCATATCGATTTTGTAAAGATCGCTTGGATTCCATACCTCTCCGGTAGACAGCATCCGGTAGATGGCTATAAGAATCATACGGGCAATGGCAATAACAGCTCTTTTCTTGCCACGGCGTTTAACAAGGGATTCATATTTCGTTTTGTAGTAAGGAGACTTGTCAGATTTCACGGCTGCATGAGCACACTGTACTAATGCAGGTTTGAGGTAGACACCGGCACGTGTAATACGGACAGATTTCTTCTTACCGGCAGATTCATTGTTGCCGGGGGTAAGACCTGCCCAACAACATAAGCGTTTAGAATTACAAAACTGAGACATATCAATACCAATTTCGGAGATGATAGTAATTGCACTATCACGTTTGACACCCGGAATGGTAGTTAGTAACCGAATAGCTTTATCATAATCAGGATCGGAAGAAATCAAAGATTCAATCTGTTTATCTATATCATTGATTTCAGCTGTGATATAATCCATATGTGCGCGAATTAGGCGCATACGATATTTCTGGGCATCAGTCATCTGATATCCTTCGATAGATTCAATCACAGCGTCTTCTTTGGATTTGAGGCTCTTAAGAAGTTTTGAAGAGATTTCTTCATGGTTAATCGTAGTACCTGATTGTTCAAGCAGATAATCGATAATGGATGAGGATGACTTCCCAAAGATATCGGATACAACAGAATCTAATGCGATATTACAAACAGTAAGAGCATTCTGATATCTATTCTTTTCACTTGAACGGCAAGAAACAAGCTTGTAACGATATCTTGTGTATTCTCTAAGAATACGGATCAACCTACAAGGAATGTAGCTGCTTTTCACAAGTCCCAGTCGGAATAAGTCTCCAATCCATTTAGAATCTTTGGTATCGTCCTTGTTACCCTTAACAGCTTTAACCCATTTGGGATTAGCAATGGTAACGTTGATTTGATCTTCGAGAAGATTAAAGACAGGAACCCAGTATTTACCTGTGGATTCCATACAGACATCATGGCATTCATTTTTAAGAAGCCACGATTTAAAGTCTAAAATAGAATTGTTGAAGGTAGAGAATCGCTTCTTTTGATAAGAAGGTTCAATACCGGCGGTAGTTTTGATGATTGTGGCAACAAGAAAAGATTTGTGAACATCGACACCACAACAGGTTTGATAAGTAACTTTCATAGTGTAACTCCTTTCGCAAAAGATAAGAAGCCATTGACTGAACTGCCACACAATAAAACAAAGAGCTTTAACAATTCTTAGTGTACGGATTCATGATACCACTTATTTGTGCTTGAAAAGACAGAACTTACACTGATTTTTATGCTGTCTAAAACAGAGAAAGTTTTTACAACTTTACCTCCCGTGCTTTGTAGTATAGCTTCTTGTTATATATTTTAAATCACAGAGTTGAGATGTAAAACACTTTCATTACTATTTGTGCCGCGGCTTGCCCGCGGAATGGAGATTTTTATGCATTGTTTAGACATCAATCCTGAAAATAAAACAATTATCTTACTGATTCATCCGATGCTGTCTTCGGCAGAAGGGATGAGACAATGTATTGTAGAGGGATTAAAAGGACAATATCGGCTTTTAATTCCCGATTTGTCTTCTCATGGAGAAAGCCAAGAAAGCTATCATTCTGCGAGAGAAGAAGCCAAGAAAGTACGACAAATATTGAAAGATAAAGGCGTACAAAAAATCAATCTGGCTTATGCGGCATCTTTGGGAGCTGTAGTTTTATTGTATCTTATAGAATATAAAGAAGTTAACTTTCAAAAATGTATTTTTGAGGGAGCACCACTTTGGAAAAATTCTTTTATCATGGAATTTTTTTTAAAAAAGATCATGTTGTCTAAGCATAGAATGGCAAGAAAAAATCGGGCTTTATCTATTGCGAAAATGAAAAAAATGTTTGGAGAAAAAGCTTCAGAGAAGATGACAGACACATTTATACATATGGATGAGGAGAGCATAAAAAATATGATTTATGATTGTGCCCATGTACAGATTCCAAAGTTAAGTCAAGAAGAACAGAAAATTTGTATTTTTTGCTATGGGGATAGAGAATTTGACTTAAAAGGAGCGAAAAAATTTCTTCCCCAATTCTTGCCTTATGCACATTTAGTACAGTGGAAAGGCTATGGACATTGTGAGCGTATCGTCAAGGATTCAACAGAATATGATCATTTCTTAGAGGAACAAATTGAAATAGAGGATGAAAAGTGTGGGAGGAGAATAAATGGCAAAAGAAGAATGTTTAATTTGTAAGGCTCCGCTTGAGTATCTAAATGCTGATATTTTGATGGAGTGTGAGATTTGTCACAAAAAAGAAAATACTAAGACAAGATGTATAAATGGTCACTATGTGTGTAATGATTGCCACACACAAGGACTTGCAGCAATTATTGATTTATGTAGGAAAGAAACTTCCAAGAATCCAATAGCGATTATTGAAGAGATGATGGCACTGCCATTTTGCCATATGCATGGTCCAGAACATCATGTTATGGTTGGAGCAGCATTGCTTACTGCATACAAAAATGCTGGTGGAAAGATTGATCTCCACAGCACGCTGATAGAGATGATGAATCGTGGTAAGAGCGTTCCAGGGGGGAGTTGTGGATTTTGGGGGGCTTGTGGTGCAGGAATTAGTACAGGAATGTTTATTTCTATTATCTCACAGTCTACACCTATGTCTAATGAACCTTTTGCACTTTCGCATAAAATGACAGCAAAATCGTTGGAAGAAATCGGAAAGATTGGAGGACCACGTTGCTGTAAGAGAGATTCCTTCCTCTCTATTTTTACTGCCATTGATTTTGTTAAGGAGAATTTTAACATTACGATAGAGAAGCCAGAAGTTGTATGTAAATATTCAGCACAAAATAATCAATGTATTGGGAAACGATGCCCATTTTCAAAAGTCAATCATTTCAGTAAAAAATCCCCTGCGTGAGGTCTTGTTTGTTACGCTAGGTTATGTTGTAGAATCTATGGCGTAAGGAGGTGAAAGTCATGTCAAAATACACAACGGGAGAGTTGGCAAAGCTCTGTGGTGTTACAGTCCGAACAGTTCAATATTATGATCAAAGGGGAATCCTAATTCCAAGTGAGCTTTCTGAAGGGGGACGACGAGTTTACTCAGACAGTGAATTGAAGAGGATGAAAATGATATGTTTTTTGAGAGAATTGGATTTGTCGATTGAGGCAATCTCTCAAATACTACAAGAAGAGCATCCTGAAAAGCTACTCTCTCTTCTCATTGAACAGCAAGACAAATTGCTTTCTGATGAGATTGGAAAGAAGAAGGAAAAATTGGCAAAACTTCGGGAACTAAAAAATGAGCTTGCCAGTAAAGATCAGTGCTCTCTCGAATCCATCAGTGACATGACCATAAAGATGAAAGACAAGAAAAAATTAAAAAAACTTCGTCAAATGGTATTTTTAACAGCATTGCCGATGGGTATCATGCAGTGGACTTGTATTATTTTTTGGATTGTCAAGGGGGTATGGTGGCCATTTGCCCTTTGTTTACTTATTGCAGTTGGGTGGGGAAGCATCATGATTATCCATTATTTTAGTAATGTACAATACATTTGTCCAGAATGTCATCAAACATTTCGGCCATCTGTAAAAGAGCTGATTTTAGCAAGGCATACACCAACGACTCGCAAGTTGACTTGCACTAAGTGTGGTCACAAGGGATTTTGTGTGGAGATTTGGGGAGGAGAGGAAAAAACCGTAAAAAAGTAAGTGTAAGAAAAGAGCCAACCATCTGACTTGTCGGTGGTTGGCTTTTTCATCATTGATTATTTGCGGTCCTTTTGTGCACAGAGTTTAAATCTATTCTATAAAATTGAGTAAATCAGTTTATTTGACTGTCAGTTCACACACAGATGCTCGCTCGATCAGATGTGCACGCAGTAAAAATGTACTAATTGGTATGTGATTGAGTAAACTCGAAAGTGCAAAGAAGCCGCTTTTTCCAAGTTCAGACCGATCTTGTTGAATGGTTGTGAGCGGTGGGGATAGATGAGCCGCCAGCGGGAGATCATCAAATCCAACAATACTAATATCATTAGGTACTTGATATCCCAGTTGTTGGCACTGGGTGATGGCAGCACTGGCTATAGTATCTTGGCTACAAATAATAGCCGTCATTCCACTTTTTAAAAATCTGGGTAGATGCTTTTCAATGCATTCAGACAAATGATATGAGCATCCTGCATTGGCAGAGGAAGTCTTAATTCCATGTTGGTGCATGGCACGGAAAAAGGAAGCGTGCCGTATTTGTAAGACCCTCGATCCAAGGGAGCTACTTAAGTAGGCAATCTTTCGGTGGCCGAGTCGGATAAGATAGGAGACAGCCAATATCATCCCCTCATCATTGTCAATTCCGACATAGGCTGTCGATGGATTGCCAACAATATAGTTGTCAAAGAGTACTGTAGGTGTACGACTAGTCTCAAAGTCCTTGATCCATGGGTCATTGAGTGAAAAGCCAATGACAAAAGCACCGACATAATTATGCCCAAGCATAAAAATATCATAGTGTTGGTTTCGCTGTGTTTGAATGTCTATCGGTATAATCTCAACTTCAAAGCCAGCAGGCTCCGCCATCTGGCGAAATCCCATAATGATATCATAGGCAAAATCATGCGGTTCTTCATATTGCATATTTTCTTTTTCTATTAATATACAGATCTTTTGTACGGGATTTTTATAACGGCGTAATTTCGTATAGTCTAAGGCAACAGCAGTTTCTAAAACTTGTTTTCTTACCGTTTCACTAATATCGGGTGCATTATTTAGTGCTTTTGATACAGTGCTCTTGGAGACTCCTATTTTATCAGCAATATCCTGGATAGTCGTCATAATTTTATATCCTTTCATAATCAATAAGAGAATTGTTGTATTTAAACAATTCTAGTACAGTGCTACAAAAATCAGTTTCTTTTTATTATATAAAATAAAAAAAATTTAGTAAAGTTTTATAAAAAAATAGACCAAAGGGATATTGCACAAATATAAAGATAGTAAATTATGTAAATTTAACGAAGACATCGGGAGAGATTGAAAATAGATTGACGAAAAAATAAAAAAGATATATATTAAACATAACGAAACAATGCGAAAATTTAAGGCGGGAGGAAGAAAGAGAATGAGAAGAGGTCTGGCAGTGTTTCTAGCAGGAATCATGACGGCAAGCCTAGCGGTAGGGCTTACTGGATGTGGAAGTAGTAAGGTGGCGAAAGGATCGGAGAAGGTCAGACTAATGGTATGGTCGCCATCAGAGGATCAATCAAAAGACAGTGGTCAATGGTTGCAGACAATGTGTAGTAATTTTGCAAAGGATCATCCAGAGTGGGATATTACTTTTGTCTATGGTGTTGCCGATGAGGCAACAGCGGCAGACCAGGTGGCACAGGATCCAGAGGCAAGTGCGGATGTGTTTATGTACGCAAATGACCGTATAACCAATCTTATTGATGCAAAGGCTGTGGCAAAGTTTGGTGGAAAGTACAAAGAGGAGATTGAGTCAAGTAATGCAAAGGGACTTTTGGATTCCCTTACAGTGAATGGGGAGCTCTATGGCGTTCCGTTTACAACCAATACTTGGTATATGTTCTATGATAAGTCTGTATTTTCTGCAGATGATGTGAAAAACTTGGATCATATGCTGAAAAAAGGAAAGGTGTCTTTCCCATTAGTCAACTCATGGTATCTTCCAGCATTCTATCTTGGAAATGGATGTACCTTGTTCGGAGATGGAACAGATGAGTCAAAGGGTGTTGACTTTAGTGGTCAAAAGGCAGTGGATGTCACCAATTATGTGATTGATCTTGCAGACAATCCGAATTTTAAAATTGATGCCGATGGTTCTGCACTTGCAGGTCTTCGTGATGGCAGTGTGAATGCAATGTTTACGGGTTCTTGGGATGCAAAGGCAATCAAGGAAGCATTGGGTGACAATATGGGTGTTACGACTCCACCGACATTTACAGTGAATGGACAGGATAAGCAAATGCTTTCCTATGCAGGTTCAAAGGCTATCGGAGTCAATGCACACAGCCAATATATGGAGCAGGCAGTTGAGCTTGCGGTGTATCTGGGTGGACTAGATGCTCAGAAGGCACATTATGAGATGAGAAATGTTATTCCATGTAATACTGAACTTCTAAAGGACAAGGAAGTTGCATCAGATGAACTTGTTCAGGCACAGAATAATACCTTTAATAATACCTCTGTTCTTCAGCCATTTGTATCGGCAATGAGCAATTGTTGGACACCAGTTGAGAATATGGGAAAAGGAATCCGCAACAAGAGTGTGACACATGAAAATGCAAAAGAGCAAGTAGAAGCAATGAATGCAGCAATGAATAGTAATGGAATCAAGTAAGGGGTAAATGGAATGAGTTTATTTAAGAAAAGAGTTAATGAATTTCCAACGCCATATACATGTAAAAATGCGATAAAAGAGGGCGGATTAGAGACAAAACTTTCCATGATTCTAATGGGATTGGGAAATATTGTGCATGGGCAGGTAATCAAGGGACTTTTATATTTGGCCATTGAAATCGCTTACATTGTCTTTATGGTGGTCAATGGAATTGGGTTTATTGGTAACCTTCGCACATTGGGATCTGTAGAACAACAAGAAGTTTGGGATCAAGCTAAGCAGATTTATCTCTACACAAAGGGCGATCAGTCCGTTCTGATTTTGCTCTATGGTGTGACGGCAATATTAATTACTGTTTTGATGTTCTTTGCTTGGAGAGGAGCTTTAAAGAGTGCCTATAAGGCTGAGCGTCTTCACAAGGAAGGAAGACATGTCAATAACTTTGGAGAAGATTTGAAGTCTCTTCTTCATGAGAATTTGTATCGCCTGTTTATGACACCACCAACAGCATTTGTCTTTGTATTTACTATCCTTCCACTTGTATTTATGATCTGTATGGCCTTTACGAATTACAGCCGTATTGACAATCATTTAATGCTCTTTAACTGGGTAGGACTTGACAACTTCAAGACATTGTTTGATTCAGGAAGTATCTTAGGAAGTACCTTCTGGTCAGTGCTTGCTTGGACTGTAATTTGGGCGTTCTTTGCAACATTTAGTAACTATATTTTTGGAATGATTTTATCCCTTTTGATCAACAGAAAGGGAACAAAAGCAAAAGCATTTTGGAGATTTTGTTTTGTACTTTCTTGTGCAGTGCCAATGTTTGTCTCTCTTTTGATTATGCGTACAATGTTACAGCCAGAGGGAGCCATTAATGTGCTTTTGAGAAATTTGGGATTGATTGCAAAAGATGCAAGCCTTCCATTTTTTACAAATCCAACATGGGCAAGAGTTACTGTAATCATCATCAACATCTGGGTTGGTGTGCCATATACCTTGCTTCAGCTTACAGGTGTTCTTCAGAATATCCCAGAAGATTTGTATGAGGCGGCAAGAATGGATGGAGCGAATGCATTGCAGATCTTTACAAAGATTACATTGCCATATATGCTCTATGTGACAACACCATATTTGATTGTAACTTTTACAGGAAATATCAATAACTTCAATGTTATTTATCTTTTGTCAGGAGGAGATCCTGTTACCGATCTTTCTTCAACAGCAGGTAAGACCGATCTTTTGGTTACATGGCTCTATAAGTTGACAATCGACAAGCAATACTACAATATCGGTGCAGTTATTGGAATTATGACCTTTATTATTTTGGCTATCGGTGCACTCTTGACCTATAGAAATAGTAAATCTTACAAAGAAGAAGGAGGCTTCTAAATCATGGCAGGAAAGAAATTACAATCTGCAAAGCAGAAGAGGATGATCGACAATACCATTGTGCATATTGTGCTTGCGGTGTTGGCTGTCATTTGGCTTTTCCCTATCTTTTGGGTAATCCTTACAAGTTTCCGTGCGGAAAAAGGCTCTTATGTATCAACCTTCTTCCCAAAAGCGTTTACACTTAGTAATTATGCAAAGTTATTTTCTGATACATCAATTTTGAACTTTCCACAAATGTTTATGAACACCTTGTTTATTGCCATTTGTTCTTGTATTTTGTCTGCATTCTATGTACTTGCAGTGTCTTACTGCTTGTCTAGATTGAAGTTTAAGTTGAGAAAGCCTTATATGAACATGGCCATGGTTCTTGGATTGTTCCCAGGATTTATGTCCATGATCGCAGTGTACTTTATTTTGAAAGCGATGGGACTTACTCAGGGAAGTCTCATTAAGTTGGCATTGATCTTGTGTTACTCTGGAGGTGCAGGACTTGGCTTTCAGATTGCAAAGGGATTTTTTGACACCATTCCAACAGCGATTGATGAGGCTGCACTTTTGGATGGATGTACGAGATGGCAGATTTTCTCAAAAATCACATTGCCATTGAGTAAACCAATCATTGTCTATACAGTTTTAACATCATTTATGGCTCCATGGCTTGACTTCATCTTTGCAAAGGTTATTTGTAGAGCAAATTCTGACCAGTATACGATTGCTATTGGACTTTGGAAAATGCTGGAGAAGGAATATATTGATAGTTGGTACACCAGCTTCGCAGCAGGTGCAGTGTTGATTTCTATTCCAATTGCGATCTTATTCTTATGTATGCAGAAGTATTATGTCAATGGCGTATCAGGTGCAGTTAAGGGATAAAGAATGAGAGATAGAGTAGAACTAAAGAAGTATTATTCTTCAAGGGCATTCCTTAAAAATTTTGTTTATGATGGGAATGATCTTGGGGTAGAATGTAATGAGGATAAAACAACCTTCCGTCTGTGGTCACCAGAGGCGGAAGGTGTCATCTTAAATTTGTATCATGCAGGAAATGGCGAAAAAGCTTATCGACAGATTCCAATGGAAGCAAAAGAAAAGGGAGTATGGAGCTGGGAGACAGATGAAGAACTTCACGGGGTATACTATGACTATTTAATTTCCAGAGATGGTGAGAAAGTCCTGACAGCAGATCCCTATGCAAAGGCGTGTGGAGTGAATGGACTGCGCAGTATGGCAGTAAATTTAAAAAAGACCGACCCTGAGGGATGGGAAAAGGAACAATCACCTGAAGAAGGTGAAGAAAGAATCGTCTATGAGCTTCATGTAAAAGAATTTTCTTGGGATAAGTCGGGTGGTTTTCCTGAGGAATATCGCGGAAAGTACAAGGCATTTACTTGTAAGCATACAACATTAAATAATGACGGGATTCATCCAACAGGTCTTGATTATCTGAAAGAGCTGGGGGTAACCCATATTCAGATTATGCCAATGTATGACTATGGGTCAGTGGATGAAGATGGAGATGACACGGAATTTAACTGGGGATATGATCCAGTCAATTACAATGTGCCAGAGGGATCCTATGCGACCGATGCAAAACATGGTGAGGTTCGCATCAAGGAGATGAAGGAGATGATCCAGTCGATCCATGAAGCAGGATTTGGTGTCATTATGGATGTGGTCTACAATCACACATATTCGCTGGATTCATGGCTTCAGAAGACATTGCCTTGGTATTTTTACCGAGTATTTCCAGATGGAACGATTTCTAATGGTTCAGCTTGCGGAAATGATGTGGCCAGTGAGAGAGCAATGTGCGGAAAATATATTCTGGACTCGGTGCTTTATTGGGCCAAGGAATATCATATTGATGGTTTCCGCTTTGACTTGATGGGACTGTTGGATGTAGATTTGATGAATCGAATCAGAAAAGAATTCGATCTTCAATATGGCAAGGGAAAAAAGATTATTTATGGTGAGCCGTGGGCAGCGACAAAGACAGCAGTAGAAGGAAGAAAAAAGTTAGCGAAAAAGAATAATATCGGACTTTTAGATGAAAATGTCGGTGCTTTTTGTGACAGTACTCGTGATGGTATTAAGGGATCTGCACTCAAACCAAAAAAGGCAGGTTTTATCAATGGGGCACAGAAAAAAGAAGATGAGATGTTGGCCAGTGTGATGGCATGGTGTGCAAATCCATATCAGGCAAGGGGATGGAAAAATGTAAAGGCTCCTTCCCAGATTGTCACCTATGTATCGGCACATGACAATCATACTTTGTGGGATAAGTTAAAGGAGACTGTCCCAGAAGAGGAATGTATGCGACTCAATAAGATGGCCGCTGCAGTCTATATGACCTGCCAGGGAACATTGTTCTTTTTGTCAGGAGAAGAGTTTGCTAGAACAAAAGATGGACTAGATAATACATTTAATGCTCCAATTTCATTGAATTGCCTAAAATGGGAACAGGCATGGCAAAACCACGAATTGGTTCATTACTATCAGGGATTGATTGCACTGAGAAAAAAGATTTCTGGACTTTGTGATAAATCTGAGGATAGCGATAAAAAGATCACGGATATCTGGAAAGAAAAGCAGATTGTCGGTTTTACGGTGAACAATGATGAGGGTTGCTTGTGGTCTCAGGTAAAGGTGATTTACAATGCATCAAAGAAAGCTTTCTTGTGTGACTTAGATGGAAATTGGGAACTTTTGTGTGATGGAAATGACAGTTGGTGCTTTGAAAAAGAGATTCATGTAGATGGACAGGTAGAAGTTAGTGCACAGAGTGTAGTCATACTTGGACGAAAGTAGAGTAGGGAGAAAATCAGATGGAATTTGCCAGTGTGTATCATAGAACATCAGAACAGATGAGTTACCCCCTGGATGAAGACAGATTGATTGTAAACCTCAAAACAGGATATGATGTAGAAAAAGTTTTTATTCACTATGGAGACCCTTTTGAGGCTGGAATTCTTGGGGGAAAGGAAAAATGGACTGGAAAGAGAGAAGAAATTGTTCATAAAAAGCGTCTGTCACATCAGATTTGGTGGACAACTACACTTTTTCCATTTTATAAGAGATGCAAGTATTTTTTTGAATTGCATACAAAGGATCAGGTTTGGTACTATTTTGAAGATGGTTTTTTGACCAAAGAACAATTTCATATGGACGGTCGAATGTTACAGTGCTTTATTGTACCATGGATGAACCCAGCAGACATCAACCGCACACCTACATGGGTAAATGATACAATCTGGTATCAAATTTTTCCAGACAGATTTTGTAATGGAACACCAGAAAAAAATGGTGATGACATCACACCGTGGAGAGATCACGGAAGTGTGACAAATCATGAAAAATTTGGGGGAAATTTAGAGGGCATTCGCCAAAAATTGGGCTATTTACAGGAGTTAGGAATTACGGGAATTTATTTAAATCCAATTATGGAGGCCTCTTCGAATCACAAGTATGACACAACCGATTATACAAAAATCGACCCAGCTTTTGGAAATAGTGATATAATGAAATCACTTTGCAGGGAAGCTCATGAAAGAGGAATCCATATTATGGTGGATGCGGTGTTTAACCATTGTGGAAGAAAATTTGCCCCTTGGCTCGATGTTCTAGAGCATGGAAAAGATTCTCGCTATGCAGATTGGTTTATGGTTGAAAATTGGGATGAAATTGGAAAGAGAGCAGATACTAGGGATCGACGCTTTTATTCTTTTGCATTTACAGATGGTATGCCTAAGCTAAATACCAATAACGATGAAGTTATTGAATATTTTTGTAAGGTCTGTGAGGATTGGATCAAGGAATTTGGTATTGATGGCATTCGATTTGATGTGGGAAATGAAGTATCTCATCGATTTTTAAAGCGAATCAGGACGCATTTAAAGGCAATAAAGCCCGATATTTATTTGCTTGGGGAGATCTGGCATGATGCAAGTCAGTGGCTACAGGGAGATGAATATGATTCGGTAATGAATTATCCTTTGCTCAGTGGCATCCATGACTTTTTTATTGACAAAACAATGAAAAAGGATGAATTTGAATATATGGTCAATCGCTGCTATACTATGTATATGCAGCAAAATAACAATGTACTTTTCAATTTGTTGGATTCTCACGACACAGAGCGGTTGATGAATCGCTTCCATAATCTGGATAAGTTTTATCAGCAATTGGCCATTCTCTTTACACTTCCAGGAAGTCCGTGCATCTACTATGGCACAGAGATTGCAATGGAAGGGGCACATGATCCAGATTGTAGAAGGTGTATGCCGTGGAGTGAGATTGATAGTCAAGAAAATCAGAAAAAGATTGCCACGATGCGCAGCTTGATTATGCTCAGAAGAAAGGAAAAGACCTGCAGAAGTCCGCATTTTCATTTTCCACACAGCTATGAAAATGAGCGATGCGTAGAATATATCAAGATTGACGAGGATGGAAATAAGATGGAAGTTCTCATCAATGCCTCAAATGAGACTGTCAAAGTGAGAGGCGAAGGAGAGGTGCTTTTTGCATATGAATTTGACGGAGAGACTCTTGGTCAAGATGGAATCTTAATCCGTAGAATTTAGAAAAAATAAAAGGAGATGTTAAGAAAGATGTCAGTAGAGGATTTGTTAAAGGAGAAGCTCGGCAAGGGAATTGCTGAGGCTTCAGACAGAGAAATTTATATCGCACTTTTGAACATGACAAAAGAGAAGATGCAGGGAATGGAGCACAATGATGGAAAAAGAAAGCTGTATTATATTTCAGCAGAGTTCCTTATTGGAAAGTTGCTCTCCAACAATTTGATTAATCTTGGACTGTTTGATGAAGTGAGAGAGCTTCTTGCAAAAAATGGTCATGATTTAACTGCCATCGAGGATGTCGAGATGGAGCCTTCACTTGGAAATGGTGGATTGGGTCGTCTTGCTGCTTGTTTCCTTGATTCTATCGCAACTCTTGGGCTCAATGGAGATGGTGTGGGCTTAAATTACCACGACGGATTATTCCTTCAAAAGTTTGTGGATAACAAGCAAAGAGAAGAGAAGAATCCATGGATTACAGAAAATAGCTGGTTGACAAGAACAGATGTAAGCTTTGAGGTTCCATTTAAGGATTTCACTTTGAAATCTACAATGTACGATATTGATGTTACAGGATATCACCAGAGCAAATGCAATAAATTGCACCTTTTTGACCTTGACACCGTAGATGAGTCAATCATTGGCGAGGGTATTCAGTTCAATAAGTATGATATTTTCAAGAACTTGACATTATTCCTCTATCCAGATGACAGTGATGAGGCTGGACATTTATTGAGAATTTACCAGCAGTATTTTATGGTGAGCAATGGTGCACAGCTTATTCTCAAGGAAGCAGAGCAAAGAGGCGTAGATTTACATAAGCTTCATGAGCATGTATGCATTCAGATCAATGATACACACCCAACCATGGTGATCCCAGAGCTGATTCGCATTTTGACACAACAAAAGGGCTTTGATATGGACACAGCAATTGATGTTGTGAGCAAGACTTGTGCATACACCAATCACACCATTTTGGCTGAGGCGTTGGAGAAGTGGCCAATTCACTACTTGGAGAAGGTAGTACCTCAGTTGATGCCAATTATCCGTGAGTTGGATGCAAGAGTAAGAGCAAAGTTCCAGGACGAAAGAGTCTATATTATTGACAATGAGAACCGTGTTCATATGGCTCATATTGATATTCATTATGGATATGCAGTGAATGGTGTAGCCGCTCTTCACACAGACATTTTGAAGGATTCCGAGTTAAAGCCTTTCTATGATATCTATCCAGAGAAGTTTAACAACAAGACCAATGGTATCACCTTCCGCAGATGGTTGTTGCACTGCAACTATGAGTTAGCTGACTATTTGAAGGAACTCATTGGCTCAGGATTTATGGAAGATGCGACAAACTTAGAGAAGTTGTTGGCCTATGAGAATGACGAGAAGGTTCTTCAGAGATTGAGAGAGATCAAGAAGGATGCAAAGATCGAGTTGAAGAAGTACTTGAAGAAGACACAGAATATTGATGTGGATGAGAATTCTGTATTCGATATTCAGATTAAGCGTCTCCATGAGTATAAGAGACAGCAGATGAATGCACTTTATGCAATTTACAAGTATAAGGAAATCAAGAAGGGAAATCTTCCAAAGCGTCCACTCACTATGATTTTTGGAGCGAAGGCTGCACCAGCTTATACCATTGCAAAAGATATTATCCATTTGATTCTCTGCTTACAGCAGTTAGTTGACAATGACCCAGATGTAAGCCCATATATGAAGATTGTTATGGTAGAAAACTATAATGTCACAAAGGCAGAAAAGCTCATTCCAGCTTGCGATATTTCTGAGCAGATTTCTCTCGCATCGAAGGAGGCTTCAGGTACAGGAAATATGAAGTTTATGTTGAATGGAGCATTGACTTTGGGAACAGAGGATGGAGCTAATGTAGAGATTCACGAGTTGGTGGGCGATGACAACATCTATATCTTCGGAAAGAAATCTGAGGATGTCATTAAGCTCTATGAGACAGGTACTTATTGTGCTGCAGACATCTATAAAAATGATCCGATGGTAGAAGATTTGGTAAGCTTTATTGTCGGCAAAGAATTGTTGCGCATTGGAGATGCTGAAAATCTGGTACGCTTGTACAAGGAAATTGTGTACAAGGATTGGTTTATGGCATTGCTTGATGTAAAGGATTATATCAAGGTAAAAGAGCAAATGCTCAGTGACTATGAGGATCAGGACAAGTGGGTAAAGAAAACCCTAGTAAATATTGCGAAAGCTGGTTTCTTCTCTTCTGATAGAACTATTGCAGAATACAATGAGGATATCTGGCATTTATAAGTTTTAATGAGGAGAAAAAAATGAAAAAGACAGGAATTTTAATGCCAGTCTCTGCACTCCCTTCCCGCACGGGAGTGGGAGAGCTGGGAGAAGCCGCATATCAATGGATTGAGATGATGGGGGAAAATGGTGTAAAGATTTGGCAGATTTTGCCTCTAAATCCAGTGGGATATGGAAATTCCCCTTATCAGCCTTATTCCTCATGTGCAGGGGATGAACTCTATATTAGTTTGGACACTTTATATCAAGAGGGATTGCTTGAGAAAGAGCCTGTAGCTTTTAGAGAGGATACAAAATATGTGGATTATGATGCTGTGCGAGCATTTAAGGAGCCATATTTGAGACAGGCCTTTGAGAAGTTCAAGAGTAAAAATGGTCAGGATGATGATGCTTACAAGCAGTTTATGGCACAGGATTGGGTCTACACTTATGGAGTATTTCGTGCATTGAAGGTGGCCAATGAAGGAAGTTGTTGGAATGAATGGAAGATGGAAGATAGGGATTGGCCAAAGACGAGAACATCTCTTCCAGCCACAGTAGAAGAGGAGGCAAAATTTCATTGTTTTCTCCAATATGTATTCTTCTGCCAATGGATGAAGGTGAAGGAAAGGGCCAATGCCGCAGGAATTGAGGTTATGGGAGATGTTCCATTTTATGTGGGACTTGACTCAGTGGATGTCTGGGCAGGAAAGGATAACTTCTTGCTAGATACCGATGCAAGACCTCTGTTTATTGCAGGCGTTCCACCAGATTACTTCAGTGCTACAGGACAAAGATGGGGAAATCCAATCTATGATTGGGACTATATGAAGAAAAAGGAATATCAATTCTGGGTTGATCGAATTGGATATAGTGCAAAATTATTTGACATTATCCGCATCGACCATTTCCGTGCGTTTGATACCTTCTGGAAGATTCCAGCTTCTTGCCCAACAGCTATTGAAGGAGAATGGATTGAGGCTCCTGGATATGAGGTGTTGGATACCCTAAAGGAGAAAATCCCAGGCGTAAATTTGGTGGCTGAAGATTTGGGCGATTTGCGTCCGGAGGTTTTGGAATTAAAGGATCATTATCACTTAAAGGGAATGAAGATCCTTGTATTTTCTATTGAAACCAGTGGAAAGTATGCCCATGACATTGCAAAGAATGAAGAAAACACCATCTTTTATACAGGAACTCATGACAATGACACCTTGATGGAATGGTATCAGGGATTAAATGCCGCTGCAAAAAGAAAGGTTCGCATTTTCTTAAAGAAGCAGGGAATGAAGGACGGAAGTGTGAAGGATCGACTTTTGAGCTATCTGTTGAAGAGAAAGGCAGAGTATGCGATTATTCCAATGGTCGATATCCTAGGCTTGGGAAAAGAAGGACATATGAATACTCCGGGAACAGTGGGAAGTCCAAACTGGGAGTGGCGTATGCCTGACTTTAAAAAAGCAAAAGAAGAGATGGCAAAGTATAAAAGCTTGATGATTTCTAGATAGAAAGTAAATGCATTGGCTTTCACAATAATTTGTGAGAGCCAATGTATTTTTTTTACGTCTGTTTCCGTTTTAGGCGGAAATGGAGAGAAAGATGGAAAAGACATTAGGACAGAAAATAAGAGGATACAGGCTTAAAAGAGGAATGACACAGGAAGAACTGGCAGAAATGGAATAATACCTTATTTTGTAAAGTTTGCTTGCACGGAATTTATTTTGTTAGTCAGGGACGATTATTATATTAACTTACAATAATTGCTGTAAATAAAGAAAATAATTAATTTGTTATCCATTTTATAATCGTTATGACTATAAAATACAATTTAGATTCTGTTAATGACTATTCATCGTTATAAAATGACTAGGCTTTAGTACCATCATCAAATAATATTGTTTGATTTTTAAAAAATATGATGTATAATATACTACATATATTAATTATCTACAAAACTGCCAAATGAAGTAATTTTAGACAAATATATAAATTTAATGTAAAGGAGTAAGAGTATGATTTGGTCACTTATTGTTGGTGGTTTAATAGGTTTCATTGCAGGAGCAATTACTAAAAAGGGTGAAGCAATGGGTATAATTGCTAATATCATTGCAGGTTTATTAGGTTCATCTGTAGGACAGGCGCTGTTTGGCAAATGGGGTCCGACTATGGCAGGAATGGCATTAATTCCTTCTATCTTAGGTGCAGTAATTGTTATTGCTGTTGTATCATTTTTCTTTGGGAAAAAGGAATGAGCTAGCTTTTCTCGAATGATATGATTTGGAAATAAAAATTAATTTCAATGAAAGGAGATATAATTATGTCAATTGAAGAAAAAATCGACCAGGCTAAGGGTGCAGTAAAAGAAGGTGTAGGCAAGTTAACCGGTGACAAAAAGACAGAAAAAGAAGGTGCAGCTGAAAAAGCAGCCGCAAAAGTCAAAGAAGTCGTTGAAGATGTTAAAGATGCTATAGAAGGAACAGTTGACGGTGTTAAGAATATTATAAATAAGGATAAAGAATAATTTTAACATCCGGATGGGATAGTACCAATCAAGGAAGAGTTCTATGTTTGAGCAAATAAAATTAGACTATGATTTTGATTCTTTGGAGCCCCATATTGATACCCTAACCATGGAAACTCATTGTAAAAAGCATCATGCGACTTATACTAAGAATTTTAATGAAGCTGTTGAGAAAGCAGGACTTTCAAATAAGTCTGTAGAGGAAATTCTTTTCTCCCTGTCTTCCGTGTCTGATGAAGCTTTAAGGAATGCTCTGCAGAATAATGGTGGTGGATATTATAACCATAATCTGTATTTTTCTGTTATGGGTCCGACGAAGGACACAAAGCCTACTCCGGCTTTGGAAGAGGCTATAAAGAGAGACTTCGGTTCCTTGGATAAGCTGATAGAGACTTTGCAGAATCTGGCTTTGGGCCAGTTTGGCTCCGGCTGGGCCTTCCTTTCTGCAGATAAAGAAGGGAAGCTCTATGCCACAAAGGCTCCAAACCAGAATAATCCCTTTATGGAAGATGGAAGGCACACTCCTATATTGGGTATTGATGTATGGGAACATGCCTACTATCTCAAATATAAGAACTTAAGAGGGGATTATGTAAAAAATTTCTTTGAAGTTCTGGATTGGGAGAAGGTAAGCAAAAATTACGAAAACCGCAAATAAGGTTCTATAATTAATGTTGGGGTTGGCAATTGCTAATCTCAACATTTTTTATTATTATAAATAAAAAAACCTCCAAGTCCCCAGTTCACCACAACTACACTTGGAGGAGGTGTTCATATGAACGACCTAGCTAAAATTTTAGGCATTGATGAAGCAAAAGTCAATATAAAATCTATAAATGATCATGCAATCTCATTTTATATTCAGACAGATATCAAGCCTCATTCATGTCCTAACTGCAACGCATTGACTTCTAAAGTACATGACTATAGGATTCAAAAGATGAAAGATATTCCTTTGCAGGGTAAATCCTGTTTTTTATTTTTGAAAAAGAGGCGTTATCATTGTTCTCATTGTGGTAAGCACTAGTGTGAAAGAAAGTAGAGGTAAGCCGTAAACCGGCGCACTTAAATAAGCTGTCTTAAGTAGGCAACTTATTTGAGGATATAGATTTAGTAGATTGATCAAGAAGCTAAAGGTTCATCAGGAGGAAGCAGTCCTTCCTTTTGTAAAAGTTTTTTGGCTTGCTTGATAGCCTTAGCCTTCTGTTTTTCAGCTAAAGGTGCAGGCATATCGATTTTGTAAAGATCGCTTGGATTCCATACCTCTCCGGTAGACAGCATCCGGTAGATGGCTATAAGAATCATACGGGCAATGGCAATAACAGCTCTTTTCTTGCCACGGCGTTTAACAAGGGATTCATATTTCGTTTTGTAGTAAGGAGACTTGTCAGATTTCACGGCTGCATGAGCACACTGTACTAATGCAGGTTTGAGGTAGACACCGGCACGTGTAATACGGACAGATTTCTTCTTACCGGCAGATTCATTGTTGCCGGGGGTAAGACCTGCCCAACAACATAAGCGTTTAGAATTACAAAACTGAGACATATCAATACCAATTTCGGAGATGATAGTAATTGCACTATCACGTTTGACACCCGGAATGGTAGTTAGTAACCGAATAGCTTTATCATAATCAGGATCGGAAGAAATCAAAGATTCAATCTGTTTATCTATATCATTGATTTCAGCTGTGATATAATCCATATGTGCGCGAATTAGGCGCATACGATATTTCTGGGCATCAGTCATCTGATATCCTTCGATAGATTCAATCACAGCGTCTTCTTTGGATTTGAGGCTCTTAAGAAGTTTTGAAGAGATTTCTTCATGGTTAATCGTAGTACCTGATTGTTCAAGCAGATAATCGATAATGGATGAGGATGACTTCCCAAAGATATCGGATACAACAGAATCTAATGCGATATTACAAACAGTAAGAGCATTCTGATATCTATTCTTTTCACTTGAACGGCAAGAAACAAGCTTGTAACGATATCTTGTGTATTCTCTAAGAATACGGATCAACCTACAAGGAATGTAGCTGCTTTTCACAAGTCCCAGTCGGAATAAGTCTCCAATCCATTTAGAATCTTTGGTATCGTCCTTGTTACCCTTAACAGCTTTAACCCATTTGGGATTAGCAATGGTAACGTTGATTTGATCTTCGAGAAGATTAAAGACAGGAACCCAGTATTTACCTGTGGATTCCATACAGACATCATGGCATTCATTTTTAAGAAGCCACGATTTAAAGTCTAAAATAGAATTGTTGAAGGTAGAGAATCGCTTCTTTTGATAAGAAGGTTCAATACCGGCGGTAGTTTTGATGATTGTGGCAACAAGAAAAGATTTGTGAACATCGACACCACAACAGGTTTGATAAGTAACTTTCATAGTGTAACTCCTTTCGCAAAAGATAAGAAGCCATTGACTGAACTGCCACACAATAAAACAAAGAGCTTTAACAATTCTTAGTGTACGGATTCATGATACCACTTATTTGTGCTTGAAAAGACAGAACTTACACTGATTTTTATGCTGTCTAAAACAGAGAAAGTTTTTACAACTTTACCTCCCGTGCTTTGTAGTATAGCTTCTTGTTATATATTTTAAATCACAGAGTTGAGATGTAAAACACTTTCATTACTATTTGTGCCGCGGCTTGCCCGCGGAATGGAGATTTTTATGAATCTTATCCCTTTATTGCGAAGTATCTACGTCGGACATCCAGACTTACTCGATGGATTGCTAGCTCATTTTTCGATACCCTGAATATTCAACAGATAGCAAACAGGGCCAATGTTTCATCTCATACCGTTTATCAAGTGCTTTCTACAATTCATCATTCCTCTTCTAACCTTGGAGAAGCCATTTCCATAGATGAATTTAAGGGGAATGTAGGCACTGAAAAATATCAAACGATAGTGGTTGATCCTGTAAAACATAGAGTATTTGATGTACTCTATTCTAGAAAAGGAACTTGTCTGGTCGACTATTTTAAATCGCTTGATCAGTCTAAACGGATGAAAGTCCAATACTTTTCTTGTGGGTTGAAAATCAACCCACCCCAACATTTGACAAAGAACCTTTTTTTATTAGGATTGCTATCTGTACTTGTCATTATAAAGGCGGATAGGATATAATCATTTTACAAGGAATTTAAAGAGACAAGTCAGTCGTTTCATGATGAGAAAGGAGATGCAATGGAGAAGAAAATTGATCTCAATCAGAGTATATTTGCATTGTCAAAAGCGTACCCTGAAGTAGTTGATATTATGTTTGATTTGGGATTTGCAGAAATTAAAAAGCCGGCGATGCTTGCTTCGGTTGGGAAAGTGATGAATATCAAACGAGGATCGAAGATGAAGAATATCCCAATGGATAAAATTATTCGAGCCTTTGTGGAAAAAGGATTTACCGTTGTGGATGGGGAGAATGAGCTGAAGAAACCCTCTACAGTGGAAAAAGAAAGGCTTTCAGGCAATGGAAATACAGAGGAGGAAAAAGAAGACCGCCCAGAAAAATTGAGAAAGCTTTTAGATCGCCTCTCTTTGGGAGAAGATATAGAAAAAGTGCGAGAGGATTTTGTGCGAGATTTTCAAGATGTTGATCCTGCTGAGATTATGAAGGCCGAACAGGGATTGATGGAATCGGGAATGCCACTGTCGAAGGTGCAAAAACTCTGTGATGTTCACTCTGCACTGTTTCACGGTGAGAGCGAGGAAGAAAAAATTGAAAATGCAGAAAAAGCAGTGCAGGCATCGCTAAAAAAGGGAAAAAATTATATCAATGAGAGCAAGGAAGCCAATCAGCTTGTGCAAGAGATTGGACATCCACTCTATACTTTTACCATGGAAAATCAGGCCTTAGAAGCCTACTTACAAAAGACGAAGGGAAGATGGGAAGAAGTTGTTGGGCTAAAAGAGGAGCAAAAAAAGGCTTTGATTGAGGAATTGAGCAGTGAGCTAGATGAACTTCGAAATTTTTCAATCCACTATGCCAAGAAGGGGGATCTTTTATATCCGCTATTAAAGATAAAATATGATATTTCTGGACCATCTCAAGTGATGTGGACGGTGGATGATGAAATTCGAGATACATTGGGAGAACTCAAAAGAGAAATTGGAAATTTGAGTTTTGTAAATCAGGAGTTTGTAGAAAAATATAAAGCGGTTCGCCAGCGCATGGAGGAAATGATTTACAAGGAAGAGAATATTCTGTTTCCAATGTGTGCTCTGCAATTTCAAAAAGAGGAATGGGTACAAATTTATTTTGATTCAAAGGATTATGCCCCTTGTTTTTTGGTAGAAAATCACTTGTGGGATGAGGCAGAAGGAAAGAAAAAAATAGACTCTTTGTCCAATCAAGAAGGAAGTGGAGAAATTGTAATGCCTGGGGGACATCTAAAAAAAGATGAATTGATTGCCTTGCTCAATACTATTCCTGTGGAAATTACTTTTGTGGATAAGGATAATATCAATCGCTTTTTTAATGAGGGACCAAAAGTCTTTAAGAGACCACAAATGGCCATTGATAGAGAGGTATTTTCCTGCCATCCGCCTAAAATTGAGCCGATGGTTCGCTCAATTATTTCTGATTTTCGTGAGGGAAAACAGGATAAACTCCCGATTTGGATGGAAAAGGGTGGTAAGCCATTTTTAGTCACCTACATGGCGGTTCGGGATGAGGAGAATCACTATGTGGGAACATTGGAGGCGGTACAGGACATGGAAGAAATCAAGGAACATTTCAAAGAGTACTTTAAAAAGCATCCAGAAAAATTGTAATTATAGCAATGTAGGGAGAAGCTTCAAGTGATTTGACTTGAAGCTTCTCCCTATTTTTGTAAGGATATGTGATTTATTTATGGATAAAGTCTAGGATTTCTTCCATGTTTTTCTTTCCAAAACTGACCTTATCTTCATTGACTACCATGCAAGGCACACTCATCACATGGTATTTGTCTTTCAAATCTGGAAAATGGTTGATGTCATAAATTTCGGTGCAAACATAAGGACTTAGGGATGCAATCCGCTGTGCAGCAACAACTAGGTCAGGGCACATTGTACAACTGAGAGAAACCAATATTTGCAGAGAGGTTTGGGTTTTGATATTCTCAATTCGAGTTAGTACATCTTCACTGACACTTTGTCCTGGTCCAGATACATTGTAAAGACCTAAGATAAATGAAGTAAATTCATGTCCGCCGGGAACACCGTGGAAGGCAAGACCGCTGTATTCTCCATTTTTATAAATTTCTACGAGAGGGGCTCTTTGTTCATCTTTGATTTCTTCCAAAGTGATCTTATCAGTGAGACGGCTCAATTCTAATAGATAGGAAAGCAATTCATTAGAAAGGGCATCATTCTTTGTGTACACTTTGAGAACAAGAGGAGCTTCCATTTTGCTAAAGACAGTATGGAGCTGACTTAACATATCAGAAGTAAATAGGCTGGAGTCTTGCTTTTTTGCCTGTTCTTCTTTTGCAGGTGAAGGCTTTTCGGGTTGAGAAAAAGTAGGCTTTATGCCTGTCTTTTTTTCCATAGCAGCAACATATTTCTCTAATTCTGTGGCAGCTAGACCAGCATCACCCACAGCAGTGACAACTTGACGAAGTGGTTTAATACACACATCACCTGCAGCATAGATGCCATCGATACTCGTTTTTTGAGTGCGATCAGTGACAATATAACCTCTTTCATCAGTGATATTTAATTCTTTGACAAATGAGGTTGCTGGTTCATATCCTGCAAAGACAAAGACACCAAAACCATGGGTATCTTTAAAAGTAGTCTCTTTACCGTTTTGGTTATTTTTGTAGGTGAGCTTTTCTAAGAAATCTCGCCCTTCTACTTTGACTACTTCTGTATTTGGCAGTACGGTGATTTTCTCGTTTTCATAGACAGGTTGTGCAACGGCCTTGGCACAGGAAAACTCAGATTTTCGCATTAAAATGGTCACATGAGTGGCATATTTTGTGAGAAATACACTTTCTTCTGCGGCTGCAAAACCACCGCCAACGACAAAGACTTCTTTTCCCTTAAAAAATTCGCCATCACAGGTTGCACAATAGGCAACGCCATGACCTTTAAATTCTTTTTCTCCCTCAAAACCAATCATTTTTGGGCTAGCCCCAGTGGCAAGAAGAATGCCAAAACATAAAATCTTGCCCTTTGAGGTGTGAATGGTTTTTATATCTCCATCGACGGATAGAGAATCAACAGTGGCTAGTAAAAATTCAGCACCGAAATTTTGTGCCTGTCTTCGCATCTGTTCGCCGAGTTGGGCACCAGAAATTTGTTCGATACCTGGATAATTGACCACCTCTGCAGTGAGAGAAATCTGACCGCCAAATTTTTCCTTTTCTATGACAAGTACACGATAACATCCTCTAGCCAAATAAATTGCAGCGGTCAGACCGGCTGGACCTCCACCTACAATGACGACATCATACATATTCTCATTCATAGTTTTCCCCTAAATCTTATAACTGTCCGACAAGGTCAAGGCTTGGCTTTAATGTCTCAGCACCTGGTTGCCACTTTGCAGGACAAACCTGATCGCCGTGCTCATGAACAAATTGGCAGGCACGAAGTTTTCTCAAAAGTTCCTCGGCATTTCTTCCCACACCACCAGCATTTACTTCATAGGCAACAATCTTTCCCTCAGGATTAATAATAAAGGATCCTCTTTCTGCCAAGCCATCAGCTTCGATATAGACTTCAAAATCCTTGGACAAAACATGAGTTGGATCGGCGAGCATAGGATATTCAATTTTTGAAATACGATCTGAGTGATCATGCCAAGCCTTGTGAGTGAAATGGGTATCTGTAGAAACAGAGTAGATTTCACAACCTGCGTCCTGAAAATCGGAATAATTCTTTTGCAAATCCTCCAATTCTGTAGGGCAGACAAAGGTAAAGTCAGCAGGATAGAAAAAGAAAACGCTCCATTTTCCTAAGATATCCTTTTTGGACACATCAATAAACTCTCCCCTGTGAAAGCCTTTTACACTAAATTCTTCTACTTCTTTGTTAATTAATGACATAACAATTCCTCCTTATATACATAAAATAAATAATAAATTCATGCGAAATACAAGTGATAGGATAACCTAACTCACTATTGTTATTTTTACCATACTTTTTTTGTATACACAATAAAAATATATATTTTCAGCTAAATAAATAAGAATCATTCTTATTTTTAGCTATTATTACTACATATTGCTTTTTGAAAATGGAGTTGATAGAATGAAAAATAAGGAGAAAAAATAAGGAGAAGTTGAAAAATGAAACAATGTATGGATTCAGAAAACCTTCACAGGAGATTAAAAAAAATAATTGGTCAGGTTCAAGCCATTGATCGAATGATCGATGAGGATGTACCTTGTGAAGATATTTTGTCACAACTAAATGCAGCAAAGTCAGCACTCAATAAATGTGGAAAAGTTGTATTGGAGGGGCACATTCATCACTGCATTAAAGATGCGATTGAAAGTGGAGATGAAGAAAAGATACAAAGTTTTACCAAGGCCATTGAGCGTTTCGCCAATATGCAATAGAAAGTGAAGGATTGACAAGATATACCCATAGGGGTATACTCTTTCTATACCCATAGGGGTATAGAAAGGTGACTTGTAAATGAAAAAATTAGAGGAAATTTTAGAATGGGTTGATTGCCTTGTCGGATGCACTGCGAAGTGATAGTAAACAAGTGATTTCTAGGTTAAATCAACTTGGCGTTGTGCCTGTTTTGCTCACTGGAGATCATACCGCAGCAGCGAATCAAATTGCAGAGGAGGCAGGAATTAAGGAAGTTTATGCCAGTTGTTTGCCAGAAGATAAATTAAAGACCATTGATCACTATCAAAGGAACAATGAACTTGTCTGTATGATTGGAGATGGAATTAATGATGCACCAGCGTTAAAAAAGGCAACGGTGGGCATTGCTATGGGCGGAATTGGAAGTGATATTGCAGTGGATGCCGCAGACATTGCTCTGGTTAATGATGAGGTCAAAGAACTTCCCCATCTGTTTGCTTTGGCTCGACATATATTGTAATAATTATTGCAATAGAGAGCTGAAAAAAGCTTATGAATGGCTAAAAGAAGTAGATAAATTTGCTTTAACAAATGCAATTTATAATATGGATAGTGCTTATCAAAAGTTTTTCAAAGAACATGCAGGTTATCCAAAGTTTAAGAGTAAGCACAGTAATCGTAAATCATATACAACCAATTTTACAAATGGGAATATAACTGTAGATTTTGATAGAGGAAGAATAAAGCTGCCAAAATTAAAAAGGGTAAAAATAAAATTACATAGAAAATTTTCAGGTCGGATAAAAACAGCAACTATATCTAAGGTACCAAGCGGCAAGTACTATGTGTCTGTTCTTGTAGAAACTGAACATAGTCCACTTGTAAAGACAAACGGACAAATAGGATTGGATTTAGGGATAAAAGATTTATGTATCACATCAGATGGGAAGCAATATGAAAATCCGAAGACAATTAAAAAATATGAGAAAAAGCTTACAAGATTACAAAGACAATTAGCAAATAAAACAAAGGGGAGTAGGAACTATCAGAAAAAAAGGAAACAAATAGCACTATGCCATGAGAAAATAGCTAATACAAGAAAAGATTATCTGCATAAGATTTCAAGCGAAATTATAAACGAAAACCAAGTGATAGTTTCGGAAAACTTACAGATAAAAAATATGGTGAAAAATCATAATTTAGCGAAAACTATAAGCGATGTATCGTGGTATGAGCTGACAAGACAACTGGAATATAAGTCAAAATGGAATGGTAGAAATTATATTAAGATAGATACATTTTATGCAAGTAGCCAGCTATGTTTTAGTTGTGGATATAAAAATACAAATGTAAAAGATCTAAAAGTAAGAGATTGGATGTGTCCTTTCTGCAATACAAAACACGATAGAGATATCAATGCGGCAAAAAATATATTGGCAGAAGGATTAAGACAAGTAGTATAAGAAAAAACAATAGGGCAGGGACTGCCCGAATTAACGCCTGTGGAGATAGTAGGTTGCGAGGTCAGCGAAGCAGGAAGCCCATAGGCTTTAGACTATGGGTAGTTCACTTATACAAATCACGATATCATTTAACAAATGGAAAAAAGCCCTATCGCTATGTGTTCTAGCGATAGGGCTTTTGTGGCCGTTCTACTTATTGGCTTTTTTTCCTAAATTGAGGGAGACAATCAGTAGCAGTGCACCCAAAACCATTCCAATAATCATTGCAAGAATATACATGATTGGATTGGTAATTGCACCCACTAAGACAGCAAACATACCACCATGTGGAGCCTTTGATCTGCAGTCAAAGAGCATACTCAAGGCACCGGCAACACCACTGGAAATAAACAGTGGAGGAATGACTCTCAAAGGATTGCTCGCTGCAAATGGGATGGCACCCTCGGTGATGAAGGAAAGTCCCATGACATAGTTGACTAAGGCATTTCCTCTTTGTGCCTTTGGCCAAATATCCTTTGAAATACTAGCAGAAAGTGCAATGGCGAGTGGAGGAATCATACCGCCTAACATTGTGGCTGCCATTACATCACTTCCAGCGGTTCCTGATGTGGTGACCAGTGCAGTTGCTGTGACATAGGCTGCTTTATTGATCGGACCACCCATGTCAATGGCCATCATAGAACCAACTAAAAATCCCAAGACAATTTTTCCACTGCCATTTAGACTTTCAATGAAGTTTTTTAGTGATGTCATAATCCATGCCATAGGGGCATTGACAACAAAGAGCATCAATATACCCATAATAAAGGATCCCAGCACTGGAAAGAGAAAGATTGGTTTTATTCCATCCATAGAGCGAGGTACCCATGAAAAGGCATGTCGAAGGATAAAGATAATACCACCTGCTAAAAATCCAGCGACAAGAGCACCTAAGAATCCAGAAGGTGTGTAATTGAGCCATTGAATACTCTTTAATCCCAAGATACTTGGGTCTGCTAAAATTCCACCGACCATACCGACAATAAATCCAGGTCGATCGGCGATACTTCTTCCGATAAAGCCAGCTAGTACAGGGAGCATCATACTAAAGGACAACTTACCTAAGACGAATAAAAGTTCGGCAAATGGGTTGTAACTTGGATCCTCAGGGTTAAAGGCATTGATGCCCCAAAAAAAGGAGAGTGCAATTAAAATTCCACCAGCGACGACAAATGGAAGCATATTGCTGACACCTTCCATCAAGTGCTTATAAATTTGTCGTCCCAAGCTTTCACCTTCAGCACTTTCACTGCTATGCTTTTCGCCATCACCGTGGTGGTGATAAATTTCCGCCTTGCCATCTAAAATGGTCTGGATTAATTCTTTTGGCTTATTGATGCCATCGGCAACTTTAGTAAAGAGCGTAGGATGACCGTCAAATCGAGCAATTTCTACCTTCTTATCTGCGGCAACAATAATTCCCACAGCTCGATCAATGTCTTCTTTCGTCAATTTGTTTTCCACACCAATTTGTCCATTGGTTTCGACTTTGACATCCAGTCCCATTTCTTTGGCAGCTTCTTTAATCTTTTCAGCAGCCATAAAGGTGTGGGCGATACCTGTAGGGCAAGCTGTGACGGCCAGAATATACTTCTTGTTTTGATTTCCACTTTGTTGAGACTCTTGCTTTGGCTCTTCTTGTGTGGATTTTACAAAGTCTTCAAATGTACTTTTGACTTCTTCCTTTGTGGTGGCTTGATCAAGTCGAGTCTTCACTTCTGAATTCATCAAAGCAGTAGATAGCGTAGCTAATGCCTTGAGATGTTCGTCTGCTCCATTGGCTGGTGCACAGATCATAAAAATATGTTTGGCAGCTTGACCATCAAAACTTTCCCACTCTACACCGTCATTGCTCTTTGCATAGATAATCATAGCTTTTTTAAAGCAACTGGCTTTGGCGTGAGGAATGGCAATGCCATCTCCTACTCCTGTGGTTGACATGGCCTCTCGATCAAAGAGAGCTTGAAGGAATTCGTCTCTATTTTCAATAATTCCTTTTTCTACGAGCATTCCTGTCAACTTATTTAGGGCATCTTTTTTGTCACTTGCTGAGAAATTGAATTGAATTAAGTCAAATTGAATCAGCTCGGTTAACTTCATCTTTTCCCTCCTTTTTATAGTGATATTTTCTCAACATTGATTTGGACGAGAAGTTCATTAATTAATTCTTGCTTTCCTACTCCAGCAGAAAAAGAAGTGGCTCCTCCAGCAGCAGAGGCATATTGTAGACTTAGTGGAAAATCTTTGGTTTCGTCGTATTTGGCCACAAACATAGCAAGCATACTGTCTCCTGCGGCAATCGTAGAGACTACTTTTCCCTTGGCAATATTGGCACTAAAAATTTCTCCACTGTGGGTAAAGAGAATCGCTCCTTTGCTTCCTCTGGAAACTAAGACATTTTGAGCACCCATTTCCTGCAATTTTTTGGCATAAATTGCAATGTCTTCCAAGCTCTGAAGATGAACATCAAACATCTCCCCCAGTTCAAATTCATTTGGCTTGACGATAAAAGGATGGTACTTTAGGGTGTGAAGAACCATATCCTTGTTACTATCTACAACCAAATTTGCTCCCTGTTCTTTGACTTTTTTGGCAATATGGACAAAGTCGTCATCTTCCATACCAGGGATAATATTTCCTGACAAAAAGACAGTATCTTCAGAGGTCAATTCATCTAATGAAGAGAAGAAATCAAGAATATTTGTCCTATTCACTTTGCTACTTTGGGAATTGATTTCTGTCTCCGTATCTGTAGTTAACTTGATGTTAATTCTTGTAAAGCCCTCCGTTTCGATAAAATTGGATTTGATTCCCTGCTTTGTCAATTCCTCTTTAATAAAATCTCCCGTAAAACCAGCAACAAAGCCAAGAGCCTTGCTCTCCTTGCCAATATTTTTTAGCAATAGAGAAATATTGATCCCTTTTCCTCCTACAACATAATTGGATTCTCCAGTTCGATTGAGTTTGCCAAGTTCAAAATTTTCAACTTTGGTCAGCATATCAATTGCTGGATTGAGTGTGATGGTATAGTACATCGCTTAACCTCCTTTACTGTTATCTATAAATGTAGTATAACATATTTTCCTTTGTAATGTGGTTGTTATTTATAAAATTTTTTGTTGGAATATGGACATTGATATTTGGTTTTGCTATACTCGATAGTAAAGTGGGAGTAAGGAGAAAGAGGAGAAAAAATGAGTCTGCCAAAAGATCCAATCATATTATTGTCCTATGTCAACACAAAGTTGAGGGACTACTATAGCACTTTAGGTGATTTTTGTGTAAGTGAAGACATTGATGAAAATGAATTGAAGGAAAAGCTTGCAAAGGTCGGATATACCTATGATATGGCAAAAAATACATTTATTTATGGGAATATGGCGAAATAACTAGCGATATGTTATAATACCCCGTAGCAGGTCAACATCAATTCGAAAAGAAAGGGCATAGATGCGGATGAGATTGGCAATCTATGTAGCGGGGTTTATGTTAGAAAAGTTAAAGAGGAATTATTTTTTTGCGGTTATTCGCGGAAAATCTGTTGAAGATGCAATGGAGATTGCAAGACATGCGGCAAAGGGCGGAATTTATAATATTGAAATTACATTTACAACTCCAGATGCACCAAAGGCCATTGCTGCATTGTCAAAGGAATTTGCGGGCGATAAAAATATCGTAGTCGGAGCGGGAACAGTGATGAGTCCAAGGCACGCAAGAGAGGCACTAGAGGCAGGAGCAAAGTTTTTGGTAAGTCCACATTTTTCAGCAGCTATTCAAGAAGTGGCACTAGAAAATCATAGTTATTATTTTCCAGGTTGCTCGACACCTACAGAAATTGTCTCTGCGATGGAAATAGGGTGTAAGATTATTAAAATTTTTCCAGGAAATGTGCTTGGTCCAAAGTTTATTAAGGACTTGCATGGACCGATTCCAGAGGTGGATTTGATGCCATCCGGTGGTGTGGCTGTCGAGAATGTGGCGGCATGGAAAAAGGCAGGAGCTTGTGCTGTGGGTGTGGGCTCTGCACTGGCTAGCAAGGTTGCCACAGAAGGCTATGAAAGTGTGACAGAGATAGCAAGAGCATTTGTAAAGGCGGTAGAAGAATAAAATAGTTGATGATGTTGACACAGATGGGGAAAATTCTTTTAGTTTAAGAATTTTCCCTATATTTTTTATTGTATTGTGACCAAGAAAAAGATATTGCCGTCTAACATAGTGAAGGGGAAAGAAAGGAGTAATGTTGTGGAAGATCAACAGATTGTTGCTCTCTATTTTGAGCGTGTGGAAGATGCCATTTTGGAGACAAAAAATAAATACGGAAAAATATTGGTTGGTATTTCTTATGGAATATTGAGATTAATGGAGGATGCCAAGGAATGTGAAAATGACACTTATTTAAAGACATGGAATAGCATTCCGCCAATGAGACCAAAGATGTTTTTATCATTTTTAGCAAAAGTAATTCGAAATATTTCCTTAGATCGCTATGACTATCTTCATGCGAAAAAGCGGGGGGAGGGAGAAATTCCTGTGTTACTTGATGAACTTGCAGAATGCTTAGCTATGAAAGAAACTACTTTGGATGAGACTGGATTGACAGAAGTAATTGACCAATTTTTGGGAGCGTTGAGACCAGAGGCAAGAATAATCTTTATGAGAAGATATTGGTTTGGTGATTCCATTCAAGAGATTGCAAAAAAAATGAATTGTGGCGAGAGCAAAGTGAAAATGACCTTGTCTCGACTTCGCTTACAATTAAAAGGTGTGTTAGAGAGAGAGGGCTATTTGGTCCTATGTCAAGATTTAGTACAAATTAAAATGAGAGGTTCTACCGGCTAAGATGCCGGAAGAACACGTGCCTTATTATATAGCTTTTCAAACTCGTCAGGAGACATATAATCACAATGACTATGAATCCTTACCGTGCTTCAATGTACTCAAATACAAGCCTATATGCGTGGCTGTAGTTTTGAATACTGAATCTGTTTAGCCATTCTCTTTTAATCAATGAATGAAATGATTCAATGCACGCATTATCATATGGATAGGCACAACGAGAATAGCTTCGTTGCATAGTTTTGGTGGCTTCACGCCAAGCATTTGATACATACTGGCTACCACGATCTGAATGTATTATTAAAGGTTGTTCGATATTACGATAAGCCTTTGCTTTATTAATTGTGGCTACAACATTTGATACTTCCATAGTATCAGAAAGAGTCCAGGCTATTATTTTCCTGGCAAATAAGTCCATAACACAATTAAGGTAGACAAAGCCATTTTGAGTCCATATATAAGTAATATCTGTGTACCATACGGCATTGGGGCGTTCCGGGTTAAATCGTTCATCAAGTATGTTTGTAAGTTCAGTACTAAAATCAGAGCCTCTGGTGGTGGTAGTAAAAGGCTTAATCCATTGGGCTTTAATACCCATTTCATGCATATATTTTCCTACAGTGCGTTCAGCAATAGTTTCACCCGACTTACGAAGTTCTTTGGTTATTTTAGGAGCACCATAGTTTTGTTTTGAAGTATCATAAATAAGCCGGATATTCTTCTTGATAGTTTCCTTCCTCTGAATAGTAGAAGATAGTTTTCTATTAAGAAAAGAACGATATCCGGATCGAGACACACCTAAAAATTTAAGCATTCCGGAAGTAGAGACACGGTGTCCGTTTACTTTAGCTGCCTCTACCTTTGCAGAAATCTCTGTATAGATAGCAATAGTTAGCTTTTCCCCAGAATGCTTATGGCTTTTTTTAGTACATCAAGAGCATCCTGAGCATCACGAAGCTCACGTTTAAGGCGAGCTATTTCTTTTGCATCATCAGATTGATAGTTACCTGAGCCACGAACGGGAATGTCACCGTCATTATTACGAAATTGACTTTCCCATTTGGCAAGTGTACTAACACCAATACCAAGATTCTTGGCACATTCAACTTGAGTAAGATCAGGATGTTCATTTCGATAGTTGATAGCATCCAGCTTAAACTGTTTTGAGTGATGGTTTCTTTTACTTGACATAATGAGTTCCTCCTAAGGTTTATTATATAACAAATAAGGGAATATCTCATTTTGTTTTGTACTAATTATATTCTAACACCATATAAAGAAAAAGTAGAAAGAGAGATTTTAGGAAAGAAAGTAAAATTGAGTGGGGAAAATGGAAAGTACAATTTGGTAACATGGACAGATAGAGGTTATACTTATTCTATTAGCACGCCAATACAAGCGATGACAATGCAGGAGGTAGAGAAGTTGATTGCTCAAGTTCAATAACCTTAAATTTACATTTATACATTAGCTGATATGGATTCAGAAAAGTGATATAATATGTATAAAAACAAGATTAGGAGATAGGGATGTACGAATTAATAAAAAAAATTCATGGAGTAGAGGATGTAAAGAAGTTTAGCTTGGAGGAGTTAAAGCTTTTAGCAGGTGAAATTAGGGAGGCGTTATTCAATAGACTGACCCATATTGGGGGGCATTTTGGTCCAAACTTTGGTATGGTAGAAGCTGAAATTGCAATGCACTATGTATTTCATTCACCTGTGGACAAGATTGTATTTGATGTGTCGCACCAATCCTATCCGCATAAAATTCTTACAGGGCGAAAGGAAGGCTATATCGATGAGGACAGGTTTAGAGAGGACTCAGGGTATACAAATCCTGATGAGAGTGAACATGACTTTTTCAATATTGGTCATACTTCCACTTCTATAGCTTTAGCATCTGGGCTGGCAAAGGCTAGAGATCTAAAGGGGGATCACGAAAACATCATTGCCGTTATTGGAGATGGCTCACTATCAGGTGGCGAGGCAATAGAAGCTTTAAATGTTGTAGGGTCAGAGCTGAATTCAAATTTTATTGTTGTCGTCAATGACAATGAAATGGCGATTGCAGAAACTCACGGTGGTATCTATAAAAATCTAAAAGAACTTCGTGACACCAATGGAAAGGCCAGCAATAATCTATTCAAAGCCTTTGGACTTGACTACAGATATGTTGAAAATGGAAATGACATAGAGACTATGGTAGAGGCCTTTAGGGAGGTAAAGGACATCGATCATCCGATTGTGCTTCATATTCACACAATAAAAGGCTTTGGATATAAGCTAGCAGAGAAAAATAAAGAAAATTGGCATTGGACGCTTCCATTTGATCGTTCAACAGGAATTCCAACTGTTGATTTTGGAGAGGGAGAGGATTATACAAGCATTACAGCCAAATACATTATGGACAAGGCAAAAAAAGATAAGGATTTACTGGTTATTACACCAGCCATGCCATCAGCTGCTGGACTGGATGCTCACCTTAGAAAAGAACTTGGAAGTCAGTATATTGATGTAGGGATTGCAGAAGAACAGGCTGTGGCCATGGCTTCTGGAGCCGCAAAAAATGGGGTAAAACCACTGGTTGTGACCTGTACTACATTTATGCAAAGAGCATATGATCAGATTTCTCAAGATGTAGGTATCAATCGCACTCCAGTGACGATACTGCTCAATTATAGTAGTTTTGATGCAATGACAGATGTTACTCATCTTGGAATTTTTGGCATCCCAGAATTTGCAAATATTCCAAACCTTGTCGTATTAGCACCATCCTCTAAGTCGGAGTATATCCATATGTTGGATTGGTCACTTGATCAAAAGGAACATCCTGTGATGATTCTCATTCCGGGAAATGAGGTTACCTATCGAGAATCAGATAAAGATTATAGTCAGCTAGGTAGCTTTAAGATGGAACGAAAAGGGGAAAAGGTGGCCATTATTGCTCTAGGAGATTTTTATCAGCGAGGTGAAAAACTTGCGGATGAAATTGAAAAGGAGCTTTCTTTTAAACCAACACTCATCAATCCACGCTTTGCTTCTAGTATTGATCAGGAGATGCTAGAAGAACTTGAAAAGCAACATAAGCTTGTTGTTACATTAGAAGATGGTGTCGTAGAAGGTGGATTTGGTCAAAAAATTGCTTCATTTTATGGGATATCTCCTATGAAAGTAAAAAATTATGGATTGGACAAGGTATTCTATGATCGATATTCGCCATCGAAGCTAGTGAAAGAGCTTGGAATGGATAATGAGTCAATCATCGCAGATATTCACAAAGTATTGGAAGATATGATATCATAATAGGGGGTTTATTGCAGAATGAGGAGAAAATAAAAATTATGACAAAGTTTATTCAAGTAAAGGCAATTAGAAAGGGCTCAAAGCCACCAATATGGAGAAGGATGGCTTTGAGTGCAGAAGTGACCTTTGCACAACTAGCGGATGTTTTGGCTGTAGCATTGGAATTACCAAGTGAACAAAGCTATGAGTTTGAGTTTTATAATAGAAAAGAAAGAGTTGTCAGTGATCTATCTAAAGTCACTTCTACTTATCAGTATCAATTAGGTGCAGAGCTTTTGGCCAAAGAGTGGTTAGAAAGTGAAAAGTGGTTTACTCTTAAAATGGGAGAAAATTTACCAGAGTATAGAGTAGAGATGGAAGGGGAAGTGGATGCCCTAGAGCACACTACTATTCTTAAGCAAGTAGCACCGAGTAAGGATGAGTATTGGCAGAGCAAAGAGATAGTACAAGAGAGGTTAGATGCACTAAAAAGTGAAAATGCCGTTTGGGTAGCTGAAGATGAAAAAGAAGTGGAAGTTTCGGATTTGATTGATAGTTATGGAAAAGCTGATCTTTGTGCATTGGCAGGGCGTGTGGGATGCGAATTAAAAGATGATACAATTCCTAATATGCGTGCACAGTTAGTTTCATTGCTTCTTTCAAAGAAGGTGATGGGAGAGCAACTCTTACTTGCGACCAAAGAGGAATTGGATGCATTTGATCAGGCTATGCAGAGGGACTCATTTATTCCAACACCAGAGGAATGGTCAAGGCTTACGATTTTCTATGATTTAAATTATATTGCTATTTTTGCAGATAATATGGTGGAAGTACCTAAAGAGGTAAAGCTAGCTTATGAGGAATTATTGGAGACGGGGTATGCAAAGTTTCATGAAGAAGCCAGCTGGCTTTTGACTTGTCTTAGAGTATTTCAGGTGATCTATCTTGTTGCACCTGTAAAAATATTGTATCGAATGTACAAGGAAAAAAGGCATATCAATGTGGATTATCCACATTTTGAAAAAGTTTTAGCAGAATTGCCAGATTACCTTATGGCTTGTAGGGTCGTTAAAGATAAGGTGATTGCAAAGCATGTCTTGGAGGATGGAAGCGAAAAAAGAGCAGAGATGTTGCAGAGGAATGTAGAATTTTATATTCCGACAGTGGAAGAAATTTTAACCTATGCAAAGAATGGTTATCCAAGTTGTGAGAAGTCCTATCAGGAGTTGTTTCGCTTTTATTTAGAGGATATGGAACTGGGAGAGGATAGAGCAAGGAATCTCTGTTTGCATGCCTTTCATACCTTTGTGGCTTCTGGAAAAGTCAATGACTATATGGAGATTGTCAATCGAGAGAGAATCATTTTTCGCTCAGAGGAGATGGTGAAGAAATTTACACATATTTTGGAAGAAGTAAGTCAAAACACAAGAATGTTTGAACTCAGAGGACATAAGCCAAAAGAGGTGGCCAAGAAAGTTTCTTTGCAGGCACCAGCACACGCTTTTTTATCTAAGCCTCAAAAGCAACAGGAGAAAAAGATTTATCCAAATGACCCATGTCCATGTGGAAGTGGAAAGAAATATAAGAAGTGCTGTGGGCGAAATAAATAAAGTGAGTTTTGGTAAACTCGATGAGAAGGCAGAACCCAAAAAGGTCCTGCCTTTTTCGATATTTTGTCTGGAAAATAAAAAAATAAAAAAAATAAAAAAAGTGCTTGACGCAGTTATGGCACTATGATATTATATCTGAGTCGCTGACGAAGCGACAACAAAGAACCTTGAAAATTAAAGATTAAACAGTACACATAACCCTGAAATTTCTTATAAGAATTTCAAGAATGTAATAAAACCTTTGGCTTTGTGAAAACAAAGCTTCAGTAATCATAGGATACAAATTGCTAGTGCAATCATGACCTAGATCAAAACTTAAACATGAGAGTTTGATCCTGGCTCAGGATGAACGCTGGCGGCGTGCTTAACACATGCAAGTCGAACGAAGCTGTTGTTTGGAGACCTTCGGGTGGAAGAATGACAGACTGAGTGGCGGACGGGTGAGTAACGCGTGGGTAACCTACCTTGCACAGGGGGACAACAGTTGGAAACGACTGCTAATACCGCATAAGACCACAGTACCGCATGGTACAGGGGTAAAAACTGAGGTGGTGCAAGATGGACCCGCGTCTGATTAGCTAGTTGGTGGGGTAAAGGCCTACCAAGGCGACGATCAGTAGCCGACCTGAGAGGGTGATCGGCCACATTGGGACTGAGACACGGCCCAAACTCCTACGGGAGGCAGCAGTGGGGAATATTGGACAATGGGGGGAACCCTGATCCAGCGACGCCGCGTGAGTGAAGAAGTATTTCGGTATGTAAAGCTCTATCAGCAGGGAAGAAAATGACGGTACCTGACTAAGAAGCCCCGGCTAACTACGTGCCAGCAGCCGCGGTAATACGTAGGGGGCAAGCGTTATCCGGATTTACTGGGTGTAAAGGGAGCGCAGACGGCTTGGCAAGTCTGAAGTGAAAGCCCGGGGCTTAACCCCGGGACTGCTTTGGAAACTGTGAAGCTAGAGTGTCGGAGAGGTAAGTGGAATTCCCAGTGTAGCGGTGAAATGCGTAGATATTGGGAGGAACACCGGTGGCGAAGGCGGCTTACTGGACGATAACTGACGTTGAGGCTCGAAGGCGTGGGGAGCAAACAGGATTAGATACCCTGGTAGTCCACGCGGTAAACGATGAATACTAGGTGTCGGGGGACATAGTCTTTCGGTGCCGCCGCTAACGCATTAAGTATTCCACCTGGGGAGTACGTTCGCAAGAATGAAACTCAAAGGAATTGACGGGGACCCGCACAAGCGGTGGAGCATGTGGTTTAATTCGAAGCAACGCGAAGAACCTTACCAAGTCTTGACATACCGTTGACCGTCCCGTAATGGGGACTTTCCTTCGGGACAGCGGATACAGGTGGTGCATGGTTGTCGTCAGCTCGTGTCGTGAGATGTTGGGTTAAGTCCCGCAACGAGCGCAACCCTTGTCCTTAGTAGCCAGCAGTCAGATGGGCACTCTAGGGAGACTGCCAGGGATAACCTGGAGGAAGGTGGGGATGACGTCAAATCATCATGCCCCTTATGATTTGGGCTACACACGTGCTACAATGGCGTAAACAAAGTGAAGCGAAACCGCGAGGTCAAGCGAATCACAAAAATAACGTCTCAGTTCGGATTGTAGGCTGCAACTCGCCTACATGAAGCTGGAATCGCTAGTAATCGCAGATCAGCATGCTGCGGTGAATACGTTCCCGGGTCTTGTACACACCGCCCGTCACACCATGGGAGTCATCAATGCCCGAAGTCAGTGACCCAACCGCAAGGAGGGAGCTGCCGAAGGCAGGGAGGATAACTGGGGTGAAGTCGTAACAAGGTAGCCGTATCGGAAGGTGCGGCTGGATCACCTCCTTTCTAAGGAAGAAGTAAGGGTTGTGGGTACTGTTTGATCTTTAATCCAAGGTCATCAAACCTTTTTGGTGCCGATGCGCTTAGGGGTAACACCCGTTCCCATCCCGAACACGATGGTGAAGACCTAAGCGGCCGAGGGTACTATACTGGAGACGGTATGGGAGAGTAGGTGGGTGCCAAATTTATGGGGGTGTAGCTCAGTTGGGAGAGCACCTGCCTTGCAAGCAGGGGGTCAAGAGTTCGAATCTCTCCATCTCCACTCGCTAGAGAGATCTAGCATCGTACCTTGAAAACTGCATATCAAACAGATTTAGAATATTTGATTAAATATTTTAGACATCCGAGGTGATATTAAATTGCAATGATTTAGTATCCGAAAAAAGAAACAAACCAAACCGACCAACAGGATACACGCTAGTATCTGAGAAAGTGATCTTCACCGCAGAAGATGACGAAGTTGGTTAAACATAAAGAGCGTAGGGTGGATGCCTAGGCACTAAGAGCCGATGAAAGACGTGATAAGCTGCGAAAAGCTACGGGGAGGAGCACATATCCTTTGATCCGTAGATATCTGAATGGGGAAACCTACTTGGACAAACTCCAAGTATCCATGCGCCAATACATAACGCATGGAAGGGAACCCGGTGAACTGAAACATCTAAGTAGCCGGAGGAAAAGAAAGAAAACTCGATTTTGGGAGTAGCGGCGAGCGAAACCGAAAGAGCCTAAACCGTGGTGCGTGCACCGCGGGGTTACGGACTGCGACAAGTGAGTCGATTTGTTACCAGAACAGTTTTGGAAAAGCTGGCAAGAAGCGTGAGAGCCGCGTATGGGAAAACAATAGACAGCGAGCAGGATCCAAAGTACCACGAGACACGAGAAACCTTGTGGGAAGTCGGGGGGACCACCCCCCAAGGCTAAATACTCCTTAGTGACCGATAGCGCATAGTACTGTGAAGGAAAGGTGAAAAGGACCCCGGGAGGGGAGTGAAAGAGAACCTGAAACCCTATGTTTACAAGCTGTGGAAGTGCGATACATGAACGCACAACCGCGTACTTTTTGTAGAACGGTCCGGCGAGTTACATTGACTGGCAAGGTTAAGCACTACAGGTGTGAAGCCGAAGGGAAACCAAGTCTGAATAGGGCGAAATAGTCAGTGGATGTAGACCCGAAACCGGGTGATCTATCCATGTCCAGGTTGAAGTTCGCGTAAAAGTGAATGGAGGACCGAACACACATCCGTTGAAAAGGGTGGTGATGAGGTGTGGATAGGGGAGAAATTCCAATCGAACCCGGAGATAGCTGGTTCTCCTCGAAATAGTTTTAGGACTAGCCTTGTTTTAGTTTCATGGAGGTAGAGCTCTGAATTCTTAAGGGGGCGTCAAAGCTTACTAAGAGATATCAAACTGCGAATGCCATCGAAATGATGAACAGGAGTCAGACTGCACGAGATAAGTTGGGTAGTCAAAAGGGAAAGAGCCCAGACCTACAGCTAAGGTCCCAAAGTATGTGTTCAGTGGAAAAGGATGTGAGATTTCAGAGACAACTAGGATGTTGGCTTAGAAGCAGCCACACATTCAAAGAGTGCGTAATAGCTCACTAGTCGAGAGGTCTTGCGCCGAAAATGTCCGGGGCTAAAACACAACACCGAAGCTTAGGAATGTAGCAATACATTGGTAGAGGAGCATTTTTATAGGCGTAGAAGCTGTACCGATAAGGAGCAGTGGAGTAATAAAAAGAGAGAATGCCGGAATGAGTAGCGAGATGAAGGTGAGAATCCTTCAGGCCGAATATCTAAGGTTTCCAGAGTAAAGCTGATCTGCTCTGGGTAAGTCGGGACCTAAGGCAAGGTCGAAAGACGTAGTCGATGGACAACAGGTTTAGATTCCTGTACCGCTTATTATCAGAAATGTGGGGACACAGAGACGTATCCAAACCCAGGAATGCAAAGACTGGGGCAAGCCAAGTACTGGTATGGTAGGAAAATCCGCCATGCAACAGGAATAGGTGATGCGGACCGAAATTAAGTAGGGAAGTTGGAGAAGGAGCTGTCAAGAAAAGCCGCTATTGTGTAATAAGTGCCCGTACCGTAAACCGACACAGGTGGATGAGGAGAGAATCCTAAGGCCGGCGGGAGAAGCATTGTTAAGGAACTCGGCAAAATGACCCCGTAACTTCGGGAGAAGGGGTGCCATCCTCCGGGATGGCCACAGAAAATAGGCTCAAGCAACTGTTTAGCAAAAACACAGGTCTATGCGAAACCGAAAGGTGAGGTATATGGGCTGACGCCTGCCCGGTGCTGGAAGGTTAAGAGGAGAAGTCAGGCAACGAAGCTTTGAATTGAAGCCCCAGTAAACGGCGGCCGTAACTATAACGGTCCTAAGGTAGCGAAATTCCTTGTCGGGTAAGTTCCGACCCGCACGAAAGGCGTAATGATTTGAGCACTGTCTCAACAATGCACCCGGTGAAATTGAAGTACCAGTGAAGATGCTGGTTACCTGCGCCAGGACGGAAAGACCCCATGGAGCTTTACTCTAGTTTGATACTGGGATTCGATTATACCTGTACAGGATAGGTGGGAGGCGAAGAAGCAAGGACGCCAGTCTTTGCAGAGCCGCTGTTGGGATACCACCCTTGTATGATTGGATTTCTAACCTGCACCCGTGATCCGGGTGGGGGACACTGTCAGATGGGGAGTTTGACTGGGGCGGTCGCCTCCGAAAGGGTATCGGAGGCGCTCAAAGGTTCCCTCAGAATGGTCGGAAACCATTCAAAGAGTGCAAAGGCAGAAGGGAGCTTGACTGCGACACCGACGGGTGGAGCAGGTACGAAAGTAGGACTTAGTGATCCGGTGGTATAAAGTGGGATTGCCATCGCTCAACGGATAAAAGCTACCCTGGGGATAACAGGCTTATCACTCCCAAGAGTTCACATCGACGGAGTGGTTTGGCACCTCGATGTCGGCTCATCGCATCCTGGGGCTGAAGTCGGTCCCAAGGGTTGGGCTGTTCGCCCATTAAAGCGGTACGCGAGCTGGGTTCAGAACGTCGTGAGACAGTTCGGTCCCTATCCGGCGTGGGCGTAAGATATTTGAGAGGAGCTGTCCTTAGTACGAGAGGACCGGGATGGACTGACCGCTGGTGCACCTGTTGGGGAGCAACCCCATCGCAGGGTAGCCAAGTCGGGCCGGGATAAACGCTGAAGGCATCTAAGCGTGAAGCCCCCCTCAAGATGAGATATCTCATACGCAAGTAGTAAGACCCCTTGAAGACGACGAGGTAGATAGGGCAGAGGTGTAAGTGTGGCAACATACTTAGCTGACTGTTACTAATCGGTCGAGGGTTTAACCAACAGGTCGGATTGGTTAGAAATGGATAGATGGTGTTTGATATGTGGTTTTGAAGGTATGAATTTGCGCGAGTGGCTCAGTTGGTGGAGTACGACCTTGCCAAGGTCGGGGTCGCGGGTTCGAGTCCCGTCTCGCGCTCTAATGGAGAGAGGAAGGTCTTAGGCTTTTCTCTCTTTTTGCGTTTTGGAAATTTTAGGAGGTTGGGATGAGAGAATTAGCAGAAATTCGAGAGGATATCGATCGCATTGATCAAAAAATTCGAGAGCTCATTATGGAGAGGTTAAATTGTTCCACAGAGGTTGTGGCATCTAAAATTCGAGACAAGAATTATGTAATTTATCGTGCGGATCGAGAGGAGTCGATGCTTGAAAATTTAGGAGCAGATGTGCCAATCGACCGAAGAGCAGAGTACTTATCGGTTGTTCGCAAAGTGACAGAAACAAGTCGAATGTATCAATACAGTATTTTATATGAAAAGGTACCAGAATTATTTGAAAGATTGATTGAAGGACTAAAGATTCCAGAAAAAATGAAATCGGTAAAGTTGGTGCTCACAAGACCGAACATTCCCAATGCAATGTCTTCAATTTTGAGTATGATTGGCGACTATGGTTTTAATATGGATCAAATGAAACTCTTAGAATATGCAAAGGATAATCGGGCAGTGACCTTTGAGCTAGTGATTCTTGGAGATATTCATGATGTTTATTTTCAAAAATTGATGTTACAACTTTCTATGGAAAGTGCAAGTTTTCACATCCAAGAATTTATAGAAGAATAGAAATGGAATAAAACAGGCGTGAGCGATATTGGTATTCTTACTCAATATTGCTCACGCTTTGTGACAAATTATTTGTTGATGCTCAAAAATGCATCGAGCAATGTTTGCTCGTGATTTTCATTGACCATTGTGGCGGTGATCGTTGCCATATAATTGCCATCCATAATAAAGACTTGAGTCTCATAGACTTTGCGGTGATTGGCCTCTGCACTGATACGAAGAGCAGGAGTTTCCTTGCCCTTAAAGGTAGCTGTGGTCTTTGAAATTTCCACATTGGTCATACCAGAAGATTCCAATTGTTTTTTCATGGAATTCATGGATTCTTCTATAGCATGATCGATATTTGTTGTGGAGCCATAGACCTTTTCTATGTTTTGTATGCCGACATTGACAGTGGAATTGCCATCAGAGCTATAGGCTGCCATATCCATGTAGAATTTACCCTCATCAATAACCTTTTGAGCATTTTCCAGTGTGAGAGAGTTTTCAATAGAAATTCCACTCATCTGAGAGAGCTGTTCGTCGTTGGCCATAATGAGTTGTAGGGGGTTCGGATCAAACTGAAGATCAAAAGCCTCATTAGTATAGATGCCGTCATTAGAAAACTTTCCAATAGAGAGTGGCTTGGCCTCTGAGGCCTTGGTGGTCTCTGGGGCAGTTGTGGTTTGTATTGGTGGTGTTGTTGATGAGGTATCATTTGATTTTGAACTACCGCAGGCACAACAGCTAATGGCACTGCCAAGGAGAAGAGCCGCAGCAAAAAGCTTATTTTTTCTCATTGTTTTTTCCTTTCTCATTTGCTGGTGTAAATAGATCATAAATTTCTTGAGCATGATTTTCGCCTAAATTCGCAGTGGAGATGGTGGCTACATAGTCACCTGACACTAAAAAGGCATAGGTGGAGTAAAAGGTCTGCTCACCTGCAGTTGCTGACAGAGTGAAGGCAGGGACATTGTCGCCATTAATTTTTACAATCGTCTTATCCACATCGATTTCTTTTCCTGCAGATTGTTGAAATGTTTCCTTTGCTTTTTCACAGGCAGCATCCACAATTTTGTCGATATTTTTATTGGCATCAGGATAGACAATGGTTGCATTTTGCAATGTGACATTGATGGTATTGTAGGCCTTGGCATCTGCACAGGTCATATCGGTGTAAGTTTTTCCCTCTTTGAGCAGGGCAACCGCCTCCTGGGTGGAAAGGTCGTGATTGCTCTGCTCGGTTGTGCTATAGGTAAAGTTGTGGGAAGTTCCTTCAAACTTCAAATTAAATGTTTTGTTTATATATACGCCATCTTTGATGCTACCAACTGAAAATGCAGTATGGGCTTGAGTGCATCCTGTACCAATCAATGCACTGGTTAGGATAATAGGAAATAATTTTTTCATCAACTTTAGAATAGAATCCTTTCTTTATACTGTAAATCTACAGTTAATGATACGAAAAAAAATAGCAGAAAACAATGCTTTTTATAGAAAAACTTGTCTTTTGGAAATGAAGAGTATAAAATAAAGAGATGATCAAATTTTTATTAAAATGTATACTTTTTCCAGTTCAATTGTTGATGGACATTCTTATTATTACATTAGAGATTTTGCTTGGCATTAGTAAGATAATTTTAGGCTTATTTGCTGGATTTGCGATACTTGCAGCCATTATCGCATGGGAATTTCGAGCGACTATACTATTTATTCCAGCACTACTGATTGCAATTTTTCTTAGTCCTTTGGGAGTTCCATTTGTTGGAGGCATTGTCGTAGAAATATTAAAGGGGATAAAGAAAGGCCTAAAAAATCTATAGTATGGATAGGAGATAAGATATGAAGAGAAAAAATAAAATCATGGTTGGTGTTTTTGGGGCACTGGTCATGGGGGCAGCCCTCAGTGGATGCAAACATACCCAACAGGGAGCTAAAGTAGAGAGCACCGCCGATGAAAGTACTAGGAGCAGTGTAGAGGAGAGCACAAAAAGTACAGAGAGCAAGGGAACAGAGGGTACAGAGAGTAAAGCGAATGGAACGAATACAACAAATGCAAGTAATTCTGAGCAAACAACTGCGACCACAGTGGCAGAAAGTTCAAGTGTTTCGAGCACTGAAAAAAATTCAGATGAAAAGAACAAAGCTTATGCAGAAGTGCTAAAGTCATTGATTGCAGCTCATGGGGATCTTGCAGAGAAGACATTTGGCGATGATGGCAGTGGTGAAGGCTATAAAATTTCGTATGCCAGTGGTGTTTGCTATTCAGCATTGATTGATTTTGATGGAGATGGAAGAGATGAACTGGTGGTTGTCTATGGTGTGCCACATCAGGATGCAACGGATGATTATCAGATGGAAGTCTACAGTGATACTGGAAAGGGTGCAAAGAAATTATATACAGGACCTGCAGGAACTACGGCCGAGAGCACAGGAGATATGTTAGAATTTTCAAAGAAGGGAAAGAATACCTATTATCTTTTGGGCTATGTCAATGAAGAGGAAGTTAGTTATACTTATTATGGAATGGAAAATGGGAAATTTAAGGAATTAAAGAAGTTTACGGATGAGGATGAAGGCAAGAAATGGGGCGGTGAGACCTATCTTCAAGTTCCACTTTTAGCTTGGGAGAGAAAGCAGGTGCCAGAGGATCACGAGGCCTTTGTAAAGATTATGGACACCTTAAAAGAAGCTACACAAAAAACGAAGACAAGTCTTGGAATATAGGGAGCAGAAGATGAAATCAACATTACGAAGAACATGGGCAGAGATTAATTTAGATGCCCTTGCCTATAACTATCAAAGAATTAGAGAGTATATTGGAAAGGAGGTAAAGTTTCTCGGTGTGGTCAAGGCCGATGCCTATGGTCATGGCTCTGTGCAGGTGGGAACAAAACTTCAAGAATTAGGAGCTGATTATTTGGCTGTCAGCAGCATTGATGAGGCGATGGAGCTTCGTGTCAATGGGATCACAATGCCAATTTTAATTCTTGGACACACTCCTCTTGAACAAGTGGATCGCTTAATTTGCTTTAATATTACACAGGCAGTAACTTGTGAGGCTAAGGCACTGGAGTACAATCAGCAGGCCCTTGCCTATGGTGGGAAATTAAAGGTTCACATTAAGGTCGATACAGGAATGTCAAGACTTGGTTATCTGTGCGAGGGAGAACATTTTAAAACAGGAGTCGAAGGAATTGTCAATGCCTGCAATCTTCCAGGGCTTGACGCAGAGGGAATTTTTACACACTTTGCTGTGGCAGATGAAGAGGGAGAGGAGTTCAAAAAATATACATTACATCAATATGAGCTCTTTTGTCACACTATTAAAGAAGTGGAAGAAAAATTGGGAAGGAAATTTAAGATTCATCACTGTGCCAATACAGGGGCAACGGTGGAGTATCCACAGACCTATATGGACATGGTGCGACCAGGATTACTACTCTATGGTTATGGTGAATTTGCCAGAAAGTTAAATCTTCGTCCAGTGATGTCAGTAAAGACAACAGTGAGTACAATTAAAATTTATCCAGCAGGTACAAAGATTAGTTATGGTGGCATCTACACAACAGATAAGGTCACAAGAATGGGTGTCATTCCCTATGGATATGCCGATGGTTTTATGCGCTGTTTATCAAATCAATATCGAGTGTGGACAAATGAGGGAGAGGCACAGCAATGTGGACGCATCTGCATGGATATGTGTATGGTAGATTTGACAGGCAAGACAAGTGTGGATGTTGGCAGTGAGATTGAAATTTTTGGTGAGCATCAACCGGTGGAAAAAATGGCTGAAATGGCAGGAACGATTCCATATGAAATTGTATGTGCTGTGAGCAGGCGTGTGCATAGAATTTATATTGAAAATCATGAGGTGAGTTATCAGGAGTTGATGCTTCGTATGTAGAAATAAAAAGGGAGAGTCTTTGGATGACTCTCTCTTTTGAAGCATTTAGTAGTGAATGACATTGTGGGCATTTTGGATTTTATCAATGATGTCTTTTGCTTCGTCAGAAGTAAAATAGGTATAGGTAGAGGCAGGAACGAGATCTCGTATCTTTTCTAAATCCTTATCGTGAATAGCCTTTCGCACAGTGGAGGCGGAAATCACTTGCCCATTGATCATTTTTCTAGGGATAATATGGCATTCAATGCCATGTTTTGGAAGTTCACTCGCCATAATTTGATTATAAATACCGGTCACTTGGCTAGTTGGTTCCTCACCGACATAACGTGCACGGATATGAAGGGCAGAGGCAATTTCAAGAAAGATGGCAATATCTAGTTTGGCGTGACTGGTGATGACAGAAGTTTCGTCCTTTAAAAAATAACTTGGAAAAGTGGCATTGCTAATCATATAGTCTCCGCTCTCATGGTAGACAATATTTTGGATATGGGCAGTGCCATCCATAATTAACTTCTTTCTCACTGAAAATGGAACAAGAGAAGAATCCTCACTGACCATAAACAAGTGAAGAGTGTCGCATTGGCTTGCGGCTTGCTCCACAAGGTAGAGGTGACCTAATGTAAATGGATTCGCATTCATCACTACAGCTGCATTTCCACGATCAGATTTTGCCTCACATTTTTGTGCTTCCAAGTTTTGGAGATATTGGGCAAATCCATTTTTTTGATTTTCCATAAAGACAAGCTGATCGTTGACTCTGGCAATCTCATAAAATCCTAGGTCGCCAAAAAATTTTGCTGTGCTGATCTTTGTGTAGAGAAAAAGATGAGAATTGCCTCTCTGAAATTGGATGTCAATTAAGTGGGAGAGAATTTGATTTAATAGCCCTTCACCTTGATGTTTGGAACTGACAGCAAAGCAGCGCAGGGTGTGACCAAAGCAACTTCCTGTGGCGATGACATGGTAATCTTCGTCATACATGACACAGATATAATCTAGGTTCTTGTCTCTTGTAATACCCTCTTCAAGTAATAATTCATCAATCTGAGCAAGCGTTGAAGTATCATTTGGCAGTACATGTGAAATTAAATATTCAGCCATAAAAATCTCCTTAATGCATTAAAAAATAAAGTAGAAAACAGACAGCCAATAAGTCGGCACTTCCTCCGGGGGAAAGATTTTTTTCAATAAATTCTTGATTGAGTTGATGGAGTAGGTCGATATTGATCTTGTGTTGTAGTCTAATATCGTTTTGATATTCTTTGGCGGTCTTTACATCACTTCTAGCAATCATATTTGTATCGACCATGTGCGTCAGGATGGAAAGTAATGTTTTGGCACCGGCAAGGTCAAATCCATCGCCATCATCTAAGGCTTTTTTGAGTGTTGGTAGTCCAAAAGTTTTAACAACAGGAAGACCATTGGCAATTTCTCCGCGAACTCCGGTAATTCCATATTCAAGATAGAGCCTTTGTCCAACTGTGGTTGCCTTTTGCATAGTTAAATCTCTGTAATCATCTTTGATTAGATTTTTAGTGATTTGAGCACAGCTTTCTAAAATGGTGTCGACATCACTTGTGTCTACAGGAAATTGAGTGCCAATGGCAGCACAGAGAATACCGAGAGTAAAGATGGCTCCCTTATGTGTGTTGATTCCGTCAGTGGCCAGAAGCATTTCATTTTCGGCCTGTTTTCCATGAATGCGAAGCTTTGGAAGCAATTCATTCAGTGGATGAGATTTTGGATGAGTTTGTCCCAAACAGACACATTGATAAAAGTAGGGCCAGAGCACGGAGGAGCTATTTAAAAAAGTAAAAAAGTCCATGTCCTTGTGGCTTCCACAATCAAAGCGGTCAACCAAGCCAGGTTTGGGCGATACAGAGACCTCATATAAAAGGGAGCGCAGGGCAAAATTGGCAATGCGTTTGGCCTCTCTTTCTCTTAATATGCGGGAGAGAATATCTGTAGTGTAGGTCTGTAACTCTTCAATACTATGTTTGCGTCTTGAGGAGCATTCCTTGGCAGGTCTTTTACAAATTAGGCAATGTCGTCCTGAAAGTCCAATTTCTTGGCGGTCAATTTTTCGTCCAAATGGATGGTTGCTCTCTGGTGGGAGGAGAACATCCATATCATATAGGCGACCAAGTTCATCAAAATCTTCCAATTCACAGGTGAGTGATTTGAGGGCAAAAGCGTCGAAATCAATGACAAAATAACCTTCATTCCCAGTGGGATCTTGTAAAATTTCCTCAAATAAAATCTTGGCATGGTTCTTTTTGAGTTGAAGTTTCATATCCTCTACACCAGTCAAGAAACCACGCAAAATTAAATTAGAGTTTTTAATTGGCCCTGCAATATTCATAGTAAAGCACAGCAATGGTTTTTGGTATTGATGAAGTAACTCTAACTGATGATGGGCACGCCGTTCTCTGGCATCGAGCATCTGTGGTAGTGAGATTTCTATTGTTTCCAAAGGAGTCCTCCTGTATTTGCAAATTTGTCACATGAATAAAAGTGTAGCACCAAAAAGAAGTTAATGTCAAGAAAAGGAAATGCACACTTTTTTGATATCTTTTTTGATAGGCTTATGGTAAGATTTTATGGATAGGATTTCGCATAGGAGGAAGCACAATATGTCAGAAAAGGATAAGCAACACACGGGAGAAGTTTATTTTCCAGGTGACCCTGAGATTTTGAAAGAGCAAATACAATACCAGGAAAAGTTATATGATTACAATCAAACTCGTCCAAGTGAGCAGGAGAAGAGGACGAATTTGCTCAAGGAAATGTTTGCAGAGATTGGAGAAAATTGCTATATTGAACCGCCATTTCACGCTAATTTTGGTGGCCATCACTGCCATTTTGGCAAGAATGTCTATGTCAATTACAATTTGACAGCAGTAGATGACACTCATATCTATGTGGGAGATAACACAATGATGGCACCCAATGTGATTTTGGCATCAGCAGCACATCCGTTGGATCCAGAGGAAAGAAGAAAAGGTTATCAATACAATAAGCCTGTGCACATTGGAAAAAATTGTTGGCTGGGGGCCGGTGTCATTGTCGTACCAGGGGTGAGCATCGGAGACGACACTGTGATTGGAGCAGGTAGTGTGGTCACAAAGGATATTCCATCCGGTGTGGTTGCGGTTGGAAATCCGTGCAGAGTCATCAAAGAGATCAAAAGAGAAGAAAAGAATGGATAAGAAAGAATTAACTTTAGAAGTGATTTCTCGCCTAGCCAAGGAATATCCCGATGCAGATTGTACATTGGAATATGAAAATGGATGGCAACTTTTAATTAGTGTTCGTCTTGCAGCACAGTGTACGGACAAGCGGGTGGATGAAATCACTCCCAAATTATATGAAAAGTTTCCGACAGTAGCGGATTTAGCAAGGGCAGATGTCAGTGAGATTGAGGCCATTGTTCGCCCATGTGGGCTGGGGAATGTCAAGGCGAGGGATATCTCAAAGTGTATGAAAGTATTACATGAAAAGTACAATGATGAAATTCCTAGGACATTTAAGGAACTCTTGGCCCTTCCAGGTGTGGGAAGAAAGAGTGCCAATCTTGTGATGGGTGATGTCTTTGGTGAGCCAGCTATCGTCACGGACACTCATTGTATTCGCATTTGTAATTTGCTTGGGATTGTGGATGGAATTAAAGAGCCAGCAAAAGTGGAAAGAGAATTGTGGAAATTGGTACCACCAAATGAGGGCAGTAGTTTTTGTCATCGGTTGGTTTTTCATGGTCGAGCGGTGTGTATTGCGAGGAGACCAAAGTGCAATCAATGTTGTCTCAATGATATTTGTGCTCATGCAAGGAGTTTAGAATAAAATATAACGCCTTTTTCTGCTAAGAAGTGGAAAAAGGCGTTGATTTATTTTTGTGGGCAGGTAATCTTTGCAATATCTTCGATCGTGTGATGCAAAAAGTTGACTAGCTCGCTGTCATAGGCACGGTAGTACATCTCCTTGCCATTTCGTTTTGAGCAGATGAGATTGGCCGTCTTTAGTAGACGCAAGTGGTGGGAAACGGCGGGGCTACTCATTTGAGTCATTTCAGCCAGCTCCATGACGCAGACCTCATGGTGGCAGAGAATCCAAAATATGCGAAGGCGAACGGGATCACCAAGATGTTTCATGGCCATTGCCACAGTTTGCATTTCTTCGACACTAGGAATATGTTCCATAAATTCCCCTCTCTTTCATTTTTATTGAAATGATTTGAAACTATATTGTAGCAATTCTTTTTTGAGTATACAAGTTTAAAATGATTGACATAGAATAGATTTGGTGGTAGAGTACAATATATAATTAAAAGATTGCTTAATTGTTAAAGAAAAGAGGAAAAAAGATGAACAAAAAACAAAAGAAAAATCTTATTCGCATTTTGATTTCAGCGATATTGATGATCATTTTACACTTTTTGCCAGTGCATGGATTATTGCGATTTTTCCTTTATCTTGTACCTTATGTCATTGTGGGATATGATGTTGTCCTGCGTGCAATAAAAGGAATTCGAAATTTTCAGCCACTTGATGAAAATTTGTTGATGACTTTGGCAACTGTTGGTGCAATGGTTCTTGCAGTCGTTCAAGATGGCGATTATACGGAAGCCATTGCGGTTATGCTATTTTATCAAATTGGCGAGTGGTTCCAAAGTTATGCTGTGGGGAAGAGTAGAAAGAGCATCAGTGCCTTGATGGATATTCGACCGGAGTATGCCAATATTGAAGATGGCAAGGGAGGATACACAAAAGTGGATCCCGATGAAGTCGAAGTTGGAAGTGTGATTGTAGTTAGAGCGGGAGAGAAAATTCCAATTGACGGTGTGGTAATTGAAGGAGCATCGAGTCTTGATACTGCAGCATTGACAGGGGAGTCGATACCAAGGGATGTTTCCAAGGGAAGTGAAGTAATTTCTGGTTGCATCAATCAAAGTGGTCTATTAAAAATTTGTACGACCAAGGAGTTTGATGAGTCGACAGCGTCAAAAATTTTGGAAATGATTGAGGATGCAAGTTCAAGAAAATCAAAGTCCGAAGATTTTATTGGAAAGTTTGCAAGAGTCTATACACCGGCCGTGGTGATTTCAGCAGTACTCCTTGCCATTCTTCCTCCAATCGTATTGTTGGTGATGGGGCGAGACAGCCATGTGTTTGATTGGATTTATCGAGCATTGACCTTCCTTGTCATTAGTTGTCCATGTGCTCTTGTGGTGAGCATTCCTCTTTCCTTTTTTGCAGGAATTGGTGGGGCATCCAGCGTGGGTGTATTAATTAAGGGATCAAATTATTTGGAGGCCCTATCTAAGGTAAGTACATTGGTTTTTGATAAGACAGGAACATTGACGAAGGGACAATTTGATGTCAGTGCAGTGCATACTACAGATATTCAGAGGGAGGAATTATTACATTTAGCAGCTCATGCAGAGGAAAATTCGACTCATCCCATTGCAGTGTCTCTGCGAAAAGCTTACCAATATACGAAGGATGATCATTGTGATGTAGAAGATGTAACGGAGCTTGCAGGTCGAGGGGTTCAGGCAAAAATTAATGGTCATGTAATATGTGTGGGCAATGAAAAGTTGATGGAAGAAGTGGGGGCAAAGTGGCGACCATGTCATAAGACAGGAACGGTTATCCATGTATCAAGAGATGGAGAGTATATGGGACATATTGTGGTTTCCGATGTGATCAAACCCCATTCTAAGAAGGCTTTGCAGAATCTAAAGTCGATGGGAATGAAAAAACTTGTGATGTTGACTGGAGATCAGGAGGATGTGGCCAAAGAGGTGGCAAGTCAGTTGCCACTTGATGAATACTATGCGAAACTTCTTCCTGGAGATAAGGTCAATCAGGTGGAGAAATTATTAAATGATCCAAATCGCCATGGATTACTTGCTTTTGTTGGGGATGGAATTAATGATGCACCCGTTCTTTCTAGAGTCGATGTGGGCATTGCGATGGGAGCACTTGGTTCGGATGCGGCCATTGAAGCTGCCGATGTGGTGTTGATGGATGATGACCCAGCAAAGATTGCTGTTGCCATTCGCATTGCAAAAAAATGTATGCGGATTGTCTATGAGAATCTATATTTTGCCATTGGTATTAAATTGATTTGCTTGCTTCTTGGTGCGATTGGCATTGCCAATATGTGGTTGGCTGTGTTTGCTGATGTCGGTGTGATGGTTCTGGCCGTGCTCAATGCCATTCGCTGTCTATTGGTAAAGAAATCATAGAATCAGTGACATAAAAAAGAGCTTCTAAGCAATTCAGTTTAGAAGCTCTTTTTGGTTTTATAATTCGCAAGTTCCTACCGTTCTTGGGAAGGGAAGAACATCTCGAATATTTCCCATTCCAGTAATATACATTACACAGCGTTCAAAGCCAAGACCAAATCCGGCGTGACGAGCAGAACCGTATTTTCTCAGGTCGAGATAAAAATCATAGTCCTTTGCATCCATTCCAAGCTCGTTGATTCTTGTCATCAATTTGTCGTAGTCATCTTCACGCTGACTTCCACCAATAATTTCACCAATGCCTGGAACAAGGCAATCCATAGCAGCCACGGTCTTGCCATCTTTGTTGAGTTTCATATAGAAGGCCTTGATGTCCTTTGGATAATCTGTGACAAAGATTGGCTTCTTGTAAATTTCCTCTGTGAGGTAGCGCTCGTGCTCTGTCTGAAGATCAGTTCCCCATTCTACTTTGTATTCAAATTTGTCATTGTGTTCCTGTAAAATTTTTACAGCTTCCGTATAGGAGACACGGCCAAAGTCGGAGTTGACCACATGATTTAGGCGATCAAGTAGTCCCTTGTCAACAAATTGATTGAAAAATTCCATTTCTTTAGGTGCGTTTTCGAGGACATAGCGGATAATATACTTGAGCATATTTTCAGCAAGATCCATAGCATCTTCAAGATCAGCAAATACAAATTCTGGTTCAATCATCCAAAATTCTGCGGCGTGACGAGTGGTATTTGAATTCTCAGCACGGAATGTAGGACCAAAGGTATAAATATTTCTAAAGGCCATAGCAAAGGTTTCTCCATTGAGCTGACCACTCACTGTGAGGTTGGTCGGTTTGCCAAAGAAATCTTTTGTGTAGTCAATGTTACCATTTTCTGTCATTGGTGGATTTTGTGGGTCGATGGTTGTCACTTGGAACATTTCACCAGCACCCTCAGCATCGCTACCTGTGATAATTGGTGTGTGCACATAGACAAAATCTCTCTCCTGAAAGAATTGATGAATGGCATAGGCAATTAAAGAACGCACTCTAAACACAGCCTGGAACATATTGGTTCTAGGACGAAGATGAGTGATTGTACGCAAATATTCAAGTGTGTGGCGCTTCTTTTGAAGAGGATAATCAGGGGAGGAGACACCTTCTACTTGAATATCATTTGCTTGAATTTCAAATGGTTGTTTGGCATTTGGTGTGGCCACAAGTTTTCCTGAAACAATGAGGGCAGCACCGATATTGGTTTTTGCAATTTCAGCAAAATTTTTCATAGCATCGTGGTAGACAACTTGGATTTGTTCAAAATAGGAGCCATCGCTGATGGAAAGAAAGCCAAAAGATTTGGAATCACGGTTTGATCTGACCCATCCTCCAATGGTCACTTCTTGCTCCAAAAAGCTTTCATGATTTTTATATATCTCTCTGACAGTGGTAAGTTTCATAGTATACAATTCCTTTCTTATACACATTATGGGCTGTATTATATCACAGATACATAGAGAGTGCATCAGTTTTTGAATCTCTTACAGTCATTGTGAGACAAGATCCATTTATAGGGAAAAAATAGATATAAAAATTGAACAATATTAGTAAAAAAAACAATAAAAAATTGTTAACAATAACATGATATTGTGATATGATATGATTATAATAAAGCACCAATTATGCAGAACGGAGAGGTGATGGAATGATTAAGAAAGAGATAGTTGCGATGTTGTTGGCTGGAGGACAGGGTAGCCGTCTAGGTGTGCTCACACAGAAGATGGCTAAGCCAGCAGTCTCCTTTGGTGGAAAGTACAGTATTATTGATTTTCCACTGACAAATTGTATTAATTCTGCCATAGATACAGTGGGCGTATTAACACAGTACCAACCGTTGAGGTTAAATTCACATATTGGCATTGGAATTCCTTGGGACTTGGATCGAAATATTGGAGGTGTAAGTATTCTTTCTCCTTATGAGGATAAAAGAGGTGGATCTTGGTTTTCAGGAACAGCCAATGCAATCTATCAAAATCTGGAATATATTGAGGCATATAATCCAGATTATGTGTTGATTCTTTCAGGTGATCACATTTATAAGATGGACTATGAAGTTGTCCTTGATTTTCATAAGGCTCATGATGCCGCTATAACCCTTGCTGTGATGCCTGTTCCTTGGGAGGAGGCGAAGCGATTTGGTATTGTGGTGACGGATGAAGAACATCGCATCATGGAGTTTGAGGAGAAGCCTGAAAATCCAAAGAGCAATTTGGCATCCATGGGCATTTATATTTTTAGTTGGCCAGTGCTTCGCCAGGCTCTAATTGATTTAAAGGATGAGCCAGGATGTGATTTTGGTATGCATGTGATTCCTTATATCTTTGGCAAGGGAGAAAAGGTGGTTGCCTATTCCTTCCATGACTATTGGAAGGATGTGGGAACATTGCAGTCTTATTGGGAAGCAAATATGGAACTGATTAGTCTTGTTCCAGCATTTAATCTCTATGAAACTTTTTGGCCAGTATATACTTCTAGTGAAACGATTCGCCCACAATACATTGGAGAAAATGCACAAGTTGAGAGAAGTATTATCAGTGAGGGAGCAGAAATCTACGGTAGGATAGAGAATTCAGTCATTGGTGTAGGTGTAGTGGTTGAAGAGGGTGCTGTCGTGCGTGACTCTATCATTATGAATGATGTTGTGATTGGACCGGGTGCTGTACTTGATCACTGCATTGTTGCTGAGAAATGCCATATTGGAGAGAGAACCAATATCGGTGTAGGTGAGTTTGCAGAGAGTAAATATGACAAAAAGGTCTACAACACAGAATTGACTGTGATTGGAGAAAAGAGTGTGATTCCAAGCGGTGTGAGCATTGGAAGAAATGTAGCGATTATGGGTGTGACAGATGAGAAGGATTATCCAAATGGCTATCTGGAGAGCGGTGGTTTTGTGATAAAGGCAGGTGAGGAGTAATGGTGAGAAGAACAATTGGAATTATCTTGGCTGGTGGAAACTCAAGGAGAATGGAGGTTTTGTCTGATAAGCGAGCAATCTCTGCAATGCCGATTGCGGGAAGTTATCGAAGCATTGATTTTGCTTTGAGTAATATGAGTAACTCAAGAATTCAAAAAGTTGCAGTGTTTACACAGTATAATTCAAGATCTCTCAATGAGCATCTGAATTCTTCAAAGTGGTGGGATTTTGGACGAAAGCAAGGAGGATTATTTGTCTTTACTCCAACCATTACACCATCAAATGCCGATTGGTATAAGGGAACTATTGACGCATTGTATCAAAATATTACCTACTTAGAACGCTCCCACGAGGCCTATGTGGTGATTGCAGCTGGTGATGGCGTATATAAATTAGACTACGAAAAAGTGGTTAGCTATCACATCGATGAGATGGCGGATGTCACCGTTGTATGCAAGAGAATGGATGTAAGCGAAGAAGAGCTCAAGCGATTTGGTGTGGTCAATATCGATGAGACGGGAAGAATTGTTGGTTTCCAAGAAAAGCCAATTAAGCCAAAGTCCAATATTGTCTCCTGTGGCATCTATGTTATTCGAAGAAGATTATTGATTGATTTGCTAAAAAAGAGCGTGATGGAAGGACGAAGGGATTTTGTGGCTGACATTGTGATGAGATATATGGAAGTCAAAAAGATTCAGTCCTATATGCTTGAAGGATATTGGAAAAATATTGCAACCAATCAATCCTACTATGAAGCCAATATGGATTTTTTAAAGAAGGATGTGAGAGACTATTTCCTTAAGAGTGCACCACCAATCTTTTCAAAGTCAGGCGATTTGCCACCAGCAAAGTACAATCCAGGGGCAGTTGTAAAAAATTCCTTAATTTCTAGCGGATGCATTATTGAAGGAACAGTAGAAAATTCTGTTATTTTCCAAAAAGTTAATATTGGAAAGGGATGTGTCATTCGAAATTCTATCATTTTAAATGATGTCATCATTGGAGAAAATTGTGTCATTGAGAATTGTATCGTGGAGAGCCGAGATACAATTGGTAGAGATTCTTCGTATATTGGTGAACCAGGTAAGGTTAGGGTAGTGGTGGAAAAGAGTTTACGCTATCCAGAATCAATATAGGATTGAATATAGGGAGGAGGAAGAGTATTGGAAATTACTGATGTCAGAATCCGCAGAATTGACAAGGAAGGAAAGATGAGAGCCGTCGTTTCTATTACCATCGAGGGAGAATTTGTTGTACATGACATCAAGATTATTGAGGGTGAAAAGGGGCTATTTATTGCCATGCCAAGTCGACTTGCATCAGATGGGGAGTATCGAGATATTGCTCATCCAATTAATACAGAAACAAGGGAAAAAATTCAAAAGATTGTATTAGAAAAATATGAGGAGGATCTTTTGGACGAGAGACACTGAGTGGTAGCAATGAGGTAGGCTAAAGAGGAAGACAGAATATGAACATCAGTGACATTGCCCGCTTAGCGGGTGTATCAAAGGCAACGGTATCCAGATACTTAAACGATGGATATGTTAGCTCAGACAAGAGAGAAAACATTAAGAGAATTATTGAAGAAACAGGCTATAAGCCATCGAGTCAGGCTAGGACACTCAGAACAAAGCGAACAGGAATGATTGGGGTAATTATTCCAAAAATCAGTTCTGAATCTGTCAGCAGAATGGTCGAGGGTATTGGCAGTATTTTAAAGAAAAAAGGATTTAAACTACTGCTTGCTGACACTGCGAACAATTCTAAAGAAGAGTTGACTTATTTGAATGCATTGAAAGAGTACAATGTGGACGGAATTATTTTGCTTGGTACGGTGTTGTCAAAGCAGCATAGAATCACCATTGAAGAATCTGAGGTGCCCGTGGTGGTATTAGCACAGCAACTAGAAGGTTCTCCATGTGTATATTATGATGATTTTGATGCGGCAAAATCACTGACGGATTTAATGGTAAAGACAGCAAGAAAAATTGCTTATATTGGAGTGAGCAATAAGGATCGTGCAACGGGAAAAAATCGCTATGATGGGTTTATGACCGCATCAAGAGAGAACAACATCGATACAAATCGGATTATTACAAAGGAAGCAGATTACAGTCTAGAGGCTGGATACGAGCAGGCAGGGAAAATTTTACAGGAAGTTCCAGATGTGGATACCATTGTCTGTGCAACAGATAATATTGCTCTTGGGGCAATTAAAAGAATTAGAGAGCTTGGCATGAATATCCCTCAAGATATTCAGATTGCGGGCATGGGCGATAGCCATATGGGAATGATGAGTACACCAGAGTTAACTTCAATACACTATTACTACAAGACTGGTGGCATGGAGGCGGCGAAACTCTTGCTCAATATGATTTCTGGAGAAGAAATGGTAGTGCGAGAAATTAAGATGAGTTGTAAAGTTGTCGGAAGGCAGACGCATAGAGAGTTGGAGCTTAGCTCATAGGGGTGATGAAATTCCCAGATAGAATTGTCTATCTGGGAATTTTAAATTGTGTGGAAGGCTGGCAAACTGCACAATTTAAGAAAAAAAATTTGTATAGTATTGCAATTAGTTTGAAAGTGCAATTGATTGCACAAATAAAGGAATTGGCTTATAATTAACAAGAATTGTTTGTATAAAATACTGGAACCGATGCCATATATAAAGGAGACAACATGAGAGAAGAAGTTTTTGATCAGCGCTTGGCGAGATACTATGATGAATTAAAGTGGCTCTATTGCGAGCTCTATAATAATGATACACAGGCCTTTGACTATTTTATGAAAGTATTGAAGGATTATTATACAGAGAGAGAAGATGCATTGAAGGAGTTGGATTTAATCCGAGAGGCTTCACCGGACTGGTTTAAGGGCAATGATATGCTCGGAATGCTCATGTATACGAATTGCTTTGCTAAGAATTTAAAGGGTGTCAAGGAAAATTTGGGATATATCAAGGAATCAGGTGTAAATTATCTTCATTTGATGCCACTTTTGGAGAGTCCAGAGGGAAGATCAGATGGTGGCTATGCGGTATCGGATTTTAGAAAAGTTGATCCAAAGTTGGGTACAATGGAGGATTTGGCTGACTTAGCTAGGGAATGTCATGCCAATAATGTAAGCCTTTGCCTTGACTTTGTAATGAATCACACATCAGAAGATCACGAGTGGGCGAGAAAGGCAAAAGCAGGGGATTATGAGTATCAAAAGAGATACTTCTTTTTTGACAATTGGAATATTCCAAATGCCTTTGAGGAAACCGTTCCACAAGTATTTCCACAGACAGCACCAGGAAACTTTAGTTGGTGCCCAGAGGTTGGAAAGGTTGTGATGACGACATTCTATCCATATCAATGGGATTTAAATTATGCCAATCCAGTAGTATTTAATGATATGATGGCCAATATGCTCAATTTGTGCAACCATGGTGTGGATGTTATTCGACTGGATGCAGTTCCATATATTTGGAAGACATTGGGAACTTCATGTCGAAATCTTCCACAGGTTCATACCCTTGTTCGCATTATGAGAATTGCAACAGAGATTGTTTGTCCAGGAACTCTCCTTCTCGGTGAAGTGGTTATGGGACCAAGTAAGGTTGTTCCATATTTTGGAACCGTAGAAAAGCCAGAGTGCAATATGCTTTATAATGTAACGACAATGGCAACGACATGGCATACATTGGCCACACATGATGTGCGATTGATGAAGCATCAGCTCGGACAGGTGTTTTCACTTCCAAAGCAGTATGTCTTCTTAAATTATTTGCGTTGCCACGACGATATTGGTTGGGGACTCGATTACAATTTCCTCAAGCAATTTGGTGTAGATGAGGTGGAGCACAAGAGATTTTTAAATGCTTACTTTAGAGGATATACTGATTATTCAGATGCAAGAGGAGAGCTATATAATGATGACCCTAGACTTGGTGATGCAAGACTTTGTGGAACAACGGCATCTCTTTGTGGAATTGAGGCAGCAGAGTATGAAAGGGATACAGAAAAATTAGACCGTGCTATTCGTCTAGATATTATGTTACATGCCTTCTTGCTCACACAATCGGGCATTCCAGTGCTCTATTCGGGAGATGAAATTGGTCAGCTCAATGATTATAGCTATCACGAGAATCCACTGAAATGGGATGATTCTCGATATTTGCACAGAGGAGATTTCCGTTGGGATGAGGCAAAGAAGAGAAAGCAGACAAAGAGCAGAGAAGGAAGAATTTTTAAGGCCATTCAAAAGCTGGAGAAGTTAAGAAGTAAGCACAGTGTATTTGATGGAGCAGCGGATACTTGGATTGTGGAAACCTATAATGACGCAGTACTTGGCATTGGAAGATATTATAAGGGTGAGAAGTTGATTGCACTCTTTAACTTTAGTCCATTTTATCAAACTGCTTGGATTGATGAGCCAGAAGATTATAAGGATATGTTGACCAATAAAAAGAGAGAAGCTAAGGCAGTTGAAATTCCAAATCATGACTTTGTGTGGTTGGTGACAAAGTTTAAATAGGGGGAATTATGGAAAAGTTAATCTTTTTAGATATTGATGGAACCTTGACACCGGCAGGAACCAATGTCCCGCCAGACAGTGCACTGGAGGCCATTCGCAGGGCACAAAAAAATGGTCATAAGGTATTTCTTTGCACAGGAAGAAATTTAGATATGCTAAAGCCACTTCTTGTCTATGGATTTGATGGTGTTGTAGGCAGTTCTGGTGGTTATGTCACTTATAAGGACAAGGTCATTGTTGATATTCCAATGAGGAAGGAGCAGCTAGATACAGCACTTGAGCTTCTTCATAAAAAAGGTGTGTTTTGTACGATTGAAGGTAAGGATGGCTCTTTCGGCGATGAGGATTTGAAAGAACTTTTGGACGGCACAGAGGGCGGAAATTCGGAGATTGAGCGCTGGAGAAAAGCACTCTCTGAAAATCTTGGCATCAAGCCAATGTCTCAATATGATGGACAGCCAATTTATAAAGTTGTGATTATGGCCAGGCAGGAGCAACAGATTGATGAGTGTAGACAGGCACTGGAAAAGGACTTTCAATTTGTCATTCAAGATGTTCCAGCCCATGGTTGTGTCAATGGCGAATTAGTCAATCGCCAATTTGATAAGGGAAGAGGCATTCAAAAGATTGCAGAGTATTTGAATGTTCCACTTTCTGATACCTTTGGGTTTGGTGATGGAATGAATGATGTAGAGATGCTTGAAACTGTGGGAACAGCAGTGTGTATGGAGAATGGCTCTGAGACATTGAAGACCTATGCCGACTATATTTGTCCGTCAGTGACCGACGATGGAATCTACAAAGCATTTGAAAAATTTGGTTTAATTTAAGATATTACTTTCAAGGTATAGAAAGTTATATTAATAAAAAAATTTTAGAAGGGGTAGAACAATGGCACTGAATTACAGAAAGTGTGCGGAAGAAATTGTTGGTCTTATTGGTGGACGAGACAATGTCGCACAGGCAGCACATTGTGCAACGAGACTTCGACTCGTTATTAAAGATAACAGCAAAGTCAACAAGGAAGCACTCGATGAAGTGGAAGGGGTGCAGGGAATTTTTGAGTCCAATGGTCAGCTACAGTTGATTATTGGTACAGGTACAGTCAACAAAGTATACGACGAATTCTTGGCTGTGACAGGCATGACAGCAGCAACAAAAGATGATGTAAAGGCGGCGGCAGCGGCAAGTGCACCGTTGTGGCGAAGACTGATTAAGGCATTGGGCGATGTATTTGTTCCAATTTTGCCAGCTATCGTGGCTTCTGGTTTGATGATGGGTCTGGTCGAAGCTCTGGGAAAGATTCCAGGTCTTGGATTTGCAAATACAGATTGGTACCAGTTCCTTGATATGGTTTCTAACACCACATTTGCATATTTGCCAGTAGTTGTAGCAATTTCAGCAGCGAGAGTATTTGGTGGAAATGTATTCCTTGGTGCCGTTATTGGTCTTTGTATGATTCATACGAACTTGACCAATGGTTGGAATGCAGCAGATGGATATAAGGTTTGGTACTTGTTTGGACATATCAAGATTACATCAACTTATACCTTAGGTCAGATTAACCAATTGGGTTATCAAGGCCATGTTATTCCCGTTATTATTTCTGTTTGGTGTATGTGTCAGATTGAGAAATTCTTGCATAAGCGTGTGCCAGAGATGTTTGACCTCTTTATTACACCACTTTGTACAGTATTAGTAACTACACTGATTACATTTACTGTTGTTGGACCAATTTTTTCAACAGCAGAAACTTACATCCTTGCAGCGGCAAAGATTTTGGTAAGAAATCCAATTGGTGCGATGGCCATGGGTGCACTCTATCCAGTAACGGTAGTTATGGGTCTCCATCATATGTACAATGTTATTGAGGCAGGTATGCTTGCAGTGCCTGGACAATTAAACACTTGGATGCCAGTGGCTTCTGCAGCAAACTTTGCACAGTTTGGTGCCTGCCTTGCAGTTGGTTTAAAGGCTGCAAAGCAAAAGACAAAGGTTGTTGCTGTACCATCTTCTATGTCAGCAGCACTTGGTATTACAGAGCCAGCTATCTTTGGTGTCAATATGCGTTTCTTTAAGCCATTTATTTGTGGTATGGTCGGTGGTGCCATTGGTGCGTTCTTCGCTGCAATTTCAAAGATTGGTGCGACAGCCTATGGTGTTACTGGTCTACCAGGATATTTGACCATCAATAATCCAGCTGTATATACGATTATTCTTGCGATCTCAGGTGGTATCGCTTTTGTTGGCACTTGGATTTTCTGGAAGGAAGATGAGGGAACAGCAAAAAAAGATGCAGAACAAAAGGAAGAGAAACTTGAAAACTATGTGGGTTCTCCTGTAATTAGCTGCGAAGGTGGAGAGATTCTTGCACCTGTAAAGGGTAAGGTTGTCGCAAAGACAGAGATTCCAGATGATACATTTGCAGCTGGAGTTTTGGGAGAGACTGTAGGTATCTGGCCAGACGAAGGCGTTTTATATGCACCATTTGATGGAGTGATCAGTCTCGTGGCTGATACAAAGCACGCCATTGGATTACAGAGCGATGGTGGTATGGAGGCATTTTTGCATGTCGGTGTAGATACGGTTGCAATGAATGGTGATGGCTTTGATGCCCTTGTGGAGACTGGAGACAAGGTAAAGGCTGGTCAGCCAATTCTTAAGTTCTCAAAGGAAAAGATTAAGGCTGCAAATCATCCAGATGTTGTGGTTGTTATCCTCTCAAATGCCTATAACTATCAGAAAGTAAAAACAAATTTAGAGGCATAGAGATAAAATAGAGGGAGTCTGTGGAAGTCCACAGGCTCTCTTTTTGCTTGAGAAGATGCCTTTATTTTGATATAGTGGGAAGAGATTTTGGAATGGAGAAAGAAAAGATGAAAATAATTGTAGGACTGGGAAATCCAGGAAGAGAGTACGAACATACAAGACATAATGTAGGATTTGAAGCAATCGATGTCATTGCCTCTTTGATGAATGTGGATGTGACAGAGAAAAAGTTCAAGGCGTTTATGGCCAAGGGAATGTATGGTGGTGAAAAGGTAATTTTATTGAAGCCACAGACCTATATGAATTTGAGTGGTGAGAGTGTCCGCCAGGCCATGGACTACTACAAGGTTGGTATTGAAGATGTAGTGGTGATTTTTGATGATGTCAGTCTAGCCTTAGGAAATATTCGCATTAGAAAAAAGGGCAGTGCAGGTGGACATAATGGAATTAAGTCCATTATTGCACAGACGGGTAGTCAGGATTTCCCAAGAATTAAAATTGGAGTGGGTGAAAAACCAAAGGGATGGGATTTAGCTGACTATGTTTTGGGAAGAGTGGGGGAAGATGAGGCCATATTCCTGAATGGGGCGTTGAAGGAGGCTGCTGAGGCAGCAAAAATGATGATGGAGGGCGAGGTTGAAGCAGCAATGAATAGATACAATAAGAAGAAGGAGGTTTGATGAGTATATTTAAAAGTCCCCTTGGGGAATTTATTGATTATCAAGATATTGTAGCATCCATAAAGAAGAAGGAAGGTCCCATACAAATTAGTGATATGGCGGATACGCCAAAGGCTCATCTAGTGGCTGAACTTTTAAAGGAAGAAAAGCCATGGCGTTTGGTGGTGACTTATGACGAGACAAGAGCGAGAGAGATTTATGAGGATTTACTCGTCTTTGGCAAGAATGTGTGGCTCTATCCTGCAAAGGATCTCCTCTTTTTTTCGGCAGATATTCAGGGCAATCTCATCACAAGAGAAAGAGTGAGTGTGTGGCAGCATCTCTTGACAGATGAGAGTGGCATTGTGGTGACCACGGTGGATGGATTGATGGACAAGTTAGAAGGGTATCAAACATTTAGGGAAGAGGTACTCACCATTCACAGTGATGACAAAATTGATGTGGAACAATTGAGCAAAAAATTGGTCGATCTTGGCTATGAGCGTGTGACCCAAGTAGAAGCACCGGGACAATTTGGCATTCGAGGAGGCATTGTTGATATTTATTCGATGACTTGGGATGTGCCTGTGCGCATAGAGCTTTGGGATGAAGATATTGACGCAATGAAAACTTTTGATCCTGAGTCCCAGCGCTCACAGGATGCAGTAGAAGAATTGAATATTTATCCAGCGAAGGAAAGAGAGACAGCAGTAGAAGAATCCTTTTTGTGCTATTTTTGCAAGGAAAAGACATTGATTTTTGTCGATGAACCTATGCGTGTGAAAGAAAAGGCAGAAGTTGTCGAGAAGGAATTTCAGGAGGGAATGAGTGGGCGAATTGAGTCTGGGCAGATCAAGAGAGAAGATGTTGTCGATTTGTTTGGAGCAAGGGAGATTTTAGAGAGGCTATCTCTACCGATTACGATCTGTATGACAGCATTAGAACATCCAATAAAAGAAATTCCAATAAAGAAAAATTTTATGCTTGCATCACAAATCGTTCCCTCCTATCACAATGCACTTGATCGAATGATTTCTGATTTGAATAAATATAGAAGAGAAAATTATCGTGTGGTTCTTCTCACACCGTCAAGGACAAGGGCAGAGAGAATTGCTCAGAGCTTGAGAGAATATCAATTTATTGCCAAAATCGCCACACAGGACGATGAAGTTGTTGAGTGTGGTGAAATTTTAGTTGCACATGGAAATTTGCACAAAGGTTTTGCTTATTTGCAATGTAAATTTGTGGTTTTATCGGAAAGCGATCTCTTTGGGGGACAAAAGAGAAAGAGGGGAAAGCAAAAGACAGGGCATCAAGGAAGTAAAATTAGTTCTTTGAGCGAATTGTCGATTGGTGACTATGTGGTACACGAAGATCATGGGCTTGGTATTTACAGAGGAATTGAAAAGATTGAAAGAGACCACATTATTCGGGATTATATTAAAATTGAGTATGCGGGTAAAGATAGTTGTTATATTCCAGCGACGAAACTTGATCTCATCCAAAAGTTTGCAGGGTCTCAGGCCAAAGTGCCAAAGCTTAACAAACTCGGTGGAGGAGAATGGGAAAAGACAAAGAAGAGAGTAAAGGCAGCGGTAGAAAATATTGCCAAGGAGCTGGTGATGCTCTATGCAGCCAGAGAATCGGGGCGTGGACATTTTTATGCCAAGGATAGTCAGTGGCAGAAGGAATTTGAGGAGATGTTTCCCTTTGAAGAGACGACGGATCAAAAAAATGCCATTGCCGATATAAAAAACGATATGGAAGCGGGAAAGATTATGGACCGCCTGGTGTGTGGCGATGTTGGCTATGGAAAGACAGAGGTAGCTCTTCGAGCTGCATTTAAGGCAATACAGGAAGGAAAGCAGGTCATCTATCTTGTGCCGACAACCATTCTTGCCCAACAGCACTACCATACCTTTGTGCAAAGAATGAAGGAATTTCCTGTGCGAGTTGATTTACTTTGTCGCTTCAATACAGTCACGGAACAAAAAAAGACCATTCAAGACTTTAAAGATGGATGGGTGGACATTATTGTGGGAACACATAAGGTGCTCTCCAAGGCTTTAGTGGCAAAAGATTTGGGATTGATTATTATTGATGAGGAGCAGCGCTTTGGTGTAAAGCACAAGGAAAAGCTAAAACAACTGAGAGAAAATGTCAATGTGTTGACTTTGACAGCTACACCAATTCCAAGGACACTACATATGAGTTTGGTGGGAATTCGAGATTTAAGTGTCCTAGAAGAGCCCCCAATTGATCGTCAGCCAATTCAGACCTATGTCATGGAACAACATGATGAAATTATTAAGGAAGCAATTCGTAGAGAGTTGGCAAGGCGAGGACAGGTCTATTATGTATACAATCGAGTGAATAATATTGCAGAAGTCAGTGCACATGTTCAAAGTCTTGTTCCTGATGCGACCGTTGCCTATGCTCATGGTCAGATGGCTGAGCGAGAACTTGAAAAAATTATGCTCGAGTTTATCAATGGGGAGATTGATGTCCTTGTTTCAACTACCATTATTGAGACAGGTTTGGACATTCCTAATGCCAATACAATGATTATTCAAGATGCAGATCATTTAGGACTTTCTCAGCTTTATCAATTGCGCGGGCGAGTGGGAAGAAGCAGTAGAACTTCTTATGCGTTTTTATTGTACCGCAGGGGAAAACTCCTCAATGCAGAGGCACAAAAGAGACTAAAGGCAATTCGAGAGTTTACAGAGCTTGGCAGTGGCATAAAGATTGCGATGAGGGACTTGGAGATTCGAGGAGCTGGAAATGTGCTGGGAGCAGAGCAACATGGACATATGCAGGCTGTGGGTTATGAACTGTATTGTAAGTTGCTCGGCGTTGCTGTGCGTGCACTCAAGGGAGAAGAAGTAGAAAAAGAGGAATTTGAGACAAGCGTCGATGTGGATATTAGTGCCTATATTCCATCATCTTATATTAAAAATGAAGAACAAAAATTAGATGTATATAAGCGCATTGCCTCAATTGAGACTTTGGATGACTATCTGGATATGCAAGATGAATTGCTTGATCGATTTGGAGAAATGAATAGTGCAGTGGACAACTTACTTACGGTAGCGAGGGTAAAAAGCTTGGCTCATAATGTTTACATTACAGAAATTAAAATTGAGAAGCAGGAGGTACATA
>CP073340.1:0-162500 GCA_018141845.1 Lachnospiraceae bacterium oral taxon 096 | reverse complement strand
CGAACCCGGAGATAGCTGGTTCTCCTCGAAATAGTTTTAGGACTAGCCTTGTTTTAGTTTCATGGAGGTAGAGCTCTGAATTCTTAAGGGGGCGTCAAAGCTTACTAAGAGATATCAAACTGCGAATGCCATCGAAATGATGAACAGGAGTCAGACTGCACGAGATAAGTTGGGTAGTCAAAAGGGAAAGAGCCCAGACCTACAGCTAAGGTCCCAAAGTATGTGTTCAGTGGAAAAGGATGTGAGATTTCAGAGACAACTAGGATGTTGGCTTAGAAGCAGCCACACATTCAAAGAGTGCGTAATAGCTCACTAGTCGAGAGGTCTTGCGCCGAAAATGTCCGGGGCTAAAACACAACACCGAAGCTTAGGAATGTAGCAATACATTGGTAGAGGAGCATTTTTATAGGCGTAGAAGCTGTACCGATAAGGAGCAGTGGAGTAATAAAAAGAGAGAATGCCGGAATGAGTAGCGAGATGAAGGTGAGAATCCTTCAGGCCGAATATCTAAGGTTTCCAGGGTAAAGCTGATCTGCTCTGGGTAAGTCGGGACCTAAGGCAAGGTCGAAAGACGTAGTCGATGGACAACAGGTTTAGATTCCTGTACCGCTTATTATCAGAAATGTGGGGACACAGAGACGTATCCAAACCCAGGAATGCAAAGACTGGGGCAAGCCAAGTACTGGTATGGCAGGAAAATCCGCCATGCAACAGGAATAGGTGATGCGGACCGAAATCAAGTAGGGAAGTTGGAGAAGGAGCTGTCAAGAAAAGCCGCTATTGTGTAATAAGTGCCCGTACCGTAAACCGACACAGGTGGATGAGGAGAGAATCCTAAGGCCGGCGGGAGAAGCATTGTTAAGGAACTCGGCAAAATGACCCCGTAACTTCGGGAGAAGGGGTGCCATCCTCCGGGATGGCCACAGAAAATAGGCTCAAGCAACTGTTTAGCAAAAACACAGGTCTATGCGAAACCGAAAGGTGAGGTATATGGGCTGACGCCTGCCCGGTGCTGGAAGGTTAAGAGGAGAAGTCAGGCAACGAAGCTTTGAATTGAAGCCCCAGTAAACGGCGGCCGTAACTATAACGGTCCTAAGGTAGCGAAATTCCTTGTCGGGTAAGTTCCGACCCGCACGAAAGGCGTAATGATTTGAGCACTGTCTCAACAATGCACCCGGTGAAATTGAAGTACCAGTGAAGATGCTGGTTACCTGCGCCAGGACGGAAAGACCCCATGGAGCTTTACTCTAGTTTGATACTGGGATTCGATTATACCTGTACAGGATAGGTGGGAGGCGAAGAAGCAAGGACGCCAGTCTTTGCAGAGCCGCTGTTGGGATACCACCCTTGTATGATTGGATTTCTAACCTGCACCCGTGATCCGGGTGGGGGACACTGTCAGATGGGGAGTTTGACTGGGGCGGTCGCCTCCGAAAGGGTATCGGAGGCGCTCAAAGGTTCCCTCAGAATGGTCGGAAACCATTCAAAGAGTGCAAAGGCAGAAGGGAGCTTGACTGCGACACCGACGGGTGTAGCAGGTACGAAAGTAGGACTTAGTGATCCGGTGGTATAAAGTGGGATTGCCATCGCTCAACGGATAAAAGCTACCCTGGGGATAACAGGCTTATCACTCCCAAGAGTTCACATCGACGGAGTGGTTTGGCACCTCGATGTCGGCTCATCGCATCCTGGGGCTGAAGTCGGTCCCAAGGGTTGGGCTGTTCGCCCATTAAAGCGGTACGCGAGCTGGGTTCAGAACGTCGTGAGACAGTTCGGTCCCTATCCGGCGTGGGCGTAAGATATTTGAGAGGAGCTGTCCTTAGTACGAGAGGACCGGGATGGACTGACCGCTGGTGCACCTGTTGGGGAGCAACCCCATCGCAGGGTAGCCAAGTCGGGCCGGGATAAACGCTGAAGGCATCTAAGCGTGAAGCCCCCCTCAAGATGAGATATCTCATACGCAAGTAGTAAGACCCCTTGAAGACGACGAGGTAGATAGGGCAGAGGTGTAAGTGTGGCAACATACTTAGCTGACTGTTACTAATCGGTCGAGGGTTTAACCAACAAGTCGGATTGGTTGAAAATGGATAGATGGTGTTTGATATGTGGTTTTGAAGGTACGATAAATATAAGGCCCCATGGTCAAGCGGTTAAGACATCGCCCTTTCACGGCGGTAACACGAGTTCAAATCTCGTTGGGGTCATTTGGTTTTTTGGGGAGCTTTAGCTCAGTTGGTTAGAGCAATCGGCTCATAACCGATCGGTCCCGGGTTCAAGTCCCTGAAGCTCCATTTTTATCATTATTCCTTGATAGCTCAGTCGGTAGAGCACGCGGCTGTTAACCGCGGTGTCGTAGGTTCGAGTCCTACTCAGGGAGCTTAGTAATTCATATTTTGGCCCGGTGGCTCAGTTGGTTAGAGCGCCGCCCTGTCACGGCGGAGGTCGTCGGTTCGAGTCCGATCCGGGTCGTTGCTATTATTTAATAGTTTGTTTTATGCCGCAGTGGCGGAACTGGCAGACGCCCGGGACTTAAAATCCCGTGGGTAGAAATACCCGTACCGGTTCGATTCCGGTCTGCGGCAGCAAGAGGGAGCTTCAAAGTCTTAAGACTTTGAAGCTTTTTTAGTGGAAGAAAGAGAGGGATCGGTAAACATGAGACGGGAAGTGAATATGGATGAAATTTCTGATGGAAAGCGATATACGGCCAATGATTTGGTTAAAGTTGGCGTAGATGGTTGTAGAGGATGTTGTGATTGCTGTAAGGGGATGGGAGACAGCATTAAATTAGATCCTATGGATGTGTGTAAATTAAGCTTTGGTTTGAATGTTTCTGTGGAAGAGTTATTTCGTACAACAATAGAGCTAAAGGTTTCAGATGGTATCGTATTGCCAAACTTAAAGATAAAATCTGAAAACGATTCCTGCTCCTATTTGGATAAAACTGGAAGATGTAGCATTCATTCCATTCGTCCGGGACTTTGTAGACTCTTTCCTCTAGGAAGAATTTATGATGTAGATCAGTTTCAATATTTTATTCAAATCCATGAATGTACAAAAGAAAAAAGAACAAAAATCAAGGTGAAAAAATGGCTTGACATCGAGAATATCAAGGAATATGAGGAGTTTATTCGCTGTTGGCATCATCTATGTGAAATCACTCGAAATGTCATTGCAAAGTCAAATGATGAAGAATTTTCTCGCAATATCAATGCAAATTTTCTTCGAATTTTTTTCTTGAAGCCCTATGAAAATGTGGAACACTTCTTGTTAGAATTTATGAAACGGTACACATTATTTGTCGAAATTTGTAACTAATGCCACTTATCATATATTTATGATTGTGATATAGTATTAGTGGAAGATAAGCAATTGGAGATCTGCCCTGGCATTTTTGGGCAGGTCTTTTTTAGAATGTTGGACAAACATAGAGGAGACGCAATGACATTTAAAGATTTGAAACTAAGAGGAGAACTTCTGAGAGCAATTAAGAAAGAAGGTTACACAGAGCCGTCTCCAATTCAAGAGAAGGCGATTCCAGAAATTTTGGAAAATCGCGATTTAATTGCATGTGCACAGACAGGAACAGGAAAGACAGCGGCATTTGCTTTACCAATTTTAAATAATTTAATGATAGATAGAAAGCCAAAGACTATTCAGGCATTGGTTCTGACACCGACAAGGGAATTGGCAATCCAAATTTTCAATAATTTTAAAAATTATAGTCGATATATTCCATTGCGCACAGCCTGTATTTATGGCGGAGCAAAACAAGGGCCACAAGTTGCAGCAATTGAGCGAGGTGTTGAGATTTTGGTGGCAACGCCGGGAAGATTGATGGATTTGATGAGGCAGGGCATTTTTACCCTAGAGCATATCACAACATTTGTGCTCGATGAGGCAGATCAGATGCTTGATATGGGATTTATTTCTGATATTCGAAAGATAGTTTCATATATTACCAAGGAGCATCAGACAGTGATGTTTTCAGCAACTATGCCATCAAAAATTGAGGAATTGGCAAGAGAGCTATTGACATCTCCAGCAACAGTAAAAGTGGCACCACAGTCAACACCAGCAGAAACTGTGGAACAAAGTATTTGTTTTACAAAAAAAGAAGATAAGAATTTAGTACTCAGTCAAATGCTCAAAGAAGAGAATGTGAAAAATGCGATTGTCTTTACGAGAACAAAGCATGGAGCTGATCGCTTGGCCAAGGATTTGGAGAAGGAAGAAATTCCAGCAGTGAGTATTCATGGGGATAAATCACAGGGGCAGAGGCAACAGGCACTTCGAAGTTTTAAATCAGGTCGTGTCAATGTGATGGTGGCAACAGATGTAGCTGCGAGAGGACTGGATATTCCTGCACTTTCTCATGTTTTTAATTATGATATTCCAGAAGAATCAGAGATTTATATTCATCGCATAGGTAGGACAGGAAGAGCTGGAGCAACAGGAGAAGCGATTAGTTTGTGTTCACCAGATGAAATTGGACGATTACTTGATATTGAAAAACTATTGAATCGAGAATTGAAGGAAATTGAGACTCAGTGGTCTGTAAAAGTTGACCGAGTGAGACCAAGAAGCAGTCGAAGAAATTATGGAAATTACGGAAATTACGGAAAGTATCAGCGTTATCGATCTGGGGAAGTATATTGTCAGGAAGATATGCGGCGAAGAGATAATCGCAAGTGGAATAGAAACAGCGATCATACAGAAAATCAACAGGGACAGCGATTTGAGTATGTAAGAAGAAGACGTACAGTAAAAAAGGAAGTCAAATTATAAATGATAAAAGTTCAATCATCTTATATGGATATGGAAAAAATTGCAAATAGTGGTCAGATCTTTCGGATGTATAAGATAACAGAGAAAAGATTTGAATTGATAGCAGGACAGCACCTATTGGATATAGAGACATTGGGAGAGGGATGCTATGCCTTTAATTGTGACCAAATGGAATATGATCTTTTTTGGAGAGATTACTTTGATATGGATACTGATTATTCTGCATTTGCAAAAGATATTGCTGGGGATGATTACTTTTTACAGGAGGCAGAAAGATATGCTAGGGGAATTCGCATTTTGCATCAAGATCCCTTCGAAATGTTAATCACCTTTATTATTTCACAGAGAAAGAGTATCCCTGCGATTCGAACAAGTGTAGAGAAATTGTGTATGTATTTGGGAAGGGAGATTGAGAATGGCAAGTATGCCTTTCCAACTCCTGAGGCCATTGCATTTGCGGATGAAGGAAAACTCTCGAATTGCAGTTTGGGATATCGACAGGAATATATTCAAAAGACGGCACAAATGGTGGTAAATGGAGAAATCGATCTTCAATCTATTGGAGAGCTTTCAGATCGAGAATTAGTGGAAGAGTTAAAGCGATGCAGTGGAGTTGGCACAAAGGTGGCCAACTGTGTGGCCCTCTTTGGATATCATAGAATTGATGCCTTTCCTGTTGATGTGTGGATACAAAAGGTGATTGATCACTATTACAATGGAAAATTTCCGATTGAGCGATATTGCGGATATGCTGGTGTTATTCAACAGTATATGTTTTATTATGGAAGAGCAGTAGAAAAAAATAAAAAAAGTTGTTGACAAAAGTTACAATACAGGTTATATTACTAGAGCAACATAAGTGTGTGTAGCTCAGCTGGATAGAGCACTTGGCTACGGACCAAGGTGTCGGGAGTTCGAATCTTCTCACGCACGCGAAGGATACCCTCAAAATCAAATGGTTTTGGGGGTATTGTTGTATATAAAAGTAGAAATAAATTTTGCATCACATGGAGGCGGCAATGGGGATAATTAGAGCAGCAAAATTAATATTTGACTATATTACGCATGATGATGCCAATCAAGTCAAAGAGGTCAATCGGGCCCTTGATTCGGTGGATCTAGATATTGCACAGGGAGATTTTGTGGCAATATTGGGACACAATGGTTCAGGAAAATCCACATTTGCTAAGCAGACAAATGGGATTTTGCTTCCGTCAGAGGGCACAGTTTTGATTTCAAATATGGACACAAGAGATGATACCCATCTTTTAGATATTCGAAAGACTGTGGGGATGGTATTCCAAAATCCAGATAATCAGATCATTGGAAATGTTGTCGAAGAGGATGTGGGTTTTGGACCAGAGAACATTGGTGTGCCAACGGAGGAGATTTGGAGGCGAGTAGATGAAAGCTTAAAGGCAGTGGGAATGACGGCCTATCGATTAAAGTCACCAAATAAACTTTCTGGCGGACAAAAACAGCGAGTGGCCATTGCAGGGATTATGGCTATGAAGCCAAAGTGTATTGTGCTCGATGAGCCAACAGCAATGCTTGACCCAAATGGACGCAAGGAGGTCATTGCAACAGCGAGAGAACTCAATAAAAAAGAGGGAATAACGATTTTGCTTATTACACACTATATGGAAGAAGTCGTTGGGGCTGACCGTGTAGTCGTGATGGATGAGGGCAAGGTTGTAATGGATGGGACACCGAGAGAAATCTTTTCCCGAGTTGATGAATTGAAAAAATTACGCTTAGATGTGCCAGCCGTGACAGAGCTTGCGGATGAGTTGGGAAAGTTGGGTGTGGAGCTTCCAAGAGGAATTTTGACGACGGACGAGCTAATGGAGGCATTACTACCAATGTTGAAGGGATAAGGAGAGAATATGTCAATTCGGGCAGAGAATCTAAATTATATCTATGGGAAGGGTACAGCGTTTGAACAGTATGCACTAAAGGATATCAATTTTGAAATACAAGATGGTGAGTTTGTAGGCATTATTGGTCACACAGGCTCAGGTAAATCCACACTGATTCAGCATTTAAATGGATTGATCAAGGCGACCAGTGGCAAGATTTACTTTAATGGAGAGGACATCTACGCTCCAGGTTATGATTTAAAAAAGTTGAGACAAAAAGTGGGACTAGTATTTCAATATCCAGAGCATCAACTGTTTGAAGTCGATGTGCTCTCCGATGTTTGCTTTGGGCCAAAGAATCAGGGATTATCGGTGGATGAGGCAAAGGAGAGAGCAAAAGAAGCGTTGCACCTTGTGGGATTGGATGAAAGTTACTATGAAAAGTCTCCATTTGAACTTTCGGGAGGACAAAAGAGGAGAGTGGCCATTGCGGGCGTGTTGGCTATGAAACCTCAAGTGCTTGTTCTGGATGAGCCAACAGCAGGTCTTGATCCAAAGGGACGGGATGAGATTTTAGATCGTGTGGCGGGGCTTAGAGAGGATACCAAGATGACGGTGGTTCTTGTCTCTCATAGTATGGAGGATGTGGCCAAATATGTCTCTCGTCTGATGGTGATGAATGCTGGGCAAAAGGTTTTTGATGGCACACCAAAAGAGGTCTTTAAGCATTATAAGGAGCTTGAAAAGATTGGGCTTTCCGCACCGCAGATTACCTACATTGTGCAGAGATTAAAGTCCGAAGGTGTGCCAATTGATGACGAGATTACCACGGTGCCAGAAGCGGCTCGTGCCATTGCCAATTTAATTAGACAAAGAAAGGGATAGAAATGGGAGAATTAACGCTTGGGCAGTACTATCCTGTGGATTCAGTGATTCATCGAATGGATCCAAGAACAAAGCTCTTTGGAACAATGATTTTTATTATTGCCCTCTTCTTGAGCAATTCAGTGACAGGATATGTGCTGATGACTATTTTTTTGTTGTTATGTATTAAGCTTTCCAATGTTCCAATCAAGATGATGCTCAAGGGCTTGCGGGCGATTATCTTTTTGCTTTTGATTAGTGTGAGTTTTAATTTGTTTTTGACTCCAGGAGATCCCATTTTTCATATAGGATTTCTAAAGATTACTAGGGAAGGCATAAGAATTTCTATCTTTATGGCATTGCGTCTAGTGTATTTGGTTGTTGGATCTTCCGTGATGACATTGACAACGACACCAAATGCATTGACAGATGGACTAGAAAAGAGCCTTGGATTTTTAAAGATAATAAAAATTCCAGTTCATGAGATTGCAATGATGATGAGCATTGCTCTTCGCTTTATTCCTATTCTCGTGGAAGAGACAGACAAGATCAAGAAGGCACAGATGGCCAGAGGTGCTGATTTTGAAACAGGAAATATTGTGAGAAAAGCAAAGGCGATGGTTCCACTTCTGGTGCCGCTTTTTATCTCTGCATTTCGCAGAGCAACGGATTTGGCAATGGCAATGGAAGCTAGGTGTTATCATGGCGGAGAGGGAAGAACAAAGATGAAACCACTTCGCTATACAAAGCTTGATCATATAGCGTATCTGGTGTTAATTTCTTTGTTAGTGATCAGCATTGTACTTTCGATAACAGCACCGACATTTGAGTTAGAGATTTTAACGAGAGGAATGAGATGAGAAGAATTCGATTGATTGTATCCTATGATGGAACAAATTACTGTGGTTGGCAAAAACAGCCCAATGGTCTCACTATAGAGGAGGTGCTCAATAAACATTTATCAGAACTCTGTGGTCACAGCGTTGAAGTGATTGGTGCAAGTCGCACGGATTCGGGTGTACATGCCTATGGCAATGTCGCTGTATTTGACACAGATATGCGAATGGCAGCAGATAAATTTGCTTTTGCGCTCAATCAGAGATTGCCGGATGATATTCGGATTCAATATTCCGATGAGGTGGGATTAAATTGGCATCCAAGAAAGCGAAATTGTGTAAAAACCTATACTTATCGAATTTTAAATCGAAAGATTGATATTCCAACAGAGAGACTCTATGCCCATTTTTGTTATTTTCGCTTAGATGTGGAGAAGATGAGAGAGGCGACGGGGTATTTTGTAGGAACTCATGATTTTGTCAGTCTTTGCTCACAAAAGACACAGGCTTCCTCGACCATTAGGACGATTTATTCCTTGGATATTTTACAAGATGAGGACATGATTACCATTGTTGTCAGAGGAGATGGATTCCTCTACAATATGATTCGTATTTTGGCAGGAACATTAATCAAAGTGGGAATGGGTGTGTATCCACCAGAACATGTTGCAGAGATTTTGGCGGGAAAGAATCGAAAATTGGCAGGGCAAACAATGCCCGCCAAGGGATTGACCCTTGTAGAAATTGAATATGAAGATGAACAATAAAAAAGGGGGTGTGAAAAAACTCAATCAAGTTTTTTCACACCCCCTTTTTTTGCGTTATTTTATAGTGAATATTTTTAGTGAACAGGTTCGCAGGTCAATTCGATACCAAGCTTTTTGAATACCTTTGTGTCAACAGAGGAGAGCATCACAGAGGAGTGAACCTGACAGCCACGAAGCTTCTCTAATTGATCGAGGGCAAGTTGTGCATTGGTGTCTGTAGCTGCATTGATGGACAAGGCAATGAGGACTTCATCTGTGTGAAGCCTTGGATTTTTGCTGCCAAAGTGATGTGTCTTTAATTTTTGTACAGGTTCGATGACATTTGGCTGAATGAGATGAATGGAGTCGTCAATGCCGCCGAGAGTCTTTACTGCATTTAGAAGCATTGCAGAAGCAGCACCAAGAAGAGGCGTTGTCTTTCCTGTCACGATGCGTCCATCCAAAAGTTCAATAGCTGCAGTCGGTGCACCTGTAATTTCTTCTTTTAGAAGAGCAGCAGAAACGGTTTTTCGGATGGCGGTAGTAATCTTTGCCTGCTTCATGAGAAGTTCAATTTTATAGACCTCCTCAGGCTTACATTCTCCCTTAGCTAGGCGATTAATTGCAGAGTAGTAGCGGCGAATAATTTCTTGACAACTGGCTTCTTTACAGACCTCATCGTCACAAATACAATTTCCTGCCATATTGACACCCATATCGGTTGGGGATTTGTAAGGACATTCACCATAAATTTCTTCAAACATAGCAGCAAGGACAGGATAGATTTCAACATCTCGATTGTAGTTGACCGTAGTCTCATTGTAGGCTTCAAGATGGAATGGGTCAATCATATTGATATCGTTTAAGTCCGCAGTGGCTGCCTCGTAGGCAAGATTGACAGGATGCTTGAGTGGGAGATTCCAAATCGGGAAGGTCTCAAATTTTGCATAACCTGCCTTGACACCTCGTTTATTCTCGTGGTAAAGCTGTGAAAGGCAGGTGGCCATCTTTCCACTTCCAGGGCCAGGAGCGGTGATAATGACAAGCGGTCTTGTGGTTTCAATGTAGTCATTTTTTCCGTAGCCATCTTCGCTGACAATGAGTTTGACATTGCTTGGGTAGCCCTCGATAATGTAGTGGCGATAAACCTTGATGCCCAATTTTTCTAGTTTTTCTTTAAACTTATCTGCACTTCTTTGTCCACTGTACTGTGTAATGGTGACACTGCCGACATAGAGACCTTTGTCCTTGAAATTTTGGATTAGGCGCAAGACATCTGCGTCATAGGTGATGCCAAGGTCTGCACGAATTTTGTTTTTTTCAATATCGGCAGCAGAGATAACGATAACAATTTCGGCTTGGTCAGAGAGTTGCAACAGCATTCTTAACTTGGAATCGGGAGCAAATCCTGGAAGTACACGGGAGGCATGATAGTCATCAAAGAGCTTTCCACCAAATTCCAGATAGAGTTTGTCGCCAAAGTGGCTAATTCGCTCTTTGATGTGCTCTGATTGCATGGTTAAATATTTTTGATTGTCAAATCCTTGTTTCATAAACTCCTCCTCAATAATAATAACAATATGGATTAAATTTTAGCACAAGTATGTTATAATGTGTACAAGTTTTATTTTTAATTCATAAGGAGACTACAATGGAAGCAAGGAAAGATCCAAGAGCAGGCGAGTTTTATAAGCATTTTAAGGATAAATTATATCAGGTAGTAACCGTGGCTAAGCATTCGGAGACTGGTGAGAAGCTAGTCATCTATCAGGCACTCTATGGTGAGTTTGGAATTTATGCGAGACCAATAGAGATGTTTATGAGTGAAGTCGATCATGAGAAATATCCCGCTGTGACACAAAAATATCGCTTTGAACTTGTGGATATGGGCAAGGAGAGCGAGGAAGAAGTGAAGGAAAGGGATGGGGAAAAAGTGGCGAGAAGACCTAAAATCTTTAAACCCGAAGTGCAGGAAGCCGTAGAAGAAGTGACAAAGGAATTGCAGGAAGGTGCAGATGAGCAGAGAAAGAAAATGGAGACAAAAAAGGCAGAAGAAAAGAATTATCTTGTAAAATTCTTGGATGCACAGTCTTTAGGTGACAAAAAGGCAATTCTTTTACACAACAAAAATAGTTTTACACAAAAGGATTTAGATTGTATTTATACGACTTTGGACATTGAAAAGATGGCAGGCAATGAACCGCAACAGGTGGCTGGTATTGTTCGCTACCTCGATATGCAAGAGCACTATGAAGGCGGAAGATTGCGCAATAAATAGAAGAGGGCAAGACATTGGCATTTGTGATTGAGGAAGAATTGAAAAAGTTACCCTCTTCGCCAGGTGTGTATATTATGCACGATGAACGGGATGAGATTATTTATGTTGGTAAGGCGATTTCTTTAAAAAATCGTGTTCGTCAATATTTTCAATCGAGCAGAGATAAAACAGAAAAGATAAAAAAAATGGTGTCAAAAATCGTTCGATTTGAATATATTGTGACCGACACAGAGCTTGAGGCATTAATTTTAGAGAATAATTTAATTAAAGAAAATCGGCCAAAATATAACACCTTACTAAAGGATGATAAGACCTATCCCTATATCAAGGTGACCGTCAGAGAGGATTTTCCACGAATTTTGTTGACTAGGCAATTTAAAAAAGATGGGGCAAAGTATTTTGGACCATTTTCTAGTGCTACGGCCGTAAAGGATACAATAGATCTTTTGCAGAGGGTATTTCAAATTCGGATATGTCATCGAGTTCTTCCGAGGGATATTGGCGTACAAAGACCATGTTTGAATTATCATATTCATCAATGTAAGGCACCCTGCCAGGGCTATATTGGTGCGAAACAGTATCAAGAAAATATTAGTGGGGTACTCGATTTTTTAAATGGAAATTTTGAGCCTGTTATTGAAAAATTGACAAAACAGATGATGGAGGCATCAGAATTGATGGATTACGAGGAGGCACTAAAGTATAGGGATTTGATTCAGTCTGTCCGACATGTGGCACAGCGTCAAAAAATCACCTCAGAAGGGGTAGAAGACAGGGATATTATTGCGTTGGCCAAAGACGATAGAGATGCCGTCATTCAAGTGTTTTTTGTGCGTGAGGGAAGAATGGTTGGCAGAGAGCACCACTACATTCAAGTGGCCATGGAAGAGAGTCGCTCAGAGATTTTAGAGAGCTTTATGAAGCAATTCTATGCGGGGACACCATTTATTCCTAAAGAAATCTGGGTAGAAAGTCATCTTTTGGATGCAGAATTGATTGGTGAGTGGTTGAGTGCCAAGCGAGGCAGCAAAGTTTGTCTCATCTTTCCTCAGAGGGGAGAGAAGGAAAAATTAATGGAGCTTGCCAGAAAAAATGCAGAACTTGTGCTTGCAAAGGATGCAGATAAGTTAAAGCGAGAAGAAAAAAGAAGTATAGGTGCGGTGAGGGAAATTGAAAAAATTCTTGGATTTTCTCCGATTTCTCGCATGGAGGCCTATGATATTTCAAATATCAGTGGAGTGTCTTCTGTGGGTTCCATGGTTGTCTATGAGAATGGAAAACCCAAAAAGAGCGACTATAGAAAGTTTCGGATTCAGACGGTTATTGGACCCAATGATTATGCTTCGATGGAAGAAGTGCTCACGAGACGCTTTAGGGATGCCCTCTCTTTGGACGAACATTTTGTGAAACTGCCCGACTTGATTTTAATGGATGGTGGAAAAGGACAGATCAATATTGCAAGGGGTGTGTTGAAAAAGTTAGATTTAGATATTCCTGTCTGTGGAATGGTCAAGGATGATCATCATCGAACGAGGGGACTTTATTTTAACAACATGGAATTGCCAATGGATGTACATGATGAGGCATTTCATCTCATTACAAGAATTCAGGATGAGGCACATCGCTTTGCGATTGAATACCACCGAAGTTTGCGAGGTAAGACACAAGTCAAATCAGTACTTGATGAAATTTTAGGCATTGGACCAGTCAGAAGAAAGGCCTTGATGCGATACTTTGGCGAAATCAAAAAGATTCAGGAGGCAGAAGTTGAGGAGCTTTTGAAAGTGCACGAGATGGACAAAAAAGCCGCACAGGCTGTGTATGAATTTTTCCACCCAAAGCAGTAAAATTGTGTTATGCTAGGGGGAACAAGAGAAGGGAGGAAAGGTATGGACGGAGTTACCATAACAGAATTAATTAATAATAATAAATTGACAAATTTGACACCAGGAATTGATACTGAGGTCATCTTTGTAAAGAATGCAGAAGTTAATCGTCCAGCATTACAGCTGACAGGATTTTTTGCTCACTTTGACAATGAGAGGGTGCAAATTATGGGAAATGTAGAATGTGCCTATCTTGAGACACTAGAAAGGGCACAAAAGGTTGCCATCTACGATAAATTGCTCTCCTATAAACTTCCAGCCATGGTCTATGCGGCAGGAAGAAAGCCAGATGAAGATATGTTAGCTTATTGTGAGCACTATGGCGTTCCTTGTTTGACTTCAGACCGAAGCACAACAGAGATTATGGCAGAAATTATTCGCTGGCTAAAGGCTGAGCTTGCACCATGCATTAGTATCCACGGTGTTTTGGTTGATGTCTTTGGTGAGGGCGTGCTCATTATGGGCGAGAGTGGAATTGGAAAGAGTGAAGCGGCTTTGGAGTTAATTAAGAGAGGGCATCGCTTGGTTTCTGATGATGTGGTGGAGATACGAAAGATATCTGATGTAACCTTAATTGGTTCCGCACCAGATATCACCAAACATTTTATTGAGTTGCGTGGCATTGGAATTATTGATGTCAAGGCTCTCTTTGGTGTGGAGAGTGTAAAGGATACACAGCAGATTGATATGGTGATTAAGCTTGAAGACTGGAACAAGGAAGAAGCTTATGACCGCATTGGCTTAGAGGACAATTACACCGAGTTTTTAGGCAATAAGGTAGTTTGCCATGTGCTTCCAATTCGTCCAGGAAGAAATTTGGCAGTCATTTGTGAGGCAGCCTCTGTTAACCACAGACAAAAGAAGATGGGATACAATGCAGCAGAGGAACTTTATAGACGAGTGCAAGCAAATATTAATAAGGGAAAAATGTAGCGATGGATTGGAAGAATAGGTTGCAAGAAAAATTGCAAGAGATTTTGACTGAAGATGAGATTCGCATTGCAGAACCAATGTCAGCCCATACTACATTTCACATTGGAGGACCTGCTGCACTGTTTGTCGAGCCAAAGACGGAAGAAAAAATAAGATTGGTGCTTGAAATCATTCAAAATGAGGGTGTAGATTACTTTGTACTTGGCAGAGGAAGCGATCTTTTGGTCAGTGACAGAGGCTATAATGGCGTGATTGTGAGCACAGCAGGTTTAGATAAAATTGCAGTGGAAGGGGAGCAAATTGTTGCAGGAGCAGGTGTTTTTTTGGCAGACTTGTCAAAGACAGCTGCAGAGGCAAAATTAATGGGACTGGAGTTTTCTTGTGGAATTCCTGGAAGTGTTGGTGGAGCTATTTTTATGAATGCAGGTGCCTATGAAAGTGAAATTTCTCATGTGCTCAGTGAGGCATTGATTTTAGAAAGTGATGGAATTATTCATTGGGTGCCGATGGAGGACCTTGACCTAGGTTATCGCCACAGCAATATTGAGGAAAAAAAGAGAACGATTTTGGCGGGAAGGTTCACACTAAAGAAGGGGAATCCAGAGGAAATTAACGCAAAGATTTTGGATCTCACAAGAAGAAGGGAGGAAAAGCAACCTCTTGAGTATCCAAGTGCAGGGTCAACATTTAAGCGACCGAAGGGATATTTTGCAGGAAAATTAATTTCGGATGCTGGGCTTTGTGGGTATCAAAGAGGAGGAGCACAAGTTTCAAAGAAACATTGTGGATTTGTCATCAATGTAGACCATGCTACAGCAGAAGATGTCTATGGACTGATTGGTGATGTGCAAAGAATTGTAAAGGAAAAATTTGGGGTGGAATTGCACCCAGAAGTTCGAATGTTGGGAGAGTTTTAAATGAAATTTGTCATCGTAACTGGAATGAGTGGGTCTGGTAAGACAGTGGCCTTAAAAGCATTAGAGGATATAGGATACGATTGCATGGATAACCTTCCGGTGGAGTTGTTGCCAAAACTTGTGGAGATAGAAAAGTCTAAGGGTGCAACAGCAATGACAGCATTTGGAATTGACATCCGAAGAAAGGAATCTTTGGAGAATATGCAAAAGATTCTAGAAGATGTCGACAATAAAAATGTAGAGTATAGCATTTTATTTTTGGATGCGGATAATGAGACACTCATTAAGCGCTACAAGGAGACAAGAAGAAGTCATCCCCTGTCAAAGGATGGAAGAATTGAAACAGGCATTGAAAAGGAGAGAAAGGCACTTGAGTTTTTGCGCAACCGGGCAGAGTACTATATAGATACCAGTCACTTTTTGACTAAGGAATTGCGAGCAGAAATTGTTTCGATTTTTGCGGACAAAAAGGTGCACAGGGATTTATTTGTCAATGTCCTATCTTTTGGCTTTGCCTATGGTATTCCAAAAGATGCAGATTTAGTTTTTGATGTGCGTTTTTTGACCAATCCATTTTATGAGGCAGACCTTCGCTTAAAATCTGGAGAAGATAAAAAGGTAAAGGAGTATATCTTTCGGGATGGTATGGCAGAAATATTTATGACGAAACTTCAGGATATGGTGGAATTTTTAATTCCACAATATGTCAAAGAGGGAAGAAGTCAATTAGTCATTGCCATTGGCTGTACGGGCGGTCAACATCGCTCTGTGTGCATTGCCTGTGCCTTGGCAGAGCGACTAAAAAAATATTCAGGGATTTCATTAAATTTGGAACATCGAGATTGTGATCGGAATATTAAAAGGTTAAGTTAGTATGTCATATTCAACATCAGTAAAAGATGAATTGTCAAGAGTAATGCCCGATGAGTGTGAGAGCCAAATTGCAGAACTTGCAGGGATTTTGAGCTTTATTGGAAGAGTACATATTTCAGAAAATGACGAGTATATGCTCTCAATCTCTACAGAGCATGCAGGTACAGCTAGAAAGTGCTTTACTTTGCTCAAGAAAACATTTAATATAAAGACGAGTATTGCAATTAGTAAGAATTCTTTCCTACATCGCAGACATACTTATATAGTGAAACTCAAAAGCGATGAAGATACAAAGAGGGTATTAGAAAGTACAAAATTGATCGACAAATATGGTCGAATTGGTGAGGATCTAACTCTTCAAAAAAATAGAGTTGTTTCTAAGGGTTGTTGCAGGAGAGCTTTCTTACGTGGTGCTTTCTTAGCGAGTGGTTCGGTTTCGGACCCAGAGAAAGCATACCACTTTGAAATCGTCTGTCCAACAAAGGGACGAGCTATGCAGATTCAGCACATCATGAAAGAGCTGAATCTGGAAGCTAAGATAGTGATGAGAAAGAAGTCGTATATTGTCTATTTGAAGGAGGGTGATTTTATTGGCGATGCCCTGCGCACAATGTCAGCGGCAAATTCTTTAATGGAGTTTGAGAATGTGCGTATACTTAAGGGAATGCGAAATAAAGTTAATCGCTCCGTCAATTGTGAGACGGCTAATCTTAACAAGACGGTTAATGCTTACTTGAAACAAAAGGCGGATATTGAGCTCATTGTCAAAACAATTGGATTGGATGCATTAAAACCTAATTTGCAAGAAATGGCAAAGGTGAGATTGGAATATCCAGATGCCAATTTAATGATATTGGGCAATTACTTAAATCCGCCAGTGGGAAAGAGCGGAGTCAACCACAGGCTTCGGAAATTAGCTGAAGTGGCGGACAAGCTCCGAGAAGAAATGGATGAGGAGAAAAGGACATGATCAAGAAGACAATTACTGTGGAATTAGAAAGTGGATTGGAGGCAAGACCAATTGCGATGTTAGTGCAGCTGGCTAGCCAATTTGCAAGTAGTATTTATCTAGAAAGTGAAAATAAGAAGGTAAATGCAAAGAGCATTATGGGAATGATGACAATGGCATTAAAAAATGGCACGAAAGTGACCGTACTAGCTGATGGTGAGGATGAACGAGCGGCCGTCACAGGAATAGAGTCATATTTAACAAACCAATAGTGTAAATAGTAAAGAGTTGGTCGATATTCGATGCAGCTCTTTATTTTTACAAACGGGAAAGGAAGGAAGATGGCGTTTACACATTTACACACACATACCGAATATTCACTTCTAGATGGGTCGAGTAAGATTAAGGAACTCGTTCGTCGAGCAAAGGATCTGGGAATGGATTCGCTTGCGATTACCGATCATGGTGTGATGTATGGTGTGATTGATTTTTATCGTGCGGCAAAGGAAGTGGGAATTAAACCCATTCTTGGCTGTGAAGTCTATGTGGCACCAGGTTCTCGATTTGATAGAGAAAACAGAGAAAATAGTGGAGATCGCTACTATCATTTGATTCTTTTGGCAGAAAATAATACAGGTTATGCCAACTTGATGAAAATTGTATCTAAGGGATTTGTGGAAGGTTTTTATTATAAACCACGAATAGATATTGAACTGTTGAGAGAATACCATGAAGGCATCATTGCTCTTTCGGCCTGTCTTGCGGGAGAGATACCCAAACTTTTGGCAAGAGGTCTCTATGATGAGGCAAAGAAAAAGGCATTGGAGTATCGAGATATCTTTGGAGAAGGAAACTTTTTCTTGGAATTACAAGACCATGGGATTTTTGAACAAAAGATTGTCAATCAACAGTTGGTCAGACTGAGTAAGGAGACAGGAATTGACCTTGTGGTCACCAATGATGTTCACTACATCAATAAGGAGGACTGGGAGGCACATGACATCTTGCTGTGCATACAGACAGCAAAAAAGGTGATGGATGAAGACCGTATGCGTTACAAAGAGGGAGAGTTTTATTTGCGGTCCGAGGAAGAGATGAAAGAAATCTTTCCCTATGCTCCAGAAGCAATTGAAAATACACAAAAAATTGCTGACCGCTGTAATGTAGAGATCGAATTTGGAGTGACGAAGTTGCCAGAATATCCTGTGCCAGAAAACGAGACTGCAGTTTCCTATCTTTCAAAGCTTTGTGAAGAAGGATTAAAAAGAAGATATCACGATGCTAATGATGAAATCTGGGAGCGAATGCGGTATGAGCTTGGCATCATTGAAAAAATGGGATATGTGGATTATTTTTTGATTGTGTGGGATTATATTCACTATGCAAAATCTCATGGCATTGCAGTGGGACCGGGAAGAGGTTCGGCAGCAGGAAGCATTGTTTCTTATTGCCTTGGCATCACCGACATTGATCCACTCAAATATCAGCTTCTATTTGAGCGATTTTTAAATCCAGAGCGAGTTTCCATGCCAGATATTGATGTGGATTTTTGTTATGAACGTCGCCAGGAAGTAATTAACTATGTTGTTGAAAAATATGGAAAAGATCGTGTGTGCCAGATTGTGACTTTTGGTACCATGGCGGCCAAGGGTGTTCTTCGAGATGTCGGAAGGGCTCTTGACATTCCCTATGCAAAGTGCGACCAAATTGCGAAGTTAGTTCCAAAGGAGCTGGGGATTACGCTTGATCTTTCCTTAAAATTGAGCAAGGAATTTAGGGAAGTTTATGAGAGCGATCCAGAAATTAAAAATCTTGTGGATATGAGTAGAAAATTGGAAGGACTACCAAGACATTCCTCCATGCATGCCGCAGGTGTTGTGATTTCTAAAAAAGAAGTGGATGAGTATGTTCCACTTTCTAGAGCGAGTGATGGATCGATCACCACACAATTTACGATGACTACCTTGGAAGAACTTGGCCTATTGAAGATGGACTTTTTGGGGCTTCGCACATTGACCGTTATTCAAAATACCGTAGATCAAATTGAAAGAAATTATGGCAAAAAGCTGGACATGTTAGCCATTGATTACAATGATAAAAAGGTCTATGATGCGATATGTACAGGAAAGACCGAGGGTGTATTTCAGATTGAGAGCAGTGGCATGCAAAGCTTTATGAAGGAGCTTCGTCCGGAGTCTTTAGAAGATGTGATTGCGGGCATTTCTTTATATCGTCCAGGTCCAATGGATTTTATTCCAAAGTATATTAAGGGAAAGGATCACCGAGGAGAAATTGTCTACGATTGTCCACAGCTTGAGAGCATTTTATCACCGACCTATGGATGCATTGTTTATCAGGAGCAGGTAATGCAGATTGTTCGAGATTTGGCAGGATATACACTGGGCAGAAGTGATATGGTTCGCCGAGCGATGAGCAAAAAGAAGGCATCGGTCATGGAAAAAGAAAGAAAAAACTTTGTCTATGGCAACGAGGAAGAGGGTGTAAAAGGATGCATTGCCAATGGAATAAAGGAAGATGTGGCCAATCGAATTTTTGACGAAATGATTGATTTTGCTAAGTATGCCTTTAATAAGTCTCATGCCGCTTGCTATGCCTATATTTCTTATCAGACGGCCTATTTAAAGTATTATTATCCAAAGGAATTTATGGCTTCTCTTTTGACATCAGTGATGGACAATACAACAAAGGTGTCCGAGTACATTTTGAGCTGTAGACAGATGGGCATTGCCATTTTGCCACCAGATATCAATGAGGGAGAGAGCAAATTTTCAGTGGCTGAGGGGGGCATTCGCTTTGGACTGTCAGCAATTAAAGGTGTGGGCATTTCGGTGTCTGATGAAATTATACGCATAAGGAAAGAAGGGGGAAAGTTTCATTCTCTTGAGGATTTAGTGGAGAGGACAAGTAATAAAGAGGTCAATCGGCGAACACTAGAAAACTTTATTAAATCGGGTGCAGTGGATAGCTTAGAGGGCAATCGAAATCAAAAATTGCAGATTGTATCTCAAGTTCTTAATAACAAGAGCAAAAATCAAAAAAATGTGATTTCGGGACAGATGTCACTATTTGATTTTGCCACAGAAGAAGATAAAAAAAGCTTTCAAGTTCAAATGCCTGAGGTCCAAGAATTGAGTCGAGAACAAATTTTACTCTTTGAAAAGGAGACTCTCGGTATCTATATTAGCGGTCATCCCTTGGAAGATTATGCTGATGAGATGGAAAAAAATGTGACAGCAAAAACCAGTGACTTTGCCATTGATGAGGAGAGCAATGAAGCAAAACTGAGTGATGGTCAAAAAGTGATTATTGGTGGAATGATTACATCCATGAAAAAAATGATGACAAAGAAGATGCAGATGATGGCCTTTGTCGAGTTGGAAGACATGGTGGGGAGTGTTGAAGTCATTGTATTTCCAAAAATCTATGAGCAGACTAAAAAGTACCTCAACGAGGAAGCGAGAGTGTATGTTGAGGGGCGTGTACAGATCCAAGAAGATGGGGTTGGACAGCTGATTGGCGAAAAAATATTGCCATTTGATCAGACGGGCAAGGAATTGTGGCTGCAATATGCCGATAAAGAGGATTTTGCTGCCCGAGAGAAAGAGATGACGGAGATTTTACAGCAAGCTCAAAGTGGAATAGACGGAGTTTATATTTATCTCAAGAAGGAGCATGCAAAAAAATTTCTTGGAGAGAGATATTTAATTGCTCTTACAGATGGCTTAAAATCGAGGTTTGAGGAAATACTTGGTCAAGAAAATGTCAAAATAGTAACAAAACGCTTGAAAACGCTGTAAAAATGAATTAGAATGAAAAGCATATTGAGTTAGTTATCAATGAGGAGGGCTATAGATATGTCAAAAGCAATTAAAACAATTGGTGTATTAACAAGTGGTGGTGACGCACCAGGAATGAATGCGGCTATTCGTGCCGTTGTCCGCACAGCAATCCATAATGGTATCACTGTAAAGGGAATTATGAGAGGTTATGCAGGTCTTTTGGAAGAAGAGATTGTAGATATGGATGGAACCAGTGTTGCAGATATTATTCATCGCGGTGGAACCATCTTATACACAGCAAGATGTAAGGAATTTGTGACTGCAGAAGGTCAGCAAAAGGGTGCTGAGATTTGTAGAAAACATGGCATTGATGGAATTGTAGTTATTGGTGGTGATGGTTCATTCCAAGGAGCAGGAAAACTTTCAGCACTTGGCATCAATACCATTGGACTTCCAGGCACCATTGACTTAGATATTGCCTGCACAGATTATACCATTGGTTTTGATACAGCAGTAAACACAGCTATGGAAGCTATTGATAAGGTTAGAGATACTTCGACATCTCATGAGCGATGCAGTATTATCGAGGTTATGGGAAGAAGTGCAGGATATATTGCATTGTGGTGTGGTATTGCCAATGGTGCAGAAGATATTCTTTTGCCAGAGCACTATGATGGCGATGAGCAGGCATTGATCAACCGCATTATTGAAAACAGAAAGCGTGGAAAGAAGCATCACATCATTATCAATGCCGAGGGAATTGGACATTCAAATTCTATGGCAAAGAGAATTGAGGCAGCAACAGGAATTGAAACGAGAGCAACCATCCTTGGACATATGCAAAGAGGTGGTGCACCAACTTGCAAGGACAGAGTTTATGCTTCGATTATGGGTGCAAAGGCTGTGGAGAAGTTGATTGAAGGAAAGTCAAATCGTGTCATTGCTTATCGCCATGGCGAGTATGTAGATTATGATATTCAGGAAGCATTGGCAATGAAGAAGGACATTTCTGAGGATCAGTACAGAATTGCCAAATTATTGGTGCGCTAAAAATGAGTGAAGGATTGAATAGAACAACAGAAAATGTTGTGCTATGCGGGGCAAATTCCTATGAGCAAAAGTACTACTTCAATCCGGATTTTGCTCAATTGCCAGAGTCCATTCGGAATGAGTTGCAAATGATGTGTGTGACTTTTGCCGAAGAGGCAGGTGGAATTTTCACAGTAGAATTTGATGAGAAAGGCAATATCAAATTTACCGTTCGTGTAGATGATGGCGATTATCTCTTTGATGAAATTGAGAGCGGTTTACATATCTCAAAATTTCAAAGGGAAAAGGAAGAGCTGATGGAGCAATTAGAGCTCTACTACCGTGTTGTATTTTTGAAACAAGATATTGATGAAGTTACAGTTTAAGATTGGAGATATAAACATCGAGGGAGGCTTATGTCTTGGACCAATGGCAGGGGTGACAGACCTGCCATTTCGTCTGCTCTGTAAAGAGCAAGGATGCTCTCTTGTGTGCACAGAAATGGTCAGTGCAAAGGCCATTTCTTATAAAAATAAAAATACTTTTGGATTGATGAAGTCGGATGAGAGAGAAAATCCATTGGCCATTCAGCTCTTTGGTTCAGACCCCGAATTGATGGGAGATATTGCTCATCAAATTGAAGACGGACCGTGGGATATGATTGATGTCAACATGGGATGTCCAGTGCCCAAAATTGTCAATAATCATGAGGGATCGGCATTAATGAAAAATCCGGACTTGGTCTATCAAATATTACAAAATATGGTATCTAAGGTAAAAAAGCCAGTGACTGTCAAAATACGAAAGGGCTTTGATGAACAACATATCAATGCCGTGGAGGTGGCAAAAGCTGCTCAGGCAGCAGGAGTATCGGCCATTGCTGTGCATGGAAGAACAAGAGAGCAATATTATTCTGGCAAGGCGGATTGGAGAATTATTGCCGATGTCAAGCGGGCAGTGTCGATTCCTGTCATTGGAAATGGTGATGTGATCGATGGACCATCAGCAAAGCAACTCGTGGAAGAGACAGGTTGTGATGGGGTGATGATTGCCAGAGGTGCACAGGGAAATCCTTGGATATTTCGGGCGGTGTTACAATACTTAGAGGATGGCACAAAGATGGATCCCATTTCGCTTCCTGAGATTGCAGATATGATCTTGCGACAGACAAGAATGCAAATAGAGTACGATGGGGAGTATATGGGCATACGACAAATGAGAAAGCATATTGCGTGGTATACTCATGGGATGAAGGGATCTTCTGCATTTCGAAATCAAGTCAACCATATTGAAAGTTATGTAGAGCTTGAAAAGCTCTTAAAGCAGTTGTTTTCTTGACATTCCTATGTCCTAAAGGTATAATATTTCGATATAATTAACGCATAGTTGCGCTTATAAGGAGAAAAAAATGGCGGATAAGAAGCATATTTTGACCTATGAAGGTTTAAAGAAATATGAGGAGGAATTACAAGACCTTAAGGTAAACCAGAGAAAAGAGATTGCTGGAAAGATTAAGGAAGCAAGAGAACAGGGAGACTTGTCAGAGAATGCAGAGTATGATGCAGCAAAGGACGAGCAAAGAGATATTGAGGCAAGAATTGAGGAGCTGGAGACTCTTCTAAAGAATGCCGAAGTTGTTGTTGAAGAAGAGGTCGATTTGGATACCATTAGCATTGGTTGCAATGTCACCCTTCTTGATATGGAATATGATGACGAGATGACCTATAAGATTGTGGGCTCTACAGAGGCCAATTCTCTAGAAGGAAAAATCAGCAATGAATCTCCAGTAGGTCGGGCACTCTTAAAGAAGAGAGTGGGCGATATTGTTGAGGTAGAAACACAGGCTGGACCAATTAAGTACAAGGTATTGGACATCCACAGAGTATAGATAGAGTAAAGGAGAACAGGCGTGGCAGATACAAATCAGCAAAATGAAAAGGAAATTACCACCGAAGAGTTAAACCATATTCTTCAGGCAAGAAGAGACAAGCTTGCAGCTTTGCAGGCCGAGGGAAATGACCCTTATCAGATAACAAAGTTTGATGTGACCCATCACAGCCAAGAGATTATTGAAAATTTTGAAACATTGGAGACAAAAGAAGGTCAAGAGCCTATCCTAGTGCGCATTGCAGGACGACTGATGTCAAAGCGTGTTATGGGAAAGGCTTCTTTTTGCCATATCCAAGATAAAGAAGGAAAGATTCAATCTTATGTCGCTAGAGATGCGATTGGAACAGATGAGTATGCTGCCTTTAAGAAGTTGGATATTGGAGACATTGTTGGTGTTGAGGGAACGGTATTTAAGACAAAGACAGGAGAATGCAGTATTCATGCTGTAAAAGTTGTGCTTTTGTCAAAGAGCTTAAAGCCACTCCCAGAAAAGTTCCATGGTCTTACAGATACGGACACAAGATATCGCCAAAGATATGTTGATTTGATTATGAATCCTGAAGTAAAGGATACATTTATCAAGAGGTCAAGGATTATCTCTGAAATCAGAAAATTCCTCGATGGCGAGAACTTTATGGAAGTGGAGACACCAATGTTAGTGAGCAACGCAGGTGGTGCAGCAGCTAGACCATTTAATACCCATTACAACGCCCTCGATGAGGATGTGAAGCTTCGCATTTCACTTGAGCTTTACTTAAAGAGATTAATTGTCGGTGGTCTTGAGAGAGTCTATGAGATTGGTCGTGTTTTTAGAAATGAAGGAGTGGACACAAGACACAATCCTGAGTTTACTTTAATGGAATTATATCAGGCCTATACGGATTACAATGGAATGATGGATTTGACAGAGAGAATGTTTCGTCATCTCGCACAGACGGTGTGCGGTTCAACAACCATTCCTTATGCTGAGGCAATGATCGATTTGGGAAAGCCTTTTGAACGAATCACAATGATCGATGCTGTAAAGAAATATGCAGGCGTTGACTTTGATGCCATTGAGACCCTTGAAGAGGCAAGAGCCATTGCCAAGGAGAAAAATATTACATTTGAGGAGCGTCACCAAAAGGGAGATATCCTAAATTTATTCTTTGAAGAATTTGTTGAGGAGAAATTAATTCAGCCAACATTTGTCACAGATCATCCGGTTGAGATTTCTCCATTGACAAAGAAAAAGCCTTCTGATCCATCAAAGGTAGAGCGATTTGAGCTCTATATCTATGGCCGTGAGATGGCCAATGCCTACTCAGAGCTCAATGATCCAATTGACCAGAGGGAGCGTTTCGCCGCACAGGAGGCAGCATTTGCAGCAGGTGATGACGAGGCCAATCACACCGACGAGGACTTCTTAAATGCCCTTGAGATTGGTATGCCGCCAACAGGTGGTATTGGCTATGGTATCGACAGGCTTGTGATGCTTCTTACCAACTCACCAGCAATTCGAGATGTACTTCTCTTCCCTACAATGAAGAGTTTGTCAAAGCCAGCAGGTGAGGGAAGTGAAAAGGAAGCAGATGAGAACAAAGCAGAGGAGTCAAAGACGGGCTTCTTTACACCAAATAATCAAATTGATTTTAGTAATGTCAAGATTGAGCCACTTTTTGAAGAGAGTGTGGACTTTGAAACCTTTAGTAAGTCTGACTTTAGAGCAGTAAAGGTAAAGGATTGTGCCGCAGTACCAAAGTCAAAGAAGCTTCTTCAATTTACTTTGGATGATGGTTCAGGTAAAGACAGGACGATTCTTTCTGGTATCCATGCATTTTATGAGCCAGAGGAATTGATTGGAAAGACCCTGATTGCCATTACCAATCTCCCACCGAGAGCAATGATGGGCATCGAGTCCTGTGGCATGCTGCTTTCTGCAGTGAGCGAGTTTAAGGAGGGAGACGGCGAGGAGCTTCACCTTCTTATGGTGGATAACCACATCCCAGCTGGGGCAAAGTTGTACTAAAATGAAATATAAAATGTCAAAAACCATGATGTAAGACCACATGACAATTTGACAACAAAATTGGGAATAATGATGAATCGTTAAAGCACTTCTTAGAGTTAATCTAGGAGGTGCTTTTTTCGGTTCTTTGTCGGGTTGATTTTCAACCCACTCTTTCTGAAGGAATTGCATAGTTTTTTCTAACAGGTCTATAGAATACCCTATATCTGTTTTGGTTAGGGATATTTTTGTACCACAAAAAACTCGTCCCTACTTCTTTTTAAGCCATTGCCATTAAAATTCTGTTTCTAGAATATTTAAAGTTTCGTACACCATAAGATATTTTTTTCAACACCTTTAAAGTGTTAATTAGGTATTGACAAAATACCTTTAAAAGCATATAATGGTTTATAGGTAGTTTTAAAATACCTAATAAATATTTAGAAAGGCAATAGAAATATGGTATTATTTAATGTGAAATGTAATTGGAAGCATGCTGCACAGGAATATGAAATAAAAAGATTGGATTCTGCACAGGATATGTCAAGATCTGCGGTCTTTGTTCGGATGGTTGATGTGGCACAGAATATCTCTAATTGGAAGGAAATACAGGTGCTGCTTAGCAATGTTAAAAAGGGTGAAGACACTCCTGTATTTACAAGCTTTCAGGCTCGCTATGATGAAATAACTGCGGCAAAGCTTGAACAGGTGAAGAAAGATATTCTTGGGCAAATTGATACCCTAAAGGTGTTGCAGACTCAGTACCTATTACAACTGTTGCAGGCTAATTATCTTGAAGTCCTAAAGCAGGCATTAGTCAGTATTAAATCTGATGGTGTCAGAGAAGCAGAGGTTGACTTACCAGAAATGGCAAAGATCTTTACAGAAATGATGCTGATGGACAAGGAAAGCGAAAAACTTGTGCAGATTAGAAAAATTCTTGTGGACTGGAGGAATTCGAGATGAAACAGCCAATTACACAACTAACAAAAAAAGATGTACAAGCCCTGTGCAGAAAGCCATATTGCACCAATAGCAAGCTTATTAATGTCACAGAGCAGGAAGTAAAGGATATGAAGGCACACTTGGAAACCCTTTACTCGGGAGAAATTCAAATGAATTTTGCTGAGAAAATTGTAGAGCGAAACAAGGAGTGGTAAGGGTGAAAAAATAAACATGGGCTATTTTCTTGTAGATACAGAAAATGCCTATGTGAATGAGCGAGCTGTAGGAAGAGGAATAAAAGAGTCAAGCACGAAGAGAGAAGATGTTTTTCTTTCAACAAAACTTTGGCCTACAGAATAGAGTTGATTATGTTGATCTTCTCTATATTCATCAGCCAGCAGGTGATTGGCTTGCTGGATATAGGCAGCTTGAAAAGGCTTATAGAGCGGGAAATGCCAAGGCAATTGGAATTTCTAATTTTGAGGGAAAGTATCTTGCTGAACTTGAACAAAAATGGGAAGTAGTTCCTCAATTTATTCAAGTAGAGGCACATCCATATTTTACACAAAAGGAGCTTAGAAAGATCTTGGACAAATATGGAATTAAAATTATGGCTTGGTATCCATTGGTCCATGGCGACAAAGCTCTTATTAACGAACCTGTCTTTACAAAATTGGGAGAAAAGTATGGAAAATCATCTGCACAGATTATTTTGAGATGGCATACACAGATGAGCAACTCACTCAATTTGTCAATTGGTAGCCGACTTATGAGAGATAAAGGTGGGTTTAGGATCATATTTGAAATAAATTAAAATCAAAGTGGAAAGTGGAGATTCTGTTAGACATTCGTTAATAGGAATACGCGGCATTTAACACGAAATAGTGTTGGATGCCCTTTTTTACATATGAACAAGAGGGATCCTAAAACCACAACATTTTATCTCTAAAATTGGAAGAATATGCTATACTGTATTATAGTGGATTATAGACAGGTGTTATTGAGTATAGTTTAGTACATAGATGGCATAGGAAGCACTACTATAACTAAGTTGGCTAATAATGAGAATGTGACTATGAAAGTTATGGTCAAGATTTGTGGCACATTAGATTGTGAAATTGACGGTGTGGTAGAAATTCTTCCGAATGAAAAATAAGGAGAATCCTTTCAAAGGAGAGGTTTAAGTATGGCAAAGTTTATTGGCTCGGATCTTCAGAGTGATAACTGGGGAGAGGATTATTTGATAAAGAAATTGAAGGAATACTTTGATGATTCTTATGTGATATATAGAAACCGTCCCATATTTGGTGCTCAATTTGATGTATGCCTTCTCGCTCCCAAAATAGGCATCATCATTTTTGAAGTTAAGTCATGGAGACTGGACACCATAAAGGAAGTAAAAAATGGTGATTCGATTTTGATTAAGACAAAAGATGCAGAAACTGGTGAAGAGGGAGAGAGTATAGAAAACCCTACTTCTCAAGCCAGAGATTATGTATATAAAATGCGTAGCAAAATTCGGCAAAAGACCGGAAAGATACCTTTAATCTATGATATGGTAGCCTTTCCTAATCTATCAAAAGACAATTATGATAACAAAGGCATAGAAACGGTCTGTGAATTTGAATCTACGATTTTGAGAGAAGATCTTGATTCCAAGAAAGCCTTTTACGAGAAAATGAATCTTGGAATCAAAAACCATAGGGGTGCATTGAGTCATTGTGCTGATTTTACCCCAGAGTTAATGTATAGAGTTCGGAAGATATTTGAAACAGATTTGAATATTGAGGATATAACGATAGAGAACATGGATTTGATAAAGGATGCAGAAAGCCCTATCAAATCGGCGTATTCTTTGTTTGCCTATATTCCACATTCTGATATGAATGATGACATAAAGAAAAGGCTGACTAAGGCATACAGTGTGGGAACAAAGCTTTATATCATAACGGAAGAGCCAGGAGATTTGGCGATAATAGCGGAGGCTATTAAGGGTGTAATCATTGAAAAAGGACTTGTTGCAGAAGGCTTAAATCTAAAAATCAACTTTGAAGGGCAGAGCAAGGAAAAGAAGATCTCAGGGATAACAACATTCCAAGTGTTTAATTGTGTGGTATATTCGGTGTCTCCGTTGGATATGGGGGAATCGTTATTTGTCATTGAAGACGGAAAAAACATTACCGAGAAAAAGTTTGTGGTAATGAAGCAAATTGACAAAATGTGCAATTTCAATCTTGAACAGTATAGGATTGAACATACAGATTCCACTAAAAATATTGTCGTCAAGGCCGGTGCCGGAACAGGAAAGACCTTCACGATGATTTCAAGGATTGCATACATATGTCATATCCAAAACTGCTCCATGAAGGAAATGGCAAAAAGAATTGTAATGATTACATTTACTGATGATGCTGCTAATCAGATGGAAGATAAGATCAGGCAGCATTTCAATAATTACTATCTGCTTACAGGAGATAGTGACTGCCTTGCCTTTATCAATCAGATAGAGGGAATGCAGATAAGTACAATTCACTCATATGCGAAGAAAATCATCTCTGTTCTTGGAATTGAGTTAGGATATGGAACAGACATATCGGTTACTTCTGGTGACTATAAGATAAAGCAGATTATAGCTGATTTAGTTGACCAATATATATCTCAAAAACAGAGGGAATATGGTGATTCATATGTTAAGAAACTTGGGATGCCAATTTATCTGATTAACAAGGATATACTGAACATTCTTACAAGGCTTCATAATCAGAGTATAGATGTGAGACAGTTGAAAGCAGAAAATTTTGGAGAAATGGTTTCCGGAGGAATTGATGGAGAGTTTCATAAACTTATTCAGGATATCATCCCCAAGGTTGAGAGGGAATTGGACATATATTTAAAGAAGCAGAATAAAATTCATTTGAATAATATGATGTCTACGCTTCAGTTATGTATTGAAAGGAAAGAAAATGTTGAAAGACTTATAAAAATGCAGACTGGAAGACCGCAGTATATGTTTGTTGATGAGTTCCAGGATACTGATGATGTCCAGATTGATGCCATTTTGCAGATTGCAAAATTGTTACAGTACAAGCTGTTTGTGGTAGGCGATGTAAAGCAATGTATTTATAGGTTTAGAGGTGCCAAAGAGAATGCATTTAAGCGGCTTGGAGTAGATAATAGTCCTGAATGGCAAATATATTCTCTTTATAAAAATTATAGAACGGACGCTCAGTTGTTAGATGTATTCCATTCAACATTCTCTGATTTGGGAAACAGGACCGAGGGTGGTGAACCATTATTGATATATAAGGAAAATGCTACAGGCTTCAATACAGATAGACTGATTGGTACTCGTGATTATAACCGAAGTACAAACCCATCAGAATTTTATAAAAAGATTTCGATTGCTGCTGAGGAAGATAGGATTTCAGCGGTATTTGAGGAAGTAAACAGAATAAAAGAAAGGATCAAGAGCTTGGAAGGTCAAGGAATAGCTTTGTCAGATAAGGATAAAGAAATTGCTATTCTTGTAAGAGAAAACTGGCAAGCGGAATTTATTAAGCAGGGAGGAAAGGAGAAGGGGTATGAGGTGCTTACAAATACTGGTGGTGATTTGTATATGTCAGCACCTGCTCTTGATATGCTTACTTTGGCGAATGCACTCTTGCATTATGATGAATCCGATTATCTATTCGCCTTCGTTTCGTCCAATTTTATAGGCGGCGGAATGAGTAAATCAAGAATGTATCAGATTCGAGAGAACGATAAAAAATCTGGTTGGAAGAAATCAAAGATTCAAGATACTTCTCAAGCAAGAAAGTTACAGAAGATGATAGATATGAAACTGTCTGTTGCAGAAGGTGATCAATGGAAAAACTGGAATAATATCATCCGAGCTCTAAGAGTGATGCCGGTTCTTCAAGTGATGAGAAAAATATACAGTATTTTGAAGCCGTGGGTACATTATGGACAAGACAGCAAATGGAAGCGGGACAATTATCGACTGAATGTGGATATGCTTTTAGAAGAACTGATTAAGGCAGCAAACATGGATTCTTTGTCGATTAATTCGCTTGTGGATAGATTAACTGCGAACATAGTCGGTGTAAAAAATGTGGATAGCCGTCTTCCAGATGCAAAAGGACAAGAATGTGTTATTAAATGTGTAACTGTACATAAATCGAAAGGGTTGGAATATGGTTCAGTTATTTTACCTTACTGTTCAGATGCAATCAATATTATGAAGCAGTCTACTATTAATGTTTCTGTTGTGAATGAATCTGGAATAAAGGTCGGATATCAAATTAAAACAAAAACAGATGATGACAGATACCAGGACATATACCAGAATGATTATTTTGATGAAAGTATGGAAAAAAGCGAACGAATGAGAGAAGAAACACGTATCTTATATGTTGCAATGACGAGAGCCATAAGAACATTTTCTTGGATAGCTCTAAACGGAAAGAATGGTAAATGCTGGCAAAATCTTATATGGGAGGATAAGAATAATGGCTTATAAAATCTATACTTATGCAGACCCATATAGGATAAGAGAGACAGACTTTTGGAATGGTAATGTTGACCATATTAAAGATTATCCTCAGTTGTGTGCATCCAGAACATTGGTAAATGGTCTTATAAGTGTAATGAGAGAGGATATAGAGTCTCTGATATGTCCTATTGATGATATTGTAAACGAAAAAATCTTTAGGACATGGACTAATGACATTGGAGTGCGAATCCTTCAATACAGCGAGCTGAGTGCAGTGTATAGAAGATGGAATCAGAATAAGAAACTATCTGATGATTTGTATATTGCATTGACTCACAACAAAGATGAAATGCTTGATTCACTGCGGTTGTTCATTGAACTGGGCATAGATTCTTCATCGTTAAAAACAGACGGTCTGAGTATGGAACATAGACTGTTTGCATATATGCTGAAGATAACTGAGAATGAGAGACTCTTTAAACTGCCCAAAATGCCTAATTTACCAGAGATTATATCTATGTTAAAAAAACAGGCTGAGGATGAAAAGGTTGAGAAGGAGACCATAAGAAATGAGTATAAGGATACAGATGATAGTAAGCTTTGGAAACAGGAAGAGAAGCTGCTTGATCGTATGATTGAAAGCACAAATCATTGGGATGGCAAGCATATTGTTATTCATGGAATACATCAGTTCACGCCTCTTCAATTGCGTTTTATAACCCACTTGGATAAGTTAGGTGTGGAGGTTATTTTCGTACACAATTATGTTCCTGAGTTTAAGGAAATATATTCATCATGGACTTATATTTACCAGCAGTTTAACACACCTATACACCATGACAGAAATGTTGGCTCGTATGTTCCAATAGGTCAGTTTAAGAGACCTGGAAATGCTATAGCAAGTAATTTTGGATTATTATGTGAAGAGACGGTATCTCGAACTGACAAAAGGATGAGAGATAACTATGATCTGTATAAAGATGTTAGGGTACAGGAATTTGATAACATTTCGGAATATGCTGGGTATATTTCTGATGAGTTTATGGAAGCTGAAGCAAGCATGAGTGATACAATGTCGTTATCTGAAAAGCCTTTTAAGAAAAATGCAGGAACTGCGGCGATTTTAAGAAAAATGCAGGAAGTTGTATATACAGCTAATAAGGATGTCGATGACTTACTTCAGGTGTATCATCCTGAGTATGCCAGAAACAGACATTTTCTCGCTTATCCAGTAGGACAGTTTTTTACTGCCCTTTATGCTATGTGGGATCCAGACACTCAAAGTCTTGGACTGGATTACGACTTTCTGAGGGAATGCGTTAATTCCGGTATTCTTTCAAAGTATAGTGCTGAAGCACTACTTAAAACATTGATGAATGTTCAGCCTTTATTTGAACATGTTGAGACAGTTGAGGATTTTGATAGGATTATTGGCAAAAAGTATAAGAATGCTTATTCTCAGGTATCTAGTTCAAATCAGGGTTCGATTGCTTTTTCACTTAAAGCAATGAACATATATAATACATATAAGATTACTGCAAATGATTTTGATAATCTTTATAAGGCAATATGTGAGATTAATGAGATAGCAAAGAAACTGTTTACAGGAACCACCGAAGACAAGATTAATTTTAAGAAGCATTTTGAACGGCTTGAAGAATTTGTAAGAGAGAGACAGGATACCTTGGTTAGTGAAGAGGAAAAAACACTCATAACTCAGCTTCTTACTAAATTGGATATAATCCAGATGAAGAAAAAAGAAGATGAATATGAGGGTACTTTTGAAGACCTTCGTAAAGGATTGTATTTCTTCTTAAAGCAAAAAGAAGAACCAGTATCAGATTGGTTTGTAAAGAATTTCGAACAGATAGATGGTGATGTATTAAATAGTAAGGCACAGAATAAACCAGGATTTAAAAAAGTATATCATTTTGCATGCGTATCCGATGCAGATATGAATAAAGATATTGATGACTTGTTACCATGGCCTTTATCAGAGATGTTCATTGAAAGAGCATATAATCCTAAAGAGCTACTGTTTCAAGTTTATTATGCAGCTTTGGGAGAAAAGAGTAATTTCTTGCGATATGCACTGTTTTATGGGCTATATTTCAACCAATGCGAATCAAAGATCAGCTTTGTAAAAAGATATGGAGATAATACAACTGACTTGTATGAGATGCTAAAACTCATTGGCGTAGAAAAGGCTGATGGTCCTGATGGGGAAAGGATGGGTGACTGTGATAATGTGATCAGAATAGAGTTCGGAACAGAACCGATTATTTCAATGACTTATGCACCGGAACAAATGGCAGATATGTTTTTGTGCCCATACAGATATCTGTTTGATTTTGTATTGAATCCACAGCCTATTTTTTCAGGGAAATTCTTGTTCCAGAAACTTTATGAGAATTTACTGATAAAAAGTGTATGGCAACAGCTTGATAACGAGCCGATGAATGATGCCAAAAGAGTATTGTCGTCTGTGGTAGGGGCAGAATCTAAAAAAATGAGACCATATTTCCCGTTCTTTAGAGAAACGGAGATTCTCGATCTTGAAAGAAGAGCGGAAAACTATGTGGTCCATAGCATATTTCGTGATGGGGACACTAAAGTGCACAAGTGTGATCGGACACATATGCAGTTAAGAGAAAACTTTGGAAATGCTTTATTTGCTGAAAATGGTCAGGATTATCCAAAATCACATCCATATAAGACATTTGAAAATATAACAAGGTGGGAAGACGGAAAGAAGATTTACGGACTACATGATATACCAATTTTGGAGAAGAAAGAATTAATCGAAGCTACCTTGCAGTATTTGAATGATACTGATGAGAATATGGCACATGCAGGAAGCTGGTGTGTCTTCTGCCCTAATAAAGGTATATGCTTAGAATCCTATGTGGTAGAGAATAAATAGAGGTGATGTGGGATATGAAGAAGAGAACAATATGTGATGCAATTATAGCTTAGTTGATGATATGAATCCATCTTCTATTGAACTAGAAAATTTGTAATATGTTTTGGACATTGAAGATGAACTGCTACCAGAGGAAAAAATGGCACAAGCATATCACAGATATTTGGGGGTTTTAAAGCATTTCTTGCTTAAGAAAGTAAGAGAATGCCATCTGAGTTTCTTTGAAAAGCTGGTAGTGGATTTTTTACTTGCTATGGGCTATGGATGCGATGATAAATCTGGTTAGGTAACCATAAATTCAACGCTTTATTGGAGTGATGCAAAAGGACGAGAAAGGGGTTGTCATTATAACATCAAAGTTTACAAAAGAAATACTGGATTTTGTTAATGTAAAAAGCAGAAAACAAATTGGATTGATGGAGATTTCCGAGTTGAGTTAATGATAAAGCATAGCGTTGGACTTGAAAGAATAAAAGAGTACATCGTTTATAAAATAGATGAGGATTACTTTGAAGATATAAGCGAATTCGCTGGACTTATTATTGTATTTGGAGGTTATTACATGAAAGTCGGACAATATGTGAGATGCCCAATTGTATTTGAAGAGAATGATACTTACTTTCCGCGTAACTTTGTCTTGGGAAAGATTACTTCGATAAATGATCTTTCGGGTGAAATAGATGTGAAAATTTACGACCTGAAGGACAGTAAGAGGTTTTATGTGCATGCCTTTGAAAAGTGTAAGTTCGCCATTGATAAGGTAAGGAGATGTGGTGCGACAAAAGGTGCACCTGTTGTTACCCCTGACGGAAGGGGAAAAATCCTTTCCAAAAAGATTGAACAAACAGAAGATGCAATGTACGAATATTATGTTATGCTTTTCAACGGTGAAATTAATTCTTATTCTGAGGATATATTGGAAATAGAATATTCTGCATCAGACTATCAACCATTAAAGCAGATGATGCAATATGAGTTTCAGAATCCAACATGGTATGCAAATAGGCTCCATGTAAGTAATAATATGCACATGGTTAATAATACTGTGTATGGTTTTAAGGAGCTTGCTGGATGCAGGACATATTTGATGGAACACCAGATAAGCACTATTGTAAGGGCATTTGAATCAAGACCTATTCGGTATATGTTGGCTGATGAGGTAGGACTTGGAAAGACTATAGAAGCCGCTTCAATAATCAAGATATTGTTGTCAGAAACACAGAACTTAAGGGTATTATACATTGTTCCGGCTGCATTAGCACAACAATGGTTAAATGAGTTGAAGTATAAGTTTAACATAAATGCATTGATTGGTGATGCAATGGCTTCATATGCAAAGCATCTAATATTTTCACTTGAAGATTTGGATGAGTATTGTGATGTTATGGACAGAAAGTGGGATATACTGCTTGTGGATGAGACTCACAGGCTTTTATCACAAAATGAGAAGTACGATTTGGTTCTCCAACTTAGCAAAAGAGTACCTAATGCTCTATTTTTGAGTGCAACGCCTATTCAGGATCGTAAAGAAGAGTATCTGAAACTATTGTCTTTATTGCAGCCTGATCAGTATTGTCGCATGACGGTTAAGGAATTTGGATCCATTTTGGCAAGGCAGAAGAAGATACAAAGGCGTGTCAATGCGATGTTGATACACATGAACCAATACGAAGATTATAAAGAGGATACTTTGGATAAACTAACTGAACTTGCTGAAGAATTGGATGATATACACCTTAGCAAGATAATTGATAGTGTAAATATTTCTGATAACGATGGCGGACAGAAATATGCAGAACAGGCATTGTCATATATTTCAGAAAATTATCGGATAGAGAGAAATGTAATACGAAATCGGCGAAATTATATAAATGAGGCGTTAGGACAAAGAAAAATCTATGAGAATGGTTATGATGTAAAGAATGCTGATGACAACTATTCCGAGCAGAATGTTTATTATGCTCTTCTTGAATACATTTCAGGAAAAATAGAAGGAGATAGCATAGACGCTGATAAACTATATTTGTTGCTTCAGGCTATGTTTAGTTCACCTTGGGCACTTAAGGATGTCGTAGATGAATTGGGCATAGATGATCAGGATCTGCTTGCAAATCTTGGGTTGTGGATTACACAGGGTGATGATGAGATTAATCAAGCTGAGTATCTCCTCGATGAGAATCCTGATGATATAAAAGGTAGATTGCTTCATGTGATTGATTTTATAGAACAGGAAGTAAGAATCACCAAGGACAATAATGGGAAGGTTGTGATTTTTTCTGAATTTCCTGCAACGCTTTGGAAATTAGGAGAATTGCTGGAAAAGAGAGATATTAACGCTGTTTGCTTCACAGCTAATATGCTTCAGCAAGAGTTAGAAGATAGTGTTTATGACTTCCAGAATAACGAGGAGTGCCGTGTTATTCTTTGCGATGTAACAGGCGGTGAAGGACGAAACTTCCAAAATGCGGACTGGGTGATCCATGTTGATTTACCATGGACGGCCAATGCAATCGAACAACGAATTGGTAGACTGGATAGATTGGGCAGAGATAAGAATCATATGCAGGTAAATTCGGTGGTGTTCTATGGGAAAGGAACGATAGAGGAACAGTTATTCTGCATATGGAATGAAGGATTAAATCTTTTTACCAAATCATTGAGTGGACTTGAAATCATTACTGCCGAACTTAATGAGAAAATATCGAATGCAATTTTTGAGGATGTGCATACGGGACTGGGAAATGCACTGTCAGAAATCATAGATATGACAGAAGAGGTATGCGACACTGTTGAGGAAGAGCAACTATATGATTCAGGTAGTGTTATCTATAGACCTCTTTCGTTAGCAGTTAAGCAGATGCTGTCAACATATAGTGGTGGTGAAAGTGACCTGTTCCAATCATCAATGTTAGGGTGGGCTATGCAGGTTGGTTTGGGCAGTTCTGTGTCAAAAGCTGGGGTGGTTCAATTTGCTGCGTCAATGTTTAAAGAAAGAGCTGCGATACAGTCGCTCTTTATCCCTCCAGCTTGGGAACTATACGATGATACGCCTATTGTAAGAAAAGAGGGTAGGATACTGGGAACATTTGACCGATCTACAGCAATCAAAAGAGAGGATCTGTTGTTTTATGCACCAGGAGATCCTGTTTTTGATAGTATCATTGGAAATGCAGTTGATAGCAGCAGAGGTCGTTGTTGTGTGTTTGCAAACATGGCTCCGTTTAACTTTACGGGATTTGCTTGCATCTACAATGTAGAGCCAGAAATTAATTATCTCTATGATAATGGGATCCCGATTCAGCTCTTGTCTCAGTTTAGAATGTACCTGCCGATGAAGCAGATAATAGTATTTGTTTCCATATGCAAAGGAGACAATGTATCTGATGAAAAACTTATAGATTACATCTTTGAAAAAAGAAATGTCCAAAATGCTGATCATATTGGACAACGCTCAGGTAAAAGGGGAGAGATGTCTCCATTAGAGAGATTTATGGAAGAATACCCTGAGAGTGAGTGGCAGGAAACTGTGAGAAAAATAGGAAAAATATCGATGGATAAGGCTAAGAAGAAAGCGATCAAATTGGCGGATTTAAGTGGGGCCAAGAGAGAGATAGATCGTATCGTTAGTGGATATGAGTCTGAATATATATATTTGGGAAAAGATATGGACAATCTTAAATCAATCAAATCTCAGTATGAAGCAGTATATTATGCTTTGTCTAATCCGGTGATTTCATTAGATTCGATATCCTTAATGTTTTTATCGAGGCGGTAGAGCGATGGATGATTATATGGAAGTATTTCTGAAATGCATAGAAGGCGATATAGATAGCACTAAAGCGTCAGAACTTATAAGACAACAGGCGGATGCTTTTTTGCTGTCTGAAAAAATAAAAGAGTATGAAAAAGCAATATTATGTTTGACCTATTTTATTCGGTATTGTCAGTACAATACTGGAAAAATAAATGGAAATGATTTGATGTTGTTTCTAAGAGATTTTGTGCTTTATGTGGGGAGAGTTCGATTCCCAAGGCTTATTCAGGATGCTGTACGACATGATGGGAGTAAATTGGGCTTGTTTGTTGCAAGTGATGGTGCTGTTGATGCAACTGTTATAATTCCAGAGGCTTTGAAAGAGCAAAAGACATACATAGAGGAAGTTTACTCATTATCAGAGGTGGAGATACAGAGCAACCGAACTTCATTCGGAGATGATTACATCTATAAGTTTACGAAGTTTAAAAAATACTGTTCTTTAGAGCAGAAAGTAGCTGTACATAGTGCTATAGATTTGCCGGATAATTATACCCTAATGATTTCGCTTCCCACAGGTGGTGGTAAGAGTCTGGTGACTCAGCTTTTAGCAGCTACTGAGGCAAAACTGACATTGGTAATAGTTCCAACAGTTTCTCTTGCGAAAGACCAGTGTTTACAGGCAAAGAGCTGCATTACGGATAAAGTGGCCTGTGATAGTGTTTTCTGTTATCAAGGAGACTCAGATAATAGTGCTATTATATCGGGAATTAAAAATAAAACAGCGAGATTGATATTCACATCCCCAGAAGCAGTAATTAAGAGTATATATTTTAATAATGCAATAAGAGAAGCGGCAAAGGATGGATACCTGCATAATATTGTAATTGATGAAGCTCATATAGTTCCTGACTGGGGTGTACACTTTAGACCAGATTTTCAGATTTTTTCAGTAATACTGAATGAACTGCAAGAGGCTTCAAGGAAGCATATTAGAACATATTTGCTTTCTGCTACATTATCGGATGATGTAGTTGATGTGTTATTTTCATTGTTTGGTAGCGATGGTAACAATATACAGTATAGATGCGATGCATTAAGACCGGAACCAAGATACATCATAAAAGAATACAGAAATTATGATGAGAGAGTAAATGCAGTAATAGAGATGATTAAGTATGTGCCTAAACCTTTGATTGTATATGTGATTGAACCGGATACGGCTAATAAGTATTGTAAACAACTTAGAAGTATGGGATTTACCAATGTTTTCTCTTATACGGGAGATACTTCAGATATGGATAGGAAACTACTTTTGGAGAAATGGAAAGCCAATGAATTTGATGTAATGATTGCTACATCTGCATTTGGTATGGGCGTTGACAAGAACAATGTAAGAACTATTATTCATGCATGTGTGCCAGAAAATCTCAGTAGATTTTATCAGGAAGTAGGAAGAGGTGGTCGTGATGGCTTGCCATCATTAAGCATTATGGCGGTGTTTACATCAAAAGATGACAGCAGAAATGATTTATCTGTAGCTTTTGGATTGGTCAATAAGAGTATTCTGAAGAAAGAGAATCTATTGATTCGATTAGATAGTATTTTAAAAGACCAGAGAACGCTGATTGAAGGCGATATAATTATAGTGAATGTAAATACAGTACCCAATTCCTTTACTGATGATGAAGCTCAATATGCTGGTATGCGTAATATGTTCTGGAATACTAATATGCTGTTGTTACTACATAGGAAAGGATATATCAGAATAACTCATGTATCTTATGATGCTCAACAGAAAACATATATCTTTACATTGAAAATACTTGATGTTGCCCTGCTCTATGATAAAGATAGACTGGGAGAAAAAATTGCTTCAGACCGTCAAAATGAATATGATATGCGAGTAAGTGGATATCATAAGATGGCTGATATTGTACATCATCCAAAGGCGAAATGTTGGGGAAGGCAGTTTGTTTCTTTGTTTTCGCTTGCAGAGCCAATATGCAGCGGATGCCCAGCACATGAAGGAAGGACTTCTGCAATAGAAGATAGGATAAGAATAAGATTGAAATCTGAAGTTGATTGCGAGGTGTCGGAGCTGTCAAGACTTCTTAAAAGATATATGGGACCTCTTACAGATTTGCTTGTTCCGATAAATGATTATCGTGATTTAGATATAGATCTGATAGGGGAAAAGGCAAAGAAACTAAATGTTTCCTGTGTGGTTTATCCAGATGGATGTGAACCAACAAGAGAGGTAGGGTGTTTGTTTTTCTCTCACAGTGAGTTTATAGTGGTAGCATCTAAAGTTGCATGGATTATGAGAAATGGATTGTTCATTATTCTATCAGACAATGCCAATAATAATAATATAATTTTTGAGGCGGCTAATAAGAATGGTATTGAGTATTATAGAAAAGTCTGGTGTTGCAAAATAGATACTATGATTCTAAGTAGGAATAGAACGATTCATGATTTTCTCAATTGTAGGACTTGCAATTTAGAGACCATTTAAGGAGGTATTTGCGTGTTCAAGGAAAACGATAATATGAGACCAGGACCTACACCTGAACGTGTGCTGGCTGTTTGCCGGTTGATAAGTCAAGGATCATATACAAATCAGGATATTTACAAGAAATGTGTGTTGAATGAAGATGCTGATTTGAATGATGAAGCGATCAGATCTTCTATTGATTCTGCTGAAGAGCTTGGTTTCATTAAGAAGAATAAAAATAGATATGAACTTGTAATAGATGTGAAATATTTGGATACTGCCAAAGAGTTTCGGAGACTTGTTTCTTCTGTTGCATTCAAAAATAAAAAGACTACCTTTTTCAAGCTCACAGAATGGTTTATAAAGAATTCTGATGAGGTGTTGAAGCTTAACAGATTTGATGATCTTGCTGCTACAGCAGCAAGATCAGGAGTTTTTTCTGTAACTGAGAATGATATTTTGGGATGGAGATTCTGGATGCGGTATTTAGGGTTTGCTTACCAGTACAATAAGACTCTGATTCCTAATATGAAAACAAGGATAGAGGATGTATTGTTAGATATACCTAAAGATACAAAGATGTCATGTACTCAGTTCGTAGGTTGGATTAAGGAAAATATACCGGAAGCGGCTTCGGCCTGTACGGAGGCCTTATTGCCCTTGGCTGTTTCAAACGGATTAAGAATATTAAACAATGAGGGTGTAATAGAACTTGTTTCGACGAGAGATGCTGTCAGAACCTCATTATATCAGCTCAACGGGGTTGAACTTAATGACTTTTCTGAAATCGTAATCAGGGGGTGCGACTGATGAATTGGATTGATTGTTCTGATCGTATGGATCAATATGTCATCAAAAAAGATGGCACTGCGGTTGACAATGAATACTTCATGGCGACCCATGTTCCTTTTAGAGAACTTGAATTTATTGAGTTCGGAGACACAGATTCTAAATCGATAAATCTGACGGAAGAGCAGATATATGAAAAGTACATAGTTAATAAGGCTAATAAACATCAAATGATCATAGTCCGCGGCATGAACGGTACAGGAAAATCTCATTTGATATACTGGCTCCATAATCGTTTTATAAATGATAAAGATAATTATGATGGAGGCAAGGAAAAAGTAATTTTCTTGCGTCGATTAGGTAATACAGTTCGAGGTGCTGTCCAGCAGATGCTGAACGAAGGGCTAGTACAGGATAAAGAATTATATGAGAAATTCACAAAGTTTTGTGATGCGGTTGAGTCGCAAAGCGAATCTGAATTCAAAACATCTATATACAGCGAATATGTAAAGCGTGTAGCTACAGATGTGTCAAATTCTACATATAAACAGATAGCGTGTAAAAATATAGCAGCGTTTCTTTACGATTTGCGTGTGCAAGAACACTTGATGAGAGCAGGAGGACCGATTGATAGATGTTACCAAATGATCACATCCGGAGCTAAAGCTATGGTTACGGATTCTATGGAAATAATTTTTGACAAGGAAGACTTTGTATTTCCTCGTAACATAGCCAATATGATAAAAAAAGATGCAGCTCAAGAAGTAAGGAATTATTATTTATATGATTTAAGGGATGATGAGGATGCTATTGCTAAGCTGGTTTCATACCTTAATCATTTTACATCTGGAGTTATGCAGAGTTGTGCAAATATCACCAGCGAAAATGCAAGAGATCTATTTGTTAATTTGAGAAAGTCATTATGCAAAGAAGGTAAGAATCTTACAATCTTTATCGAAGATTTTACATCTTTCAGTATAGTTGAAAGTGAGTTAATCACAGCTCTTGCAGTTGAAAATGGCGGTGAATATAGTGATTTATGTCGAGTTACATCTGTTATTGGAATTACGGACGGATATTATGATTCGTTTAGAGATAATTTCAAGGATAGGGTAACAAAGCAGATAAAGGTGACGGAACAATCTTTTAGCGATGATGAGTTTCTTTTGGAACTTGCTGCTAGATATCTTAATGCTATCTATTGTCCAAGAGATATTGTAAAGGATTGGTATGATGGAAACACAGAGAATAGTTCTTTACCTGATCCTGCTTATAAGCCTGACATAGAATGGGATTTCGTAGAAATCAATAAAAAGCAGTATACACTCTACCCATTTAATAAAAAGAGTCTGATTTCTCTTTATAACAAATTGAAGCACAAAAGTCCGAGATATTATTTGACATATGTAATCCAACATTTCTTCGCACATTTTGCGGATGGAATGGAATACGGGGATAATTGGAGATTCCCTGAGATTCCAACATATATCTCCGTTGTTACTCTTCAACCACCATATGCAGATAGCGTTGAAAATACTGATTTTTTAGATTCAGATAAGCAACGTTTGAAGGTGTTGTTTAGTATATGGGGGGATGAGACGACAGAAGCCAGAGGGAATATAGTAGGTGGAGTTAGGGCGGAGTTCCTTGCATCAATTGGATTGGGAGCATTTAAGGGAGTGGAAGGAGGCTCTTCAGCAACACCTATAAAGAAACTGCAGTCATCTGTAGCAGGGAAAGAACCAGTAAAACCTGCTCAATCTCAAAAAGAAATAGCTCTGAATAGAAAGAAAGAGGATATAGAGAGCTGGTTTGAAGAAAAGAAGACTTTAGAGTATTCGTCTGATTATAATAAGTGGGTTGGGAGTTTTGTTGTTCAATCCATTGCTTGGCAGGACGAAGGATTACCGGGAGATCTTGTAACGCAAAGACTAAGAAATGGTAGCTTTGTCTATATAGAGGATTCAAAGCTTGATACTAATCAGAACAAGGCAGTAGTAATCCTTAAAAGAAATTCAGAAGCAAGAACCATTCTTATGGGATTATCTCTGTTCGATTATTATAAGGACTGGGAATTTGAAAATGCACCATATTATCAAATGGTGTTGATTAATTGGATTGAGAAGAATAAACAGACCTTTATTAATAATCTTTTTGGAGATAGTGTCGGAGAGAAAGAACATCCAGTAATTACATGGTGTATGGCAGTAGGATATATTCAAGGCTTGATAAATGGAATCAGTTTTGATGGGATGTCTGAGGAACAATTGCTTCATCAGATAATGTTTGAAAATAGCAGCAAGATTATTTCAGAAAGAACGAACAAAGAATGGAAAGATGTGCTGACTTATCTTACAAATCAGGCATCTATGCGTGGCACAGTGAGAAATTCTCTTATTTCTGGAAGCAACACAATAATGGGAATTGTCGGTGATACTGCCTCTGGAAAGGTTCAGTTTTACAGAACTTATGAATTGTTTAATTCACTAAGACATTTGGAATCCAAAGGTTGGGATATTAGTAGCGAATTAGCAAATTACAATTCAAAAGCATATGAAAATATACGTTCATATCTTCAGGGGTTATATGCTAAAGTAGATATGGTAGTTACAAGCGAGATGAAACTTACTGAAAAGACAATCAAGAAATTTGAGGAACTCTTGGGGACGGATCCGTCGGAAGAAGACTTTATTGATGTTGTGAAGGCAATAAGTGAGTTTTATAGAACATGTAATATGGCTCATGAAGTGTATGCCAGTGTATTGAAAGAACAATTTGAAAGGAAGACTCCAAAAGAACAGGCCAAAGAGGCAATAGGCTTATATCATTTGTTAAAAGATAATTCTAAGAGCAAAGATAATATGAGACTGCTTCAAATATTTGCAGAAGCTCCGCGTGAAAAACTGGATGATATTATGTCGAGTCTAATACAGGTTGAAACCTTTGCACTTAAACTGAAAGACAACCATAGTAAAATGTCGGGGGATATTGATCAGATCGATCCGCCTATTCTTGAAGAGGCATTAGAGGAGCTGGAAAGTCTTAGCAACACAATAGAAGAGATGGAGGTGTAAGGATGATATTGGAATCACTTAAATCTACTAATAGTACAATTTCATATTCGGTTCAGGCTACGAGTAACAAACAAGCTGCAAAAGCATTTAAGGATCAGGTGATTACATTGAGTCAATACACATCGCAGCTTGAACAGTTATTGAATCTTATTAAAGCTATGCAAAAAAAGAAGATTTCATCAAAAATCTTTACGGTAGAGATAAAGGATTCTTTACAGGAAGCTGTGGATACATGTGGTCAGAAGACAAAGGATCATACATTAGATGTAAGTGCTGTGACAGCATTAAAAAACGCAATAGAGCTATGCCGCAAAAATGTTGATATTATCTGGAAGGAAGCTGCAAATGATCTCTCTAATGATGTTGAAAATTCTTTGACATCGTTGAAAGGGCTACTTCAAAACAAACAAGAGGCAGAAGATCTTTTGGAAGCTTTGCAAAAAGCAAAGGTTTCAATTCCGAGATCTTCAAAGGCGATAGATATTTTTTTAGAGAGTGTTAAACGAGGCAAAGGTCTGATTGATGGACTTCATTTGGACGAAGAAGCGGAGAAGTTTATTGGGAAAGTAAGGAATCAACAAGCTACAGTTGCTGATCTTTCTCCACACATTATGGATTGGTTAAAGGAGAATCACTTGACTAGACAAATAAAAGTGATATTCTAAAAAGAGAGGGAGTGTCATCGATGACATTCCCTCTTTGATATTTATATCATAGATTTTACAACAGATATGAAATCACTAAAATCGATATCGCTTTGGCCATTCCAAGATAGTCTTATAGCTTCAGACTTTCTTTTTTCACTTAACCCCATTGCATCGAGGACATAGCTCAAAGTATGCGAGGATGAATTACAGGCTGAACCATTGGAAAAAGAATACATATCTCCAAGACACAAGAAAGCAGCCTCTGCATCAAGTCCATCTATGCTTATGTTGACAGTAGAAGGAAGGCAATATTTAGGATCACCATTAACTTCGTAAGTAAGACCAGTAATTGCTTCGAAAAACTTTGCTTTTATGGCTTTGCATTTTTCTATAGAAGAAATAAGATTTTTTTCTGAAAGCTCAACTGCTTTGGCGAAGCCTGCAACAAGTGCAACAGGCGTTGTGCCGGGTCTAAAACCTCTTTCTTGCCCACCACCATACATCAATTGCTTTATTGGAGGATTTTTGTAATTGGTGTTTCTTTTCCTGATTAGTGCACCGATGCCTTGTGGTCCACCAATCTTGTGACTGGCAATACTTAATAAGTCATAATCCAGTTTGCGGATTTCTGGATTTAGCTTACCAAGAGCTTGTGTGGCATCGACATGGAAGGGAATACCAAGCTTTTTTAATTTTGTTCCAATTTCATCTACCGGCTGTATAATTCCTGTCTCGCTATTGACAAACATGACTGAAGCCAGACATGTTTGATCAGATACTTTTTCGAGAACATCTTTTGCTGAGACTCGACCTGATGAGTCAGGTTTAATAATATCTACTTTGTATCCCTTGGATTCAAGATAGTGCAGCGGCTCTAAAATTGCTTTATGTTCGATGGCTGTTGTTACAATGTGCTTTTTATCGGTTTGTTCTGCATATTCCTGTATGCCTAAAATGACGGTATTGTTGCTTTCGGTTGAACCACTTGTAAATATAAGTTCTGATGGATTAATACCAAGCACAGATGCTATAGATACTCTTGATTCGTTAACCAGCTTTTGTGCATTGGTGCCATATATGTGAGTGCGACTGTCGGCGTTACCAGGAGTGTTTTTGTATGCTTCTATCATGGTGTCCAACACTTCAGGGAGAATTGGAGTAGAAGCATTATAATCCAAGTATAGGGACATAGCTATTCCTCCTTTGGCAAGGTGTTGATAAGATCATGGATACTTTTGAGAACATCACGTGAACTATAATGATTAATGCCTCTATTTAAGTGTAATCGGAAGTACCGATATAGAGTTTCTGGATTATCGCTTAACCCATCTGTAAGACAACGAACACGAATGAGTTCCTCATATATTTCGTGGTATTCACCAGCGAATGTAAGCCAAGTTATTTCTACATTGCTGTCTGACTGGGGATCCACGCCACCTGGAATAGATTTTTCATTTAATGACCAGCATAAGGCCCATCTACAGATTATATTCCAGTTTTGTATTCCAGTTCTGGACTTTATTCGTATCAGCTTATCTTTTTCTGGTTGTGAAAGCTTGAATTGTTTACAGATCATTATATCTACCTCCAAAATATCCTGGTTCTATAGTACTACATTTTTCGGAGTCATTATATATAAGAGTGTATGCCTTATTAACATATACTTTTATATCATCCAGGTATTTTCCATTAATTTCTTCGTCTGTAGAGAGAACAATTACCTGAGAGCTTGCATTTGGAAGATATTTGTTGATAAAGTTGCTTCTGTGCACGGAATCAAGTCGAGCCATAGGCGTATCAATTATTACTGGGAGCTTATAGCCAGATGAAAGAGCAAGCCCCCATAATATTGATATAGCGAACATTTGCTTTTCTCCAGCAGATAACTGATCCTTAAGGAGTACACCACCTTGGTAATCCTTCAAGATAATATCAAGCGTTTTAGGGTCAATGGTAATGGATGTTATTATGGCTTGCTTTTGGGCAAGGAACTTAAAACAGGAAGTGATGTTCTTTTCAAGAATATTGACTTTTTGAGTTTGCAGTCGGTGAACAAATTCATGCATTACATCTAATATCATGGTTGAATACTCAATTATTCGCACATTATCATCGCTTGTATCTGCATTACTTGCAATTTTCAAGAGTACTTTGTTTAGCTGATGTTCAATTTGTTCTTTTTCAAACTGAGCGGAGTGAATTTGAACATCACATCTAGATATCTCTGTTTCTAGCTTGGTTTTCTTGGCCTGTAATTCCTTTATTTCGTTAAGGAGCTTGATAGTATCATTCTTTTCGGCACTACTGCTCAGGTGAACTTCTAATTGCTCTAGCTCAGTTATAACTTTTTGGTTTTCTGAAATAATACTTATCGCTTCGGATGATATCCGTGTTATATCTTCACTTATGAATTTTTCCACAAGAGATTTGGCTAAAGGCGTAATAATATTAACAGCTTCTGTTTCGATCTCGTCTTCAAGCTTTTTGAGTTGAGTATTTACAAGCATTGAAAGAGTTTTGTATGAGTCTGTTGAAGCAGGAAAGCTGCTCTTAAACTCTTCGAGTAGCACTTTATATAGCTTTGATACAATCGGATATGAATACTTAACAGCACGGGATTCTTCACTGGACATAATCCTGTTGTATGTTGTTACAGCAAGTTCCTTGCACAGACATATAGGAGTAGCGGGATTGGAAGCCAAAGCTATAGCTTGTCCTTTAAGTGTGCTTTCTCTGTCTTTTAATTCATGTTGATCTCTGATTATGTCATCGTGGTTTAATCCAAGATTTCCGCCTTTTTTCCAGAAAGACTGTTCGGTTTCTTCCAACTTATTAACTGTTTTTTCAAGTTCAGGAAATAGGCCGGCACGCTGAGCATAAAGATTCCGTATTTTTGTTTCACATTGTTCTATAGTTGTTGATAACTCTTCGGATTCTTTTGTCAATGCAGAAGTCGATGATTTTTTCAGGCTGGCATTTTTTTCTTTTCGTATTTTCTCGATATGTGCACAAAGGGTTTCAACGGTTGTAACACCCATAACAGATTTGATGGAATCCTTTATTTTATCAAACGCATCATCGTCAGCAATTTGGCTTATTTTTTCATTGTCGAAAAAGAAAAATTTAGCGATACCATAGGGGATAAGTTCTTCCACATAATATTCCCAGTTTTCTGAGAGATAGCTATCTTTAATGCCGTTTTTTTCTACGATCAGATCTGTTGCAATCTTACTATCTGTTTGAGACCATATTCTGGTTATAGAGATGATGGTATTTTCATCATTATCCATGACCATTGTAACCTTTACATGGGTTGTTTTATCAACAGCAGATTTGTTTATCCTGTTTTTAAGCACTTTGTTATAGGCTTCTTTTTTACCTACGATATATTCGATGGCTTTACGTCCATATAGGCACAGGAATATAGCATCAAGAATAGTTGTTTTTCCACGACCATTCATTCCTCCAACAAGTGTTATATTCTGTTTCTTTTGCTGATCAATCAGTTCAATATTCTGTTGACCTTTGTAAATGCCAAAGTTGTATAATTCGATTTCTGAAAAGTACATTTAGCAATCCTCCCCTTTTAAAGCAGTTGGAGAAGTATTTATTGGTTCATCAGTATCTGAATACTCTTCGTTGGCATAAATACTATCATCAACTAGGCCTTGTCTTTTTCTACGCATATGTAACATTTCCTCTGCGTCTTCTTCATTCTTAAAATAAGCGTGCTTTATTTTTGTTTCAATATTCTTTACAACATTTCGGCGTGCACTTATAGCAGAGTTTTTTGCTTCCATATCGAGTAAACTACTACCTAATTCAAGAAGAAGTTTATGATCGGGATATAGTTCCTGACATACATCGGAGAGTATATCCCACTCATCTTTTCCAAAGTACTTATTTTTGATTATGCTGTTATCTTCAAAGTCTTTACCCATTACTTCCTTATAAATTATGGGAAGAGTATCATCAAACTCGTGCTTTTCATTCAGCCATATTTTGCGAATGAACCGCAGTTCGTCCATGGTTATCAATTCAATTTTTTTCACCTCTTTTGGACCGTTTTTTTGAATAAACAGTTGTAATTTTAAAAGCCGTCTTAGAAAATCCTCACGAACATTTTTTATGTAAGGACCGTGAACAAGGCGGTTATTATGCCAGGTGAGATTACCAGCCATTCGTCGGAAATCTCTTCTTCTTCTGTCTATTTCGTTTTGAGTGAGTTCGCTGTCTTGCTTGTAACCTGCTATGTAGTTACGGAAGTCAAGTAAAGGAAGCATCCAGGCTTTTTCTTCATCATTCTGAATCATTGCAGACAGGGATTTGTCTTCAGTGACCATTGTGCAGACCCAACATCCCATTCGGCTACCACCACAAGATGGAGTGCCACTTTCAACCACAAGCGGACATTCGTTATCAGTGGATGCACCTCTATACATTGCAAGAAGATCTTTGTTTGAGTGTCCCCACGGATTATCGTGCTGCATAAGGAATTGCCAGACCATTGAGTCTTCCCAGTTCTCGATAGGTGTGAATACATAAGTATTAGGGTAGGAACCGTTTGGACTTAGGTGCTCTCGATATCTTTTTTCTTCGTATTCTTCCATAACCTTTCGGCGTGTTGCACTTTCAGCTTTTCTAGAACCAAGTACTAAGATGGCTTCGCTTTCAGCAGCAAGAATGCTCTTGATGAATTGGTTTGATGCGTCAATTTTCAAACGGTCAGTACACCATCTGAAGTTTACACGTGGAGTGGGATAACCACGACCGATAAGGTTTACCCAAAAAGTATTCTGTATTTGAGGTGTAAGACGATGTGGTATAAGTGGAAGATAATCATGCTCTTTATCAGCAGCTATCTTCATTTTTTTTAGAGACTCGCTGGCCCACAATGCCACAACAGGAGATTCTACTAAAGTGTCTGTGCTAATAATGTGCACCGTTTTTGTCCTTTTTTCTTTAGGAAGCTGTTGCAATGCCATCCAAACTAATTGGACAACAGCAGAAGAGTCCTTACCACCACTATATCCACAAATCCATGGAATGTTGTCTTCCATATAAACCTGTTGAATAGTTTTGATTGTCTCTTGCAAAAGCTTCTTCGTTAATACAGTTGCCATGTTTATCACTCCGTTAGTTTTTTTTCTATTTTATTAATCATTTCCTGTTGAGTGGCACGGGATAATTGAACGCTCCCGTTAACGATTATTCCATCAGCCCAGCTTTTGTTCTTTTTACTCCAATCAACATTTTTTAGTTTTTTTAATTTTGTGTCCCAAGATTGGGGATACTTTGTATAGAATGAATTTCCGATTTCTCCAAGTGCCTTTATTGTGATGCTTAGTGGAGAAAGGGATTCTTTGCGGACAACAGAGGATTTCACTTCGCCGATATTAACCCTTTGCCATTCAGGCATATTTTCATATACCGTAGTCCAGTATTTTATTGCAAAGTTACGTTGCTCCTCCAGGGATAGTTCTAAATTCTTTAAAAGAGCAGTGGTTCCACGATAGAATGCACTAAGTGTGAATAATGCTACAGATCTATTTGGGACGGAAGTGTGTTCTTTATCTACTAATGTATTGAAGCCTGGGATTGCATCAATAACTTCCTTAACGAGGATAGAGGTCTTTCCACGTGTGTCATACAAGATATTCAGGGATTGAGTAGGTCTAATAGCGAACCTATTTAAATCAGAAAACATCTGCTGAGATCGCTTTAATCCTATGTCATGATAAAGAACCATGGAAATGTGTTCATATTTAAGGTTTGGATTCTTTTTTAATGCAGCCGCTATAGCAGCCTTCCTATGTTGACCATCATTAATAAGTAGCTTTGCAGACATATCAATTGATAAAGTTCCAACAGTGGAATTATCAGGGCTAGCTGGATCGAAGCATAATTCCCCATCTATGGATGCAGTTAATGCTGAAAAAACATAAGAAGTTGGATTCTGAAGAATGTAGTTGCACATTTCTGGAATACGAGATTTATTCAGTGTTCTCTGTGATCGCACTTCCGGTGGCATATTCTCATCACTGAATGTAAATAGCTTGGGAATACAACCAAGGGGAACCATAGTAACATAGTATTCCATATTCGCTTGTATCCCTTTTACAGCAGGAAAGCTGAATTTAGCAAGATTCATGTCAAAACACTCCTTAAGAAGTAATATGTGATAATACCTACAAACCTACAATATACATTATAGCAAAATTCAGAATAGATATCTATATAAACCTAAAAGGAAATCTAAAAATATTATTTGGAAGTGCAAAATAAAATTTTCACATCAGAGTCAGATTTGGGAAAAGGTGCGAGAATACCTTAAAATATACAGGTTGTGAGGGGGAGATATCAATTTTAGATCCTTGGAGAGGCACGAAAGTAGATTGTGATCAATGAGTCAGCATATAAGTTGATTATGATATTTTTCAAAAATATACTTGAGTGAAAGTGAAATTTTATTATATTAAGCGGAAGAGCATAGAAAGGAGCACAGTAGTTGATAAACTAAATTATTTTGTACTGAGAATAATTGTTTAGAGATTTGTATAAGGTTATTAAGATGTGTAATACTTTATTGACAATGCATATATATATATATAATATTAGAAGGATTTTGATAAAAATATAGAAAAATGTAATAATTAAGTTAATATAAACAAGTTATACACAGCATTGGATTCAAAAATATAAAAGAAAAAATGTAGAAGGACAGATATTGTCATCCTAAAATTTTATACTATATGAGGATCGTATGAAGGAAGAGGGAAAAGACAAAGTAAAAAGAGTTTTGGGAATTTACTCGAAACTAATGAATGGTTATACCATTGACAAAGCAGTAGAAGCTCAGAATTACAGTGTAAATGAGCGAAGTATTCAAAGAGATATTGAAGATATTCGAGAATATATGGATATGGCATCTGTAGAAAAAGGTGTTATCAATACAGTAATTTATGATCGAGATGCAAAGGGATATCGCTTAGAGAAAATTTATGATATGAAGCTAAAAAATGGTGAGATTTTAGCTATTTGCAAAATTCTATTAGATAGCCGAGCATTTACGAAGAGAGAAATGAATAGTCTTATTTCAAGACTTCTGAAATGTTGTGTTCCAAAAGCTAATCGAAGAGAAATTACAGAACTTATTCAGAATGAGCAATATCACTATATTGAGTTGCAACATAGATCTGAATTTATTCAAAAGATGTGGGATATTGGAAAGGCAATCAGAGAACATCACTATGTAAGTATTGATTATCAACGAACAAAGGATCGGGCAATCGTCAAGAGGCGAATTCAACCAGTTTCGATTATGTTTTCTGAATACTATTTTTATATCACAGCATTTATAGATGATGAAAAAGTTAGAGAAAAATTTGATATTTTTAATGATTCATATCCAACGATTTATCGAATTGATCGGATCAAGGAGTATCAAGTTATGTCTGAAAAATTCCATATTCCATACGCAAATCGATTTGAAGAAGGGGAATTTAGAAAGAGAATTCAATTTATGTATGGAGGAAAATTGCAGAGGGTTAGATTTACTTATTCCGGACATTCTGTTGAAGCAATTCTTGATAGACTGCCAACAGCAAAGATTGAAAGTGAGAAAGAAGGAATCTACACCATAACAGCTGAAGTCTTTGGGAAGGGTATAGAAATGTGGCTTAGAAGCCAAGGTGAGATGATAAAAAATATTGAAATAAAGTGAGGTATGACCGATGAGGGCATCAATGTTGGAGATACAACAATATTTAGATTTACATCCAGTAGCCAAAATGAATTTGCAGTTAAAGACGAAGTATATAAATTTATTAAAGCAATTAATTGCTGAAATGGGAAGTAAAGATTTATGGGTTGAATCGATGATTCAGCTCTATTCTTTAAAGTTATGTGATGGCAGTCAGGAAGACAAAGGCTTTAATTTTTATGAGTTATTTAAAAATTGTTTTAATTATCATTATTTTCGGTATTTTTTGCTCACAGATTGTTTGTTTATTACCGCATTGAATGACAGAAAAAAAGGCGATCAGGTTTTGAAAGGTGTGATTCAGCTCTATGGAGAGAAATACAAGAACAAACTATTGGCGTTGTTTCTTGCATTTTATCATACTGGAAATCAAACAATAATTGAAAAAATTCCTGTTCTCAAGCCAATGTATGAAGTGATTTGGAAAAATCGAGAATTTTTGGGAAGAACAGAAAAGAGAATTATGGTTACAGCAAATATGAGTGCTGGAAAATCTACCTTGTTGAATGCACTTTCAGGGAAAAAAGTAAATAAGATGCAAAATACAACCTGTACAGCTAAAATTCATTATCTTCATAATAAAGCTGGAGAGGATGGACTTATTTATGAGTGGGATCATGATCTTGAATTGGATGCCACAGAGGAAATTTTGATGGAGGACAATGAAGCAAATGACAGCAATGAAATTCATGTAGGTGCGAGATTTCGTTCTCTTTGGGATGTGGATACAAGAGTGTGCTTTATTGATACTCCAGGGGTGAATTCATCAATGGAAAGCGATCACAAGGAGATGTCTCATGAGACAATTAAAACTATAAAATGTGATTTGCTTTTGTATCTGTTTAATGGAGAGAACATTGGATCTGACGATGATATGCGGCATTTGAGCTTTGTGAAGGAAAATTACAATGGAAATATTATTTTCCTTGTCAATCGAATGGATCGGTTCAAGAAGGGAGCAGACTCTGTAGCAGGGACAATGAAGACAGTAAGAAAGGATTTAGAAAAGCTTGGTTTTCCTGATCCAAAGGTTTATCCAATTTCCACATATGCAGCATATTTGGCGAAGATGAGTATGTATGGGGAAAAATTAAATGAAGATGAGCAAGAGGAGTTGGAATTTCTAAAGAGAAAATTGAGTAGGGAAGAATTCTCTTATCCGACTTATTATCCCAATGAGGTCGATATTTCCGACAAGAAAGATAATGAGTTTGCAGATGTATTAGTTCACTCTGGCATATTATTGCTTGAAGATATTATTTTTAATTAGAGGGGGAATGTTCATAATGAAAAAAGTATTTATTAAGTACAATCCATATCGAGTGACAACCGAGATATTGATTGATGGAAAGAAAATTAAAAACAATAGCCAATTAAATCGACCAGACCAGCGCCTTCAGGAATGGGTTGATCATTTACCAGAAATTCTTTGTGAGGAGTGTGGTACTAGGAAGTTTGAGATTGAGTTTCAGGGCACTACTTTAGACTATGAAGATGTTCTTGCTGCTGCACAGGAAGCAAAAAAGCAGGATATTGAAATTAGCGTAAAGCATATTCCGGCAAAAGAGGCGAAGGATAAAGAAAAAGTCATTGACGGAATTTTTGAGGAAATTAAGAAAGGACCATTTGAAGAGTTTAGAGATCCTGATCTTGACAGGGCATTTAGGTTAGCAAAGAGCAGTGATTTTGAAGTGAATGTCGTTGCAACAATGAGTGCTGGAAAGTCAACCTTGATCAATTCCTTACTGGGACAGAAATTGATGCCAGCCAGGCAAGAGGCTTGTACGGCAACCATTACAGAAATTAAGGATAATGATGAGGAGAGTTTTAATGCACAGGTATTTGATAAGGATGGAAATCAGATTGAACAACAGTTTAATCTTACCTATGCTGTGATGGAGCGTTTGAATGCCAATCCAGATGTTGCAAGAATTCACATCGAAGGAGATATTCCATTTGTCAAAGCAAAAGACGATGTTGCTTTGGTACTTGTGGACACTCCGGGACCAAACAATGCCCGTGATCCAGAGCACAGAGTAGCGACCTTCCATATGCTTTCTGAGTCATCAAAGACATTGGTCCTCTACATTATGAATGCAACTCAGTTGGCTGTCGATGATGACAACAATTTGCTTAGTCATGTCGCTGAGAGCATGAAGGTCGGAGGAAAGCAGTCAAGAGATCGTTTTATCTTTGTGTTGAACAAGTTGGACGACTTCAAAAAGGGTGAGGATAGCGTTGAGAGTGCGATTAAAAAAGTAAGGGAGTATCTTGCAGACAATGGCATTGAAAATCCAAATATCTATCCTGCATCAGCACTTACAGCATTAAATATTCGAACCATCTTAGCACAGAGCAATGATGAAGATGACGATGAAGTTTATGATGCAAAAGGTAAGGTGCGTAAGTTTAACAGAAATGAAGAAATGCACTTTGAAAAGTATGCACCATTGTCAGGATCATCCAAAAAAATTGTGGAAAATAGATTGGCAGATGCCATAAGCAAAGAAAATACAAATGAGCAGGCATTGATTCATTCTGGAATTGTTCCAATCGAAGAAGCCATCAAGATGTATGTTGTCAAGTATGCCAAGACAGCAAAGATCAAAAATATTGTGGATACCTTCCTTAAAAAGCTTGAAAGTGCTCAGTCTTTTGAGAATACAAAGAAGGAAATCGCTTCAAAGCAAGAAGAAAAAGATGCCATTGTAGAACAAATTAATAGGATTGAGGCAAAGCTTCAGAGTGGAGAGGAAGCAAAGAAGTTTAAGGATCAAATTGCGGCCATTAATTATGACAAGGAAATGGTAAGGGTGGCCAATGATGTTATTAAGAAAGCTCAGGAAAAGATTACGAAATATTTGGCTCCTTCTCAATATTGTGGGAATCCTTTTCAAGCAAAACAAAAGAGGGAGCTTTCAGTAACGAAGGCTGCGGATGTTTTTTTGCAATTTACTAAGTTTGCAGAAAATCTTCAAGCAGAGGTTAAGGTGGAGTTGGAAAATCTTATCAGCAATAATGTTCAAAAGAGTGCGGAAGATTTGCTTGATCAATATAAGAGAAGATTGGCAGACTTAGTGGAGGATATTGATGTTGGCAATATTGCATTTAGTCCATTTGAAATGATGGAGGGAGAGATTTCGGATAACTCATTAATGGTTGAAAACTTGACAAAAATAAAGAAAGTAAAGGATGGGGAACAGTGGGTTGAAAACACAGATAAAGCTTGGTACAAACCTTGGACTTGGTTTCAAAAATCTGGTCATTGGAAAACCGTATATAAGGATGTGGAATATGTTGATAGAGAAGAATTGTCTCAAAAGTTTTTTGCACCAATTCAGGAGAATCTCTATGAGAATAGTGCTGCAGCTCAGAACTATGCAAAGGAAGCAACCAAAAGAATCAAGAGAGATTTTGCAGGTAAGTTTGACGAATTGGATGAGATATTAAAGGAAAAACTTAATGAGTTGAAAGAATGTGCCAGTGATGAAAAGGAGGCACAAAAGAAATTGGAAGAGGCACAAAGGCGTTTGGATTGGCTCAATGACATTCAAAAAAAGGTAGATACAATTTTGGATATTTAATTTTTAGGAGGAAAAATGGCGATTTCAAGGGAATTTCAAAATGCAGTAAAAGAGAAGAATATACTTAGAATAAGGATAATGCTTAAGGACAGTTTGCTTATAGATAGAAGTTTTTCGATGTTCAAAAAATTGTTGGAGCATACGGAGGAACAGGGAGTAAAGGTATTGATGGATGCTAGAGATTCACTTGAAAGAGTTGATGGACCTTGGACAGTAGAGGTGATGAATTCTGAGCTGACTAGTTTAGTGGGTGATTTTACGGAGGAACATATTCAATATGTGAAGGACATTATTATAAATATCTATGGAGAAGTGACCCAAGAAGAAATATCTCTTGTTGATACTCCCGAGGAAAGGGAGAAGATGATGAAAAAGATGGAGAGAAAAATTAGGGATATTAGAAGAAAAAAGAGGTGGAGTTGTGAGGAATCCCGCCGATTTATAGAGGTTGCTGAGAAATTTCTAGAGGCTTGCGAGGACATATAATGAAAAGAGGAGCAAATATGGCACTTACATCAGAGTTTAAGGACGCAGTGCAAAATCAAAATAAAGTACGCGTTAGAATTATGTTGAAAGATAGTCTTTTGATTGATCCAAGTGGAGATGATTTTCAACAGATGCTTGACTATACAAAGGTTCAAATGCCATCCCTTATGGATGAACATAATGGAGAAGTATTCAAAACAGCAGATCAGTGGGATGAGACCTACCTCAATGAGCAAATGGTCGCAGTGGTAAATAATTTTTCTGAGGATAGAATTGAATTATTACAAAATATGGTTTTTAAGCTGTATGAGCCACAGCAGTCAACATCACATACAGAGCATACAAAAGAGGATAGGGAAGATGGATTATCTTCAATGCAAAAGACAGGTGTGGCGGTGGCAGGAGTGGGAGCAGTTGCCATTGTCGCAGGAATTGCATTAAAGACATCAATGGCTGTGCCTATTGTGGGTGGAGTTGCCATTGTTGCTGGTGGTGCACTGTATTTTGCTGGAAAAGATTTATAATAAGGGATTCATAATAAGGAGTTAGCTATATGGCAAATGATTTATTACCAAAAACAGAAAATGCACCAGTACCTAAGTACGACAATATGGCGGCAGGATACCAGTCAGCTCTACAGCTTGTAGAGGATGTCGTTTTGAAAAGTTATATCTCAGGTTTGTCAGATTTGGATATTGTTCCGCTGAGCCAGAGCGTGTTGGATACCAATCTTGAAGAAAATGTTTTGTTTTTTAAGATTACAGAGATGGTCTATGAGAAAGAAGAGTTTGCACCATATAAATTTGCAAGTGTGTTTAACACACTTGCCTCTTCCAATGCAGGGATTTTCGTTATTATGGATAGTGATGGGGAAAAAACAGATTTCTATATGGGAATTCGCTCCTTAGATAATGAGAAAACCACCAGTTCGATTCGAAATACACTTGAGAATGCTATGAGTGGTCAATTTCCAGGCATAAAGACCAAGAACTATGATTTGGATGAAATGAAAAAAATTATGGCTGGAATCAAGGGAAATAGCATTGCTGCGGTGTCTTGTGTTGCAAATGGTCGTGAAGAGGATATTAAACATAATCAAAACTTCGTACAGGGTTTAGAGAAATTAGTTCTTTCTATGAGAGGACAGAAATATACAGGAATTATTATTGCAAATGCGACAGATCAGACTCAGTTGAGAGAGCTCAGAAGATGTTATGAGAGTATATATAGCCAGTTATCTCCATTTGCAACAACCCAGGTTAATTATGGTCAAAATGCATCGGCTGGAAAGAGTGAAAGTAAGAGCGAGGCTAGAACGAGAACAACAACAAAGACGATCAATGAGTCGGAGACAAATTCGACAACAAATTCATATTCAACATCAAAAGGAAGCTCAACATCTAAGGGAGGGTCTTCTTCGAAATTGATCAAAAATTTAATTTCTACAGCGGGAATTGTAGGTGCAGCCTTATCACCATTTACGGCAGGAATAACGGGTGGGATTGGTGGTCTTATATCAGGCGGACTTGGACTGATGGGTTCTACAACTGGTTCTTCTACATCAAATACAGTGACAAGTTCGAAATCGACTAGTAATTCAAAGACCTATGGAGAGAGCACATCGGAATCTGAAGGCTTGACCAGTACCAATACTACGGGAACAAGCATGACGAAGGGGTTATCTAATGCAATCACATTGACGGCTCATAATAAGACGATTGAAAATATGCTTAGTCGAATTGATAAGCAATTAAAGCGTATAGATGAGTTTGAAACTTTGGGTATGTATGAATGTGCGGCTTACTTTTTGTCAGAGAATCAATATGCAGCAGATATTGCAGCAACAACTTATAAGGCAATAATGAGGGGAGAAAACTCTGGAGTAGAAAGTGCAGCAATTAATTCTTGGGGAAGTTGTGAAAAGAGAAAGACGGCACTGATTGAGCAATATGTCAAAAATTTTATACATCCTGTCTTTGAGTATTCTGGATCAGTTGGGGATATTGAAGTGACTCCAAGTGCAATGGTCAGTGGAAGTGAATTGGCAATTCATATGGGGCTTCCTCGAAAGTCTGTATGTGGATTGCCGGTCATTGAGCATGCAGATTTTGGAAAAGAAGTCGTGCGATATGATCAGGAATCTTTCCAATCAGGGATTAATTTAGGTAAAGTATTTAATATGGGTAGAAGTTGCCTGAATAATGTAAGACTTGATAAGTCAAGCCTTTCGATGCACACATTTGTGACAGGCTCCACAGGATCAGGAAAGAGCAATACAACTTATGAGTTGATTCGACAGACAAATAATCTAGGGATCAAGTTTATGGTGATTGAGCCGGCAAAAGGTGAGTATAAGAATGTTTTTGGCCATTATACAGATGTTCAAGTCTATGGTACAAATCCTGAATCTGCGGAATTACTTAAGATTAATCCATTTAAGTTTGCTTCAAAAATTCATATACTAGAGCATGTGGATCGATTGGTGGAAATTTTTAATGTGTGTTGGCCTATGTATGCAGCTATGCCAGCAGTATTAAAAGATGCAATTCTTAAGTCGTATGAAGATTGTGGATGGGATTTATCATCTTCAAACAATATTTATGGGGTTCAGTTATATCCTACATTTATAGATCTTCAAGAGAGCTTGGAAGAAGTCATTCATAGTTCGGCCTATTCAGAAGAAGTAAAGAGCAATTATAAGGGGTCATTGATGACAAGAGTAAAGTCATTGACCAATGGGCTCAATGGACAGATTTTTACTTCTGGAGAAATTCCGGGTGAGGTATTATTTGACAGCAATGTCATCGTTGATTTGAGCCGAATTGGATCTTTGGAGACAAAGTCATTGATTATGGGCCTTTTGATTATGCAATTAAGTGAGTATAGAATGTCCTCAGCCGATGCTATGAATGTTCCGCTAAAGCATATGACCATTTTGGAAGAAGCACATCATATTCTAAAGAGGACATCTTCAGAACAAAATTCCGAAAGTCCAAGTTTAGCAGGAAAGTCAGTAGAAATGATTTCGAATGCGATTGCTGAAATGAGAACTTATGGAGAAGGATTTGTTATTGTAGATCAATCGCCAAGTGCGGTAGATAGTTCAGCTATCCGAAATACAAATACGAAAATTATTATGCGACTTCCAGATGAGAGCGATAGGAGACTGGCTGGAAAATCTGCTGGATTAAGAGATAGTCAATTGGATGAAATTGCAAAGCTTCCTAAAGGAGTGGCCGTTGTTTATCAAAATGATTGGGTCGAGCCTGTGCTATGCCAAGTTCAAAAGTACAAGGGGGAAGAGCAACAATATCAATATAAACCAGAGAGAAATTTGCATCAATCAACTGACAGACTAAAAAGGCATCTCCTGGAATTACTTTTGAAAACAAGAGTAAAAAATCCTGTAGATATTAACATTGATGCAATAAAGGAAGATCTATTTACAGCTGAGATTTCTACTAAGAGTAAGTTGATGATAAAGAAAATCATTGATCAATACACAAATTTTCAAGAAATTTCACTTTGGAAAGAAGAAAATTTTGAAAGACTGTCTAAAATTGTCAGTAGTATTTTAGAGGGAGAAATTTGGTTAAAATCTGTAATGGGCACAGTTTCAAGATTTGATGTATTGACAGACCAAATGATTTGTGAAATTAAAAAGCAGGTAAGAGGACTTTCTTTGGAGTATCTTGTTGCATCGGCACAATGTGTGTTGAGGGCAGAGATAAAAAAGTCAGATAACTATGGAAAAATTTATTCTGGATGGATAACAATGTTGAAAAATAAGGGAGAAATATAGATGAATATCCAATTGTTTGAACTTGGTGAGTTGTTCAATGATGTCAATTCTGAGCTCTTAGAAGAAGCCGAAAATATGGAGAAGATCACAGATCTTTCGGAACTTGACCTTCCTATTGCAAAACAAATAGATTGTGTTACATATAGTTGCTCAACAATTGAAGAAAAAGACTTCAGCCCAAATTCTACATATAACATTGATGGCGATACCTATGAGACAGATGATCTTGGTGTTCCGTATAAGAAAAATGGTGGTTTACTGCCAAATACTTCGTATGAAATCAATGGAAATTGCTATAAAACGGATGAAAAGGGACGCCTTATTAGTTGGAATGGAGATCCAAAGTATACTCCAGAAAATGAGCGCGATACAGTTGCTCAAACAGAGGCCGGCGGAGAAGATCGACAAGATGGAGATGATGGAGGACATTTAGTTGCTCGAGTTCTTGGAGGATCAGCTGGAAACGAGAATATCGTTCCGATGAGAGATACCATCAATCGTGGTGATTACAAGAAGGTAGAAAATGAGATGATTGAGGCGAAAAAGCAGGGAAAGGATGTACAAGATAGTGGTAGAGTCATTTATGAGGGAGATTCTACTCGCCCAGCAAAAATTGAAAGAACCGTTGTTATTGATGGAAAGAAAACAGAATTGACGGTAGACAATAGAGAAGGTTCAAAAGAATTGCTTGATGATCTGGATGGAGTAATTTCTGATGAAGATCGGGACAGCTTAAATGATGAAATTGCAGATATGGAAGCAGATGGAAATAAGATTTCTATTACATCTGTTACGAAGAAGTATGATGCCAGTGGAAATTTAGTTTCTGTGACTGTTGGAGTTAGAAATGAAACCGCAGGAGAAAAATCATATAAGACATTTAATGTTTAGAAAAGAGGGAGAGCAATGAATAAGCAAATCCATGAAGAGGTATTGAGAATAGAAGCCAAAGGTCTTCAAAATATTGAACTGTTGGCTCTTGTTACAGATTCTAGTTATGAAGTGATTTTTTATGCAACTTATAATGGCAAAATTTGTCAGAGCAATGATTTAGCTGAAAATGGGATTTTGTCTTTGGAATTTGTAGATGATATCTATGCATCAGTGGCTAATGTAGTAAGAAGTGATAAAAAGTTTGATACATCAAAAATGAATATTGTAAAAGCCTCTGATGAAGATGTTACAGTGGAGTATGATGAGAAGAATTGTCGAGTGTATGCCCTGAAGAAAAAATGGAAGGAATCCGTAGGAATTTCTTAGAAGTGATTTATTCTCCAGAACAAAACGCCCCCAAGTGTGCATGTACAGAGTACAGAGGCCTGGGGGAGTGGTTAAAATTATAGTAACCAGTTAAGAGCTAGTTGTCAATGTAAAGAATGTGAACTGTTGTTTATGATATTGTGAGTTAAAACAAAGAAGCACATTATGGAAACAGAGTGCCTGTTGCAATAATAAAAATACTTTGAATTGTGACTGCACTTTGGATAGTAAAAATGTTTGTCTGATTTATGGGACTCGATAAATGATGCGAGGATTTTGTTTTTATAATAATAATAGAAAAATTAATTTTTATGTAAGGGGATGTGAAATAAGTCCCTAAAAGAAATAGGACCATTCGTTCATTGATATGTACCCAGAATCCTGGACATATGTTATGAACTAAGCGAAACACATGGATGTTATCCTGTACTTTACAGGTGGCATCCATTTTGTTTTCCGTTGTATTCTTTCATTGTTGTAATAATTTATGTATTCATCTAGTGCTTTTGAGAAACTCTCAAATGATTCATATTCTTTTTCGTAGCCGTAGTACATTTCATTCTTTAGACGTCCAAAGAATGTTTCTATAATGCAATTGTCTATGCAATTGCCACGCCTAGACATTGATTGGATAATTCCTCTGTTTTTTAGTTCTTGACGATAATAGTTATGTTGATATTGCCATCCTTGATCTGAATGAAATATTAATCCTGTAAGTGATTTGAACTTTTTAAACGCCGTCTCTAACATTCTCTTGATTTGATTTAGGTTTGGACTCATCGATAAATCATATGAAATAACTTCATTTGTGTACATGTCAATTATCGGAGATAAGATAACACTTTCCCCATGAAAAGTTAAACTGAGATACATCAGTTGTCCACTTCTGAAGTGGTGCTGTCGCTGTAAAGTCCCTATCTATTATGTTTGGTGCTACTTTGCCTACTTCGCCCTTGAATGAATGATATTTCTCTTACTAAAAAACAGAGGAATTATCCAATCAATGTCTAGGCGTGGCAATTGCATAGACAATTGCATTATAGAAACATTCTTTGGACGTCTAAAGAATGAAATGTACTACGGCTACGAAAAAGAATATGAATCATTTGAGAGTTTCTCAAAAGCACTAGATGAATACATAAATTATTACAACAATGAAAGAATACAACGGAAAACAAAATGGATGCCACCTGTAAAGTACAGGATAACATCCATGTGTTCCGCTTAGTTCATAACATGTGTCCAGGATTCTGGGTACATATCATAATCATTAAGCCGCCTTTTTTGTTTAAAGTTTTAAATCTCCGTCCTTTACAAGTCCCGCTTTTCTTATGAACATATGGATAACAGGTGTCATTACGGCAGGTAGAATAAAGGATATCATTATAAGTCCAAACCAATCAAATGAAGTGATGGCGGATTTGGCACCGCTTGTTACATCATTCACCCAACCTGTATACACTCCGATTTGGCCTACAAGACCGCAGGTACCCATACCGGATGATACTGCGGCACCATTCATTTGCAACTTGAATATACAGGTTGCAATAGGTCCAGTAATCATGGATGTAATACATGGAGCTATCCAAACTCTCGGATTCTTTACAATATTGCCCATCTGAAGCATGGATGTACCGATACCTTGTGAGATAAGTCCTCCCCACTTGTTTTCAGGGAATGAGATAACTGCAAAGCCTACCATCTGGGCACAGCAACCTGCCAGTGCGGCACCGCCTGCAAGTCCTGTAAGTCCGAGTGCGGCACAAATGGCAGCAGATGAAATAGGAAGTGTAAGCGCCACACCTACAAGAAGTGAGACAAGAATTCCCATAAGGAAAGGTTGGAGGCTTGTAGCCCACATGATAACAGTACCGAGCTTCATAGCAGCCTTTCCGAGAGTAGGTGCAAGCAGTACGGATAAAAGTATTCCGACCGAGATAGTGACAAGCGGAGTGACCAGTATATCTATTTTGGTTTCTTTTGACACCATCTTACCTGCTTCAGAAGCTATTATTGCTACAAAAAGTACGGCAAGCGGTCCTCCTGCACCTCCAAGTGCATTGGATGCAAAACCCACCGTAATCAGTGAAAACAGTACAAGCGGCGGAGTGGCAAGTGCATAGCCTATTGCCACAGCCATTGCAGGTCCGCTCATGGCACTTGCAAGAGAACCTACAGTATAGTCAACTCCTGCAATGGTGGCTACAGTGCTTGTAAGAAAACCGATATTAAACTGCTTTCCGACAGTATTGATAATAGTACCTATTAAAAGTGAACAAAACAGTCCCTGTGCCATAGCTCCCAAAGCGTCTATACCATATCTTTTTGCAGAAATAATGATATCCTTTCGCTTAAGAAATAACTTTAGCTTTTCCATAATGAACGCCTCCATTAAATTATGTTTACTTTCAGTACAATTCTAAAACTTTAAAGTAGTTTGTCAAGCTGAATTTATAACATATTTACAAAATTGACAAGAAAAATAGTACTTGACGAGAGTGAGTTATTGTGCTGTCTTTGACAGCTAAAAGGTCTGAACTCCGTATATATCAAGGGTTTCAGACCTTTTTTAATTCACAAAAGTGTAGCTGGGACTACTTACTTTTTTTGCTGTCTCGAAAGGCTTTCTTCATACTCAAATCGGTTAAGATTCCATAATCGGTACGAAATCCAAATGCTTCATGAAGTGCATCTGTTATAGCTGTTCTTGTGTAAGTGGGTAGATATCCTAACTTTTCTCCTGGACGATACATCATCATAGAGCGTAATACGTTAATAATCTCATCGCATGTATATTGTTCGCCAAGTTTTTTCTCAAGTATCCTAAATACTACCAATGAAACAAAACAAGTTATGAAATGTGCCTTTATGCGATCCTCTCTTTGAAGATAAATAGGGCGTGCACTGAACTCAGTTTTCATGATTCTGAAACATTCTTCAATTTCCCATCTCTTCTTGTTTATACGAACGATTTCTTCCGCCCCGGTTGTCTCCAGATTAGTACAAACGGCGTGGATCATTTTGGTTTTTTGATTTCTTTTATATTCCCCTTTTTCAATAAGCTTATTAGCACGGTCAATCTGGCTTTGCCTGATTTTCCGGTGATATTTTTTGTACTTTAAGGAGAATGATACAATAAGATGTTGCTCTAACGCTTTATCACCTTCTTTGACCTTTTTATTGGATAAATCTTCTTTAATCCATCTTTCCTTATAAAAGACTTTATTATAGTCTGTTTGTTCATCTAGGTTATTCAGATTAAATAATCCTGTTTCACATTGTAGTGACCAGCCTTCAGGGTCTAGGGCAAACTGATATGTACCCAAAATCCTGGACACATGTTATGAACTAAGCGGAACACATGGATGTTATCCTGTACTTTACAGGTGGCATCCATTTTGTTTTCCGTTGTATTCTTTCATTGTTGTAATAATTTATGTATTCATCTAGTGCTTTTGAGAAACTCTCAAATGATTCATATTCTTTTTCGTAGCCGTAGTACATTTCATTCTTTAGATGTCCAAAGAATGTTTCCATAATGCAATTGTCTATGCAATTGCCACGCCTAGACATTGATTGGATAATTCCTCTGTTTTTTAGTTCTTGACGATAGTAGTTATGTTGATATTGCCATCCTTGATCTGAATGAAATATTAATCCTGTAAGTGATTTGAACTTTTTAAACGCTGTCTCTAACATTCTCTTGATTTGATTTAGGTTTGGACTCATCGATAAATCATATGAAATAACTTCATTTGTGTACATGTCAATTATTGGAGAAAGATAACACTTTCCCCATGAAAAGTTAAACTGAGATACATCAGTTGTCCACTTCTGAAGTGGTGCTGTCTCTGTAAAGTCCCTATCTATTATGTTTGGTACTACTTTGCCTACTTCGCCCTTGAATGAATGATATTTCTCTTTAGGCCTTTTGCCTTGCAATCCAAGTGAATGCATGATGCGTTGTACTCTTTTGTGATTAACAATATTTCCATGTCTTAAGAGTTCTCTATACACTCTTCTTACACCATATCTGCCTTTATGCTGATCAAATATTTTCTTGATTTCTTCAGTGAGTTCAGCATTTCTAAAGCCTACAGTATCAACTTTACTGATTTCGTAGTAGTAAGTTGATTTAGGCATATTTAAACCTTTTAGTAGGTTCTTTAATTGGTATCCTTCTTCTCTGAGTGCTTTGATGATTGCTGCTTTTTCGCCTTGAGTTGCGCAGCCCATCTTTCTTGTCTCAAGGCGATCCTTTTTTTACTACTTCAATCTTTTACTACTTCAATCTCAGCTTTCATTGCCGCAATTTCTGCTCTTAGTCTGATTAACTCTTCGCGTTCTGATTCAGTTAAAGGCTTGGGTTCAATCGTTTTCTTTTTCATATCAGGGTTCTTGCTCTTACGACCTTTCTTTTTATTCACAAGACCATTGTAACCTAATTCTTTGTATTTGCGAACCCACATATATAGCATTCCATCGCTGATACCCGCAGAAATAGCAACTGAATTGTTGGATTGTCCTGCTAATACTTTAGCAACTAATTCATATTTTGCTTCAGGGGTCCACACTTTGTTATTACCTAAGTGCTTTAAAGCATCTGGTCCATTTTGTTCTTCGATACGAACCCAGTATCGAATCATTTTACGAAATCTTGTTATTTTTATCCCTTCTGGTGTTTCAGGCTAGATTCCTTGTCGATATAGCTCGATACACTCTAACTTATACTCATGACTGTAACGCATGAAAAATACCCTCCTTACTGGGTGTCCAGTAAAGAGGGTACATATCACACACTGATTGGCCCTTGAAATTATTTCTGAATATATGGCTTTATTAACTCTTTGATTTGATCAAGTGTTTTTTTTCGTTTAGATGTTTCTGATTCTGATTTAGATGTAAAACCAACTGTAAGATCAACTATTATCTTGAGCATTTCAGCATCTGAAATAGTTATATCTGCATCAGAATCATCTGAAATAGTGCTAATTAAGGACATGTTGAACAGCGTTTTATTATACACATATTCTTCAAATATACCAGAGTAGTTTGAGGTGAGAAATCTAGTTAGCGCACTAAGGCTACGAGTAGGATTTTGAAGTGGATTAGCAGACTCTAACTGAACTGTTATTTTCTCCTTTTCTATAGATAGTATCTTTAATGCCTTTTGATCTCGTGTAAAAGCAAGTCCTCTATTTATATAAGTGCAAGATTCAGAAAAAATGTCTTTGTACTTAGTGTAATCCAACGAAACGTATTTTTTTGATGGGACCAATTCCAAATTATAAATAAACATTTGAATCCTCCTTAAGAATGTTCTAAACAAAGTATAAATCAGAATATAGTAAAAAACAAGCTAATATTGTTGACAAATAAGAGAAGTGCTGTTAGTATAGTAAAAAACAAGCCAATATTAAGTGGGGTAAGTATATGACAAAGAAAGAGATTAAGGAACTAAGAGAAATGGGATATGAGACAGAAGAGGAGTTCATTGAAGAGATTCTGGGCTGTGACGAGAACTATTCTTTGGATGATTTTATGGATTCATATGATCCAGACTAAGTGACAAATGAATTAGGAAAGGAATAAGTATTATGAAAGAAAACAATTGGTATGATGATCGCACACAGCTTGAAGAAGCTATCAGATTCATTTTGGATTACAGTTGCTGTTATGGATGGAACACATTCGCAAGCAGCAAGACCCCTTGCTGTGATTATGCTGCTGAGGATGCAAATATTCCTGAGGGCCTGAAGATAGCTATAAGGCAGTGTCTCAGAAATCTCCCCAAGGCAGATCGCCAGGAGATTAACAGACAGGTCAGTTTCCTACTCGGTGAGCGCTTCTATGTCAGGGAAGATGTGATTGTAAAAATATTCAGCCGTATCTTAAGCTACGGTAATCAGGCAGAAACCAGCAAGGATATGATTGTATTTTCGCTGCAGATGCAGATCAAGCAGCGCATGGAACTTTTAGAAAAATTAACATAATGGAGGATTTTAATATGATGAACAAGTTTATCAGCTTTAATTTCAATTCTTTTAAGCCTATAGCGAAGGTTAAGCACAGTGTAAAGATTACGGAATTCTCAGATTACGTTTTTGATAAGTATGGAGAGCCAATCTGTATTGGTATCCAGGAATTTATTACCGGAGGTGGCAAGTACCTTGATGAACTGTATGAGGCATTTGGCAAGAAATATTACGTGATTACCCCGCCTTCTTTTGATTACAGGACCCACAAGCGCAGCCTTGTAACCGTAACCCTCTTAAAGAAGAGCATAGTTGAGACATATGAGGTGATCGATATTGGCCATTGCCTTCCGAACAGAACCTCTTATCTGAGGGCATATATAGATGGAGAGCCTTGGTATATCATGAACTGCTATATGGTTCAGACAGCAAATTTTTCTGGAAAAGCAGACTGGTTTATTGCCCAGCGTAAGGAACAGAAGGAGATGCTCTGGAGCGAGGTGATGGAAGAGCTTGCCAAGCAGAAGGACAGCAGAATCATTACACTGGGTGACTTTCAGGAATCATCGGATTCCAGCCATATCAAGGAATTAAAGGAACTGGGGTACAAGGAAGCTACGGCAGGACTTCCGACTGTCAGAAATGATTTCTTTGCTGAGAAGAACATTGATCATATCCTTCTCAGCGCCAGAGCATGGGACGAATTCAAACCTGCAGGATTTGCTTTGGATGGAGACCTTATTGATGAAATCTCTGATCACTGCCTGCTAGTCATTATGTCGGCATAGAAATCTCAAAGGAATAATAGAAGGATGTGCTTTCAGGATGCACCTAGCATGGGCTTCAGTCAGGTGCATTTGACGGCATTATATAAAATTTACAGAAAGAAAAAGGGATTTTCAGACTTATGCTTAATAATAGAGTGTATGATTATGATTATTGTTGAGGTGTGTTATGGCAGTACGAATAATTTATCAAATGAAGGATATGCCCCTTCTGATGGCCTGTGATATGTACGATATCATGGTGGACTCGATTGAACCGGAATCAAGGGAAGCTTATGACAAAATGATTGCAGCTATTGATTTTAAGCCGCAGGTTTCAAAAGAAGAATGCGCATTTGAAAACTGGAAAGAAACAGTCAATGACCTTAATTTTACGGGCTCTTTTGTCGATATGTTTAAGACTTCTGAGGATGATCCGTGGCCGATTGAGACTTTGTGGGCTGCGTATTATTGCCTAAACTGTATTTTGGCTTGCTGCGATGAAAATGATGAGGCCGGAGATCTGCAAGTGTTTTTCCGAAATGGAAAAAAATTCTGGGTAAAGACTGAGGGAAGACAGAGAGTCATTTTCCTTCTTCCGGAGGACTATTAGGAGGTGCCGTAGTTGGCCAATTATGTGATAAGTGACATTCACGGACATTATGATTATTACCGGAAGATGCTGGAGAAAATCGACTTCTCAGATTCGGATATGCTTTATATCTTAGGTGATGTGGTGGATAGAGGGCCGCATCCTGTTAAGATACTGCAGGATCTGATGAAGAGGCCCAATGTCTGCTGTATCGCCGGCAACCATGAGGTCATGTTCTGCGAATGCATGAAGACACTTCTGCAGGAAATTACAGAGGAGAGTATTGCAGACATCGATGAAGAAGAAATAGAGAAGCTGATTAACTGGCAGCAGAACGGATCTGTAACCACGATAGATGAATTTCATAAATTATCCAGGAGTGAGCGGAATGAAATTGCTGATTTTGTTTCTGAGTTTGAGGTCTATGAAGAAGTACAAACAGCAATGGGAGAATTCCTTCTGGTCTATGCCGGCCTTGGAAATATTGAACCGGATAAAGGAATCTGGGAATATGAGCTGGATGAGCTGGTGTGGAAGAGGCCGGATTATGAGAAGAAATATTTTGAAGATAAATTTATCGTGTCAGGCCATACACCGACACTGTTTATAGAGGAGAATCCCAGAAAGGGATTTATCTATAAATCACACAACAACATTGTCGTCGATTGCGGCTGCGGTATGCCTTATGGAAGGCTTGGCTGCTTGCGCCTTGATGACATGAAGGAATTTTATGTTGAGGAGGAAGAAGTTTAGTGCATTTTTATATAACAGGCGACACACATGGAGATTTCAGGAGAATCGAGCAGTTCTGCCTTGAGAATGATACAACTGTGGAAGATGTCATGATCATTCTTGGCGATGCCGGAATCAACTATCACCTCGATAGTAGGGACAATGAATTGAAGGAAGAACTATCTCAACTGGATATCACATTATTCTGCATTCATGGCAATCATGAGGCCAGACCCTGGGAAGCAGGGGATTACGATGAAAAGGAATGGAATGGCGGCATTGCATATGTCGAAGAGCAGTATCCTAATCTTCTTTTTGCCAAAGATGGGGAAATCTATTATTTCAATGACAGGAGTGTCATTGTAATTGGCGGGGCATATTCTGTAGATAAGTATTACCGTCTTAATAATGGGCTTATGTGGTTTGATACAGAACAACCGGATGAAACCATCAAGCAATATGTCGAGAAACAACTTGAAAAGGTTGATTGGAGTGTTGATATAGTTTTATCGCATACTGTTCCTATCTTAGCAGAACCAGTGTGGAATTTTATTCCGGGCTTAGACCAAACTACAGTTGATAAAAACACAGAGAATTTCACTGTCGGATTTGTAGAATGAAACTGAACAGGTCTATAGAATACCCTATATCTGTTTGGGTTAGGGATATTTTTGTACCACAAAAAACTCGTCCCTACTTCTTTTTAAGCCATTGCCATTAAAATTCTGTTTCTAGAATATTTAAAGTTTCGTACACCATAAGATATTTTTTTCAACACCTTTAAAGTGTTAATTAGGTATTGACAAAATATTTTTGGAAGCATATAGTAGTATATAGGTGGTTTTTAAATGCCTAATAAATATTTAGAAAGGCAATAGAAATATGGAAGATTTATTATTTAATGTGAAATGTAATTGGAAGCATGCTGCACAGGAATATGAAATAAAAAGATTGGATTCTGCACAGGATATGTCAAGATCTGCGGTCTTTGTTCGGATGGTTGATGCAGCACAGAATATCTTTAATTGGAAGGAAATACAGGTGCTACTTAGCAATGTTAAAAAGAGTGAAGACACTCCTATATTTACAAGCTTTCAGGCTCGCTATGATGAAATAACTGCGGCAAAACTTGAACAGGTGAAGAAAGATATTCTTGGGCAAATTGATACCCTAAAGGTGTTGCAGACTCAGTACCTATTACAACTGTTACAGGCTAATTATATTGAAGTCCTAAAGCAGGCATTAGTCAGTATTAAATCTGATGGTGTCAGAGACGCAGAAGTTGACTTACCAGAAATGGCAAAGATCTTTACAGAAATGATGCTGATGGACAAGGAAAGCAAAAAACTTGTGCAGATTAGAAAAATTCTTGTGGACTGGAGGAATTCGAGATGAAACAGCCAATTACACAGCTAACAAAAAAAGATGTACAAGCCCTGTGCAGAAAGCCATATTGCACCAATAGCAAGCTTATTAATGTCACAGAGCAGGAAGTAAAGGAGATGAAGGTACACTTGGAAACCCTTTACTCGGGAGAAATTCAAATGAATTTTGCTGAGAAAATTGTAGAGCGAAATAAGGAGTGGTAAGGGTGAAAAAATAAACATGGGCTATTCTCTCGTAGATACAGCAAATGCCTATGTGAATGAGCGAGCTGTAGGAAGAGGAATAAAAGAGTCAAGCACGAAGAGAGAAGATGTTTTTCTTTCAACAAAACTTTGGCCTACAGAATAGAGTTGATTATGTTGATCTTCTCTATATTCATCAGCCAGTAGGTGATTGGCTTGCTGGATATAGGCAGCTTGAAAAAGCTTATAGAGCGGGAAAAGCCAAGGCAATTGGAATTTCTAATTTTGAGGGAAAGTATCTTGTTGAACTTGAACAAAAATGGGAAGTAGTTCCTCAATTTATTCAAGTAGAGGCACATCCATATTTTACACAAAAGGAGCTTAGAAAGATCTTGGACAAATATGGAATTAAAATTATGGCTTGGTATCCATTAGGCCATGGCGACAAAGCTCTTATTAACGAACCTGTCTTTACAAAATTGGGAGAAAAGTATGGAAAATCATCTGCACAGATTATTTTGAGATGGCACACACAGATGAGCAACTTGCTCAATTTGCCAATTGGCAGCCGACTTATGAGAGATAAGGATAGGTTTAGGAGCAGCTGTGAGTGAAGAGGAGTAAGTTGAAATAATGCTACTGCAATCCCACTGGCTTTAGATGGTGGGTTAAGGTAGCAAAAAATAGATATTTGTGATGCAATAACTAGCGTTATGGGGGTATGGAAATCAAAGAATAGACACAAATATTTATTACAGTATCATATTATTTTTGTATGTAAGTATAGAAAAAAGCTTTTAGTATCAAAAGAAATATCAGATTATATAAAACAATTTTCTTATGAGATATGCACAAAGAGTAATATAATCATAAATATATGGAAACAGACAAAGACCATATACACTATATGATAGAAACTGAGCCTACAATATCCATAAGTAAAGTGGTTAATCTAATTAAGAGCTATACAACATATCATATATGGAAAAAGCATACAGAATATCTTAAGAATCATTTTTGGAAAGAACATACATTTTGGACGGATGGATATTTTGCTTGTAGCGTAGGCAATGTTTCTGAAGAAATGTTAAAGCAATATATAGAAAATCAAGGGTAGAAAGGCGGGTAAGCTTAATGTTAAAGGCATATAGATATCGGATTTATCCAAACAAAGAGCAAGAAATACAGTTAGCAAAGACATTTGGCTGTTGTCGTTTTGTATATAATCAAACCCTTGCGTACAGAAAAGATGCTTATGAAAAAGAAAAAAAGTCTGTCAGTAAAACAGATTGTAATAATTATTGCAATAGAGAGCTGAAAAAAGCTTATGAATGGCTAAAAGAAGTAGATAAATTTGCTTTAACAAATGCAATTTATAATATGGACAGTGCTTATCAAAAGTTTTTCAAAGAACATGCAGGTTATCCAAAGTTTAAGAGTAAGCACAGTAATCGTAAATCATATACAACCAATTTTACAAATGGGAATATAACTGTAGATTTTGATAGAGGAAGAATAAAGCTGCCAAAATTAAAAAGGGTAAAAATAAAATTACATAGAAAATTTTCAGGTCGGATAAAAACAGCAACTATATCTAAGGTACCAAGCGGCAAGTACTATGTGTCTGTTCTTGTAGAAACTGAACATAGTCCACTTGTAAAGACAAACGGACAAATAGGATTGGATTTAGGAATAAAAGATTTATGTATCACATCAGATGGGAAGAAATATGAAAATCCGAAGACAATTAAAAAATATGAGAAAAAGCTTACAAGATTACAAAGACAATTAGCAAATAAAACAAAGGGGAGTAGGAACTATCAGAAAAAAAGGAAACAAATAGCACTATGCCATGAGAAAATAGCTAATACAAGAAAAGATTATCTGCATAAGATTTCAAGCGAAATTATAAACGAAAACCAAGTGATAGTTTCGGAAAACTTACAGATAAAAAATATGGTGAAAAATCATAATTTAGCGAAAACTATAAGCGATGTATCGTGGTATGAGCTGACAAGACAACTGGAATATAAGTCAAAATGGAATGGTAGAAATTATATTAAGATAGATACATTTTATGCAAGTAGCCAGCTATGTTTTAGTTGTGGATATAAAAATACAAATGTAAAAGATCTAAAAGTAAGAGATTGGATGTGTCCTTTCTGCAATACAAAACACGATAGAGATATCAATGCGGCAAAAAATATATTGGCAGAAGGATTAAGACAAGTAGTATAAGAAAAAACAATAGGGCAGGGACTGCCCGAATTAACGCCTGTGGAGATAGTAGGTTGCGAGGTCAGCGAAGCAGGAAGCCCATAGGCTTTAGACTATGGGTAGTTCACATTAGATACATATCATCATGGCAATTTAAAAGAAGAGTTAATAGAAAAAGGGTTAGAGTATATAGATAAATATGGCATGGAGGCACTCTCTATGCGTAAGCTGGCGGATTCTATAGGAGTCAGTCCTGCTGCACCATATGCACATTTCAAAAACAAGGAAGCTTTTTTATCCGAAGTACGCAACTATATAACAGAGCGATTTTATTCGTCATTGACAGAGATAACGGACAATTGTTCCAATCTTTCACGGATTCTTTTGGAATTAGGTAAAAGTTATGTACTCTTTTTTTATGAGAACCCCTTGTATTACCAGCTTTTATTTTCTATTGGTGATATTGATATCGATGACTATCCGCCATTTCGCTTATTTAGAACTACAGCGGAGAAAGTGTTGAAAGGATTATTAGGTAATAAAGGTAGTAGAGCTAATAAAATGAATAATTCTATTATTCATGCAAAGGTAATTGCTCTCTGGTCCTTGGTTCACGGTCTTTCTTCTGTAGTGACGGTTAAAGGTGTTGTAGATACAGATCATCTTGAGGATGAAGTTGAATTGATTCTTAGCTCAATCAATGTATAGGGGATAATATAGGGGATGAAAATGGTAGGAATCTATCTAAGTGGTACGGGAAATACAAAACATTGTGTTCAAAAATTTCTTTCTGCATTAGATTCTGATGCAAAGTGCGTTCCAATTGAAGATAAGGAATCCATAGATACAATTCGAAATAACGGTGATATTGTTCTAGCGTACCCGACACAGTTTTCTAATGTGCCATTTATGGTGAAGGATTTTGTCATTAGGAATAAAGATTTATGGGAAGGGAAAAAGATTTTTTTAATTACCACTATGGGTGCTTTTTCTGGTGATGGAACAGGGTGTCTGGCGAGAGTTCTAAAAAGATATGGAGCGATAATTCTTGGAGGTATGCAGATTCGTATGCCTGATGCGGTTTGTGATAGCAAATTGCTGAAAAAGTCTTTGGAAGAAAACAGAAGAATCGTTCATGAAGCAGATGAAAAAATAGATAAAGCAACAAGTGATATCAAACGAGATGGCAAATATCCCAAGGAGGGCTTGAGTTTTTTTGCTCACATGGCAGGATTATTTGGGCAGAGATTATGGTTTTATAAAAAAACAGCAGATTACAACAAGAAACTTAAGATTAGTGATTCCTGTATTGGATGCGGAGTATGTGCATCAAACTGTCCTATGGGAAATTTGAGTATACAAAATGGAAAAGCAGTCAATTTTGGCAAGTGCACCATGTGTTACAGGTGTATAAGTACTTGTCCTAAGAAGGCGATTACTCTTTTGGGAAAAGAGGTAGTCGAACAATGTAGGTATGAGAAATATATTTAGAAAGAGACTTACAGACTTATATTAGAAGAAAAGCTTGCAATGCCTTTGTGCACATTGTAAAATATAGATATCTCTATATGATGAAAAAGTATTAAAGTCAACAAAAACGCAGAATGTAGATTAAAAGATTATGGGAGGTTTTCTATGGAAATTAAGTTGGAAGATTTGGATCAGGTGAGAGAACGCACAGGAGTATCCTATGCTGAGGCAAAGATGGCATTGGAGGAGGCTGATGGAAATGTTGTGGATGCCATTGTAGCGTTAGAGGAGAAGAATGCAAAGACGACAGAAAAGAACAGCGAAGTGGCGAAGGAGATTGTTGAGAAAATAAAAAAGGCCTTCAAAGAGGGAAATGTGACCAAGATTCAAATGAAGAGGGAAGGAAAAATCATCTTGTCCATTCCAGTCAATGTCGGAATCGTTGGTGGGATTGTGGGAGCTTCATTTGCACCATGGGCAATTATTCCAGCAATGTTGGCAGCTTATGGGTTTGATTGCAAATTTTCACTTGTTCGAGACGATGGATCAGTTGAAGATATAGAGTGATTTATATATATATCTAGTTAATTGATGATAATTGATGATTTCGTTTGGTATTTACGGTTCGTTCATCGTTTGTTTTTATCGTTCGTTCATGGTCTATAGGTTGGAGGTGAGCTGTAGATGATTTTTTCAAGGGGGATGCGAGATAAGATCGCAAAGTATTTGAATCCGACAAGTGATATCGAAGTTCGCATGAGGATTGATGGAAATTCAGTTTATGACTATTGTTGTTTTGGGGTAGATAAAGATGGAAAGTTATCGGATGACCGATATATGGTTTTTTATAATCAGACGGCATCTCCTCAAGGTGAGATTCGATATCAAGTGACAGGCAAGGAAGTGAGATTTCAATTAAATTTGAGTCAATTGCCTCAGACAATAGATAAGTTAGTTTTTACAGCAAGTATTGACGGAAATGGGACAATGAAGGACATTAAAGAATGTTCTTTTCAGATGAGGCAAAGCGGCCATGAGGGCATTGACCTGCAGATGTCAGGGAATGATTTTCAGTCAGAGAAAGCGATTATTGTCGTTGAAGTGTACAGAAAAGGTGAGTGGCGTATTTCGGCTGTGGCCAGTGGATTTAATGGTGGTATTTCTGCCTTGCTTGCTTTTTATGGTGGAACAGAAATGACTTCGGAACAGTCACAGCAAAGTCAACAAGTAAGTCAACAGGTAAGTCAACAAGCGATTCAACCAGTCAGTCAACAAAGTCAACAAGTGGTTGAGGAAAAATCAAAGCCACAAAAAATATCCTTGAAAAAGGGAGAAAAAGTTAGCCTTGAAAAGAATGCTGGAGTGCCGATTATCATTGAAAATGGCTGGAAGGCAAAGGGAAAGGATTATGATCTAAAGGCATTGGTGCGATATCGAAATGGCAAGTTGATCTATATTGGGGCGGCCAATGCCGATGAATCGCTGCAGACACCCGATGGAGCAGTAAGGCATGGTGGGGATGTGACATGCCCTGGAAAATTGGAGCATATCGACATTACTTGGCATCCTGATATTGCATCTGTGGCGGTGAGTTCGTATTCTGCATTGGAAAATGGCACGGGTTCATTTCATCGATATGGAGTGTATGTCCGAATCAAAAATGGCGATCAGGTCATTGAAATACCCGCCGAGGACACAAGTGCAAATGACAGAAGTTATACGCTCTGCTTTGGAGAGATAGTGTATGGAGAGATGAGAAATACATTTGAAGTATCTGCACTGGAAATGTACAGTGCACCAAATTCTGAGAATAGAATCGGATACAGAGGGAATAAGGTTGTCATGGATATTGGACCGAGGGGGCAAACAAAATAAGAAAAAGTGAATAGGAGTGACAAGGTGAACGACGAGAAAATGCGTATGCAATATTCTTTAGGTGGTCTATTGTATTTGCCATCGGTGAATAAGAATATCATTCAAAAAATAAAAGATAGGGCATTTTCACATTTAACTTCTTTGGCTTTTTGTTTGGAAGATGCTATTCAAGATGATTTTTTGGATGAGGCTGAGAAAAACTTAGGGGATATTTTAGCTGAGTTAGTTGAATTTGAAAAGGGAGGTGACAAAGATTCACTTCCTTTGATTTTTATTAGGATAAGAAATCCAAAACATATGAAACATATTTTAAAATTATATGCTTCATATCAAGATATTATTACGGGGTATATTTTACCAAAATTTGATTTATCCAATATGGATGAGTATCTGGCCATAACAAAGGAAATCAATGCCACCAATCCAAAGAGTGTAGTAAAAAAGATATATATTATGCCTATTCTTGAAAGTCGAATGGTGGCTGAAGTGGGAACAAGAGTCAAAGCTTTACTGAGAATAAAGGAAGCTCTAGATACCATCCAGGAATATGTGTTGAATGTGAGAGTCGGGGGAAATGATTTTTGCAATCTGTATGGATTGAGGCGTTCAGTGAATCAGAGTATCTATGACATTGGTGTGATTAGAGATATCTTTGTTGACATCATTAACATTTTTTCATCTGACTATGTTGTTTCTGCTCCTGTGTGGGAGTATTTTGGCATGGAAAGAGATGGAAAATGGGATGTAGGGCTAGAGAGGGAACTTGTATTGGATCAACTCAATGGTTTTATTGGAAAGACAGCGATTTATCCGACGCAACTTCCTATGATTTATGAGAGTATGAAGGTAAAAAGGTCAGATTATGATGATGCGATGAAGATATTGTCGTGGGATAATCGTTGCCTTGGCGTGGAAAAGAGTGAAGATGGAAGTCGGATGAATGAAGTCAAGGTTCATGGAAAATGGGCGAAGAAGATGGTGATGCTTGGAAATATTTATGGAATCAAAGCAGAAGAAAAGGAAAGAGAATACACAGAGGCAGATGTGTTGCGACTTGCAAAGAGATTTCACAATACAAAGCGATCGTATTTGCTAGTGGATCCCTTGCAGGGAAAGCATTTAAGTGTTCATCCAAGCGAGGCAATAGATTTATTTCATGCACTGGGGAAAAAGGTGAGTCAAGTCTTTGGGGGTGTAAAACTTGTCATTGGATTTGCAGAGACGGCCACAGCCGTCGGAATGGGTGTGGCAGAGGAAGTTGCTAAAATTCAAGATTCTTGTGATTGTATCTATATTCATACGACAAGAGAAGAGTTATCAGAGGTTTTGTCATGGATTGAATTTCGTGAAGAACATAGTCATGCAGTTGAACAAAAATTGGATGCGTCAAATTTGGGCAGGTGGATCAGGAAAACCGACACCATTGTCTTTGTGGATGATGAAATATCTACAGGAAAGACCATCCTTAATTTTGTTCAGCAATTAAGGATAAAGCATCCGACATTGGCGGGTAAAAATCTTGTGGCCGCTTCCATTATTCAACGCCTCTCCAAAGAAAATCAGTTCAATATGGCACAACAGAAAATAGAGTGTGTATCCATATTGAATCTGGAATGCATGGACTATGAAAATCTTGTAAAAAAGTACAATATAGAAGAGGCGAAGGAGCCAGAAAGTTACATTGATGCAGAGGACACAAAGGATACAGGGCTTTGTTTTGAACAGTTGCAGGCAAAGAGGAAACTACTTGATCCAAGAAAGGGTGTGAGAGCCAGAGAGTATTCTCACCATTGTGTTGGTTTTGCCAGAAGCATTTTGGATGAAGTAAAATTTGACTTGGATAATCGATCGATTCTTGTGCTGGGCACAGAAGAGTGTATGTATCCTGCGATGATTTTAGGACGAGAAATAGAAAATAGCAATCATTATTCTGGTGTGAAGGTGTTTACACATTCTACGACCAGAAGTCCTATTGGAATTGCAAAAGATCAGGAGTATCCAATTCAAAATGGATATAAGTTAAAGAGCCTTTATGACAGCAATCGCATAACTTATATTTATAATTTGAGAAAGTATGATCAGGTGATTATCGTTACTGACAGTAGAGAGATTGCAGATTCTTCGCTGGAATCGATGATTTTGGCATTAAAACTTAGTGGAAATCATCATATACTTTTGGTCAGGGGGTAGGGCATTGTTTAGTACATATAAGGATGAGGATGTTATTCTTTTGCTAAAAGATATCACAGGTCTAGTTAGACCGCAGAGTACGCAGGAAAGGGAAAGAGCTATTCAAGGTGGGCGACATTATTGTGAAATGTTGCCCATTGAATATGAACCATCAAAGGACTATCAAGATGCATTTGAGGATGCCTTAACTCGGTATGGTCAAATTACTGCGGATGCAGTAGCTTCTGTTGCACAAAAAATATGGAAGAAGAGGGGAAAAGAGGTCGCTGTTGTTTCGCTTGCAAGAGCAGGAACGCCAGTGGGAATTTTGATTAAACGCTATATCAAACAAAAATATGGTGTGGAGATTGATCATTATACCCTTTCTATCATTCGAGGAAGAGGAATTGATAAAAATGCCTTAAATTATATTCTTTCTAGGCATGCTAGCAAGGATATTCAATTTGTTGATGGCTGGACTGGAAAGGGAGCAATACAGAGAGAATTAATTCATGCCATGGCTGAATTTCCAGGTCTTGATTCAGGACTTGCTGTTTTGTCAGATCCTGCCAATATAGCTCAAGTATCGGGAACACAGGATGATTTTTTGATTGCAAGTTCGTGCCTCAATTCAACCGTCTCTGGGCTTTTGAGCCGTACTTTTTTGAGATCCGATATTATCGGACCCAATGACTATCACGGTGCTGTTTTTTATCAGGAATTGGAAGAAAGGGATGTTACTTACCACTTCATCGAGTCCATTCAAAGTCATTTTGTAATGAAAGATATTGGCGATGACAACCGAAGTCAACGAGAAGAAAAATGTGATCAATCCGCTCTTGAGGAAGTAAGAGAGATTGCAGAGCAATTTCAAATAAGGGATATCAATCTTATTAAGCCAAGTATTGGGGAAGCGACAAGAGTATTGCTTCGACGGCTTCCGTGGAAGATCTTAGTGCATAGCTTAGATGATGAGGAGCACCTAGGACATTTGTACCAACTAGCAAGAGAGAAGGGAGTGGAAGTGGTAGAGTATCCTTTGAAACACTACAGAGCTTGTGGACTTATTCGATCACTTGCCGATACATAGATGAAAAAAATTTTGGTAGCCTGCGACTTAGATAATACACTGATTCATTCGTACAAATATAGAAGAGAGGATGATATTTGTGTGGAGATATTTAAAGGCAGAGAGCAGGGATTTATTTGTAAGGATGCAGTAAAAAAACTGGTGCTTTTAAACGACAAGGTGGAATTTATTCCAATTACAACGAGATCCATAGAGCAATATCAAAGAATACAGTGGGAGAAGATGGTTGTGCCAGAATATGCCCTGACGACCAATGGAGCCATTCTTTTGAAAAATGGAGTAAAGGATGATGTGTGGTTACAGGAGAGCACAAGAATAGTTAGAAAGTATCAAGGCGAATTAAATAGAGTATTAGAATTTCTTGAGAAAGAAGAGGAGTATATTCGCTGCAAATTTGTCGATGGGATGTATGTTTTTTTGTATTGCAAGGATGGTGTGGATATTGCAAAGAAGGTGGAGAGGTATAGAGAGAGGACCATACTTCATGTTGTTTCGTCGGGGAGAAAAATCTACTTTTTGCCCCCAGAGTTTAATAAAGGAGAAGCATTGTGCAGGTTGAAGGAAAGGTTTTTGCCAAACTATGTTGTTGCAGCAGGAGATAGTGAAATGGATTTGCCAATGATGGAAAATGCCGATTTTGCATTTGGAAAGAGAGAAATTCTTGGAAAAAATTTGAGAGAAAATAGAAGAATTTTTATAGATGAAAATAATTTATTGGATGAGATGTTCGATATTGTTGAGTCTATAGAGGAGGGGAGTTTAGATGAAGACGAGATTCAAAATTTCATATAATTCACCTGTAGTACTTACCTTTGTATTGCTTTGTCTACTGGTTTTACTCATGAGTATTGGAACGCACAGAAGAAGTACGACCTTGTTATTTATGACCTATCATTCTTCTTTGTTTAGTCCTTTGACCTATCTTCGATTTTTTACCCATGTCCTTGGGCACAGTGGATGGGAACATTTGATTGGCAATGCGTCTTATTTATTGCTCCTTGGGCCGATGTTGGAAGAAAAGTATGGTTCAAAAACGATTGTTGAGATTATTCTTATGACGGCCCTAGTAACGGGGATTGTGAATTATATTTTTTTCCCGAGTGTTGCACTATGTGGAGCCAGTGGTGTTGTATTTTCTTTTATTCTTTTGTCTTCGTTTACAGGATTTCGGGAGGGAGAGATTCCGCTTACCTTTATTTTGGTTGCGGTGATTTATATTGGGCAGCAGATTTTTCAAGGAATCACGGTGAATGACAATATTTCTAATATGGCTCATATTGTTGGAGGAATTGTTGGTGCGGTTATTGGATATGCTCTCAATAAAAGACCAAGGTAAGAAAAAAGGGGCTGTGAAATAAGTCCCTAAAAGAAATAGGACCATTCGTTCATGATATGTACCCAGAATCCTGGACACATGTTATGAACTAAGCGGAACACATGGATGTTATCCTGTACTTTACAGGTGGCATCCATTTTGTTTTCCGTTGTATTCTTTCATTGTTGTAATAATTTATGTATTCATCTAGTGCTTTTGAGAAACTCTCAAATATCTGAATGAAATATTAATCCTGTAAGTGATTTGAACTTTTTAAACGTCGTCTCTAACATTCTCTTGATTTGATTTAGGTTTGGACTCATCGATAAATCATATGAAATAACTTCATTTGTGTACATGTCAATTATCGGAGAAAGATAACACTTTCCCCATGAAAAGTTAAACTGAGATACATCAGTTGTCCACTTCTGAAGTGGTGCTGTCGCTGTAAAGTCCCTATCTATTATGTTTGGTGCTACTTTGCCTACTTCGCCCTTGAATGAATGATATTTCTCTTTAGGCCTTTTGCCTTACAATCCAAGTGAATGCATGATGCGTTGTACTCTTTTGTGATTAACAATATTTCCACATCTTAAGAGTTCTCTATACACTCTTCTTACACCATATCTGTCTTTATGCTGATCAAATATTTTCTTGATTTCTTCAGTGAGTTCAGCATTTCTAAAGCCTACAGTATCAACTTTACTGATTTCGTAGTAGTAAGTTGATTTAGGCATATTTAAACCTTTTAATAGGTGCTTTAATTGGTATCCTTCTTCTCTGAGTGCTTTGATGATTGCTGCTTTTTCGCCTTGAGTTGCGCAGCCCATCTTTCTTGTCTCAAGGCGATCCTTTTTTTTACTACTTCAATATCAGCTTTCATTGCCGCAATTTCTGCTCTTAGTCTGATTAACTCTTCACGTTCTGATTCAGTTAAAGGCTTGGGCTCAATCGTTTTCTTTTTCATATCAGGGTTCTTGCTCTTGCGACCTTTCTTTTTATTCACAAGACCATTGTAACCTAATTCTTTGTATTTGCGAACCCACATATATAGCATTCCATCGCCGATACCCGCAGAAATAGCAACTGAATTGTTGGATTGTCCTGCTAATACTTTAGCAACTAATTCATATTTTGCTTCAGGGGTCCACACTTTGTTATTACCTAAGTGCTTTAAAGCATCTGGACCATTTTGTTCTTCGATACGAACCCAGTATCGAATCATTTTACGAAATCTTGTTATTTTTATCCCTTCTGGTGTTTCAGGCCAGATTCCTTGTCGATATAGCTCGATACACTCTAACTTATACTCATGACTGTAACGCATGAAAAATACCCTCCTTACTGGGTGTCCAGTAAAGAGGGTACATATCATCATGCGAAAGGTCCTATTTTTGTGGTAAAATTAACTTGCAATGAAAAAACTTTACACAATACTTATTGTAATTCAAAACAAGGATATTTACCACTGTTTTTTTCAGATTGTTTGGATCTGCTGGATCCTGTTTTAACATTTGACAGATTGATAGGAGGAATCGATTTAAACAAGTATCTGACGGATATTCCGGAGTACACAACCGGACGACGCAGATATCATCCGGTCAATATGTTAAAAACAGTACTTTTCGGATTTATGACTAGCGGTTACTGCTCTCTGAGAAAACTGGAAGACAACTGCAAAGTTAATATCAGGTTCATGTATCTCATGGATCACCGGACTCCATCATACAGAACCTTTGGATATTTCATCAATAAAATACTTAAAGATAAGATTGAAAATATTTTTAACGATATCAATCATGCTATCTTTAACGAGGAGCATGTAGATCTGCAACATCTCTACATTGACGGCTCCAAGTTTGAAGCAAACGCAAACAAGTATACCTGGGTATGGAAGAAGACTACCGAAAAGTTTCGTTACAAGCTTTACGAAAAAATCACTGCGGAGATTGAGGAAATTAATACAGAAATCGCATGGAGTGGGGTGCAGATCACAACAAACCCGGAGTATGTACCGGATTATCTGAATGAAATCGTTGAGCAGCTGGTACTTTTATGGGAACTGGATACCAGTACATTTGTTTACGGAAGCGGAAAGCGAAAATCCAAAGAACAGCGTCATTATGAACACTTGACTACTTTCTGTCAGAAACTTCAAGAATACATACAAAAAATGGAAATCTGTGGTCCTGACAGAAACAGTTACTCTAAAACAGATACCTCCGCTACCTTTATGCGTATCAAAACGGATTACATGGGCAATGATCAGCTTCTGCCGGCATATAATGTACAGATTGGTGTAGCAGATGAATATATTACAGTTGTTGACGTGAACCGGTATCGTTCGGATATGGATTGCTTCGTTCCTTTGATGGAGCACTTCAAACAAACTTATGGATTCTATCCCAAATATCCTGTGGCAGATGCCGGATATGCCTCATACAACAATTATATTTTCTGTGAACAGAACGGAATTGAAAAGTATATGAAATTTCCAATGTTTAAAAAGGAAACTAAGGATCGGAAATATCATGAAGATCCATTTCATGCAGTTAATTTCAGAATTGATGAGCAAGGAGTCATGAGATGTCCTAACGATAAAGCATTCCGTTTTTTTATACAGAAAAAATGTGAGGGGAAATCAGTACAGGCTCAAGGAAGAACTGTATGAATGCGAAGACTGTAGCGGATGTCCGTATGCAAAGAAATGTAAGAAGACAGATAAGAATCGAACCGTTCAGATCAATCAGGAACTAACTTCCATGCATCAGGAAGTAATCGAAAACCTGGAAAGTATCCACGGTGCGTTATTAAGAATGAACCGTTCGATACAAGCAGAAGGTACTTTCGGAATTATGAAAAACGACCGTTGGTACAAGAGAATTGTCAGAAGAGGTATTCATTCAGTCAAACTGGAAGTTTTACTCGTGGCGATAGGCCATAATTTATATAAATATCAGAAAAAAAAGACAAGAAACAGAACTGCCGCATAGATTCAAAAAAAGAATTTCTATGGGGTAGGGGGAGTGCACTTTTTTTGTGTATAATTTCAGTCATTTATACACAATAATTGCAAAAAGGGGATGCGAAAAAACTCAATAGAGTTTTTCACATCCCCTTTTTATAGTGTGTAGATGTAGGATTGCAATTCGATTTATACTTGACGCAGATACAAGTACAAGTTATACTACTAAAATAAATTTAAGAAAGGGAAAGATATGGATACTAAATTTTCAATAGCATTACATATATTGGTATATATAGAGGAGACTGAAAATGTTGTTACCTCAGAGCTTTTGGCAAAGAGTGTGGGAACAAATGCCAGTCACATTAGGAAAATAATTACATTACTAAAGGATGCGAACATTATAGAGAGTCGGCAGGGAAAAAAGGGAATGAGCTTAAAAGTAAAATCGGATAAGCTTACATTAGACATAGTATATTCAGCAGTTTATCCGGAGAAAGATCTGTTGCATATTCATGATACAGCAAATAAAGAATGTCCTGTTGGAGCAAATATCAAGGAAGCTTTACTTCTAATATTTGAAGAGTCAGAGAAACAATTACTTTTAAATTTAAAGAACAAAACACTCAAGGCATTAATTGAAGATATGTATGAGAATTATAATAAGAAGAATAAGTAGAGGTGAAAAATGAGAGCGGCACAGGTAGAACAATATAATAAAAATAATATTTCAGTAAAAATGGTTAGTTTAGATATACCGATTATAGGAGAGAGAGATGTACTTGTAAGAGTATCTGCAGCAGGTGTAAATCCGCTTGATAATATGATCTCTCGTGGAGAAGTAAAAATGATAGTTCCATATAAACTACCTATAGTTGCAGGTAATGAATTTGTAGGTGTAGTTGAAAAAGTGGGAGCAAAGGTATCTAAATTCAAAGTTAATGATCGTGTTTTTGCAAGGCTGCCACTTGATAAAATTGGAGCATTTGCAGAATATGTGGCTGTAAATGAGAATGCACTTGCAAAGGTACCGGAGTATCTTTCAGATGTAGAGGCGTCGGCAGTACCATTGACAGCACTTACTATAATGCAAGCATTGGAGCTTATGAAAGCGGAAAAAGGAAAAACTATCTTTATTTCAGGAGGTACAGGAAGTGTCGGTGCAATGGCTATCCCTATTGCTAAAGCAAAGGGACTTGAGGTTATTACAAACGGAAGTGCAGAAAATAAAGACAGAGTTTTAGAACTTGGTGCAAGCAGATTTATTGATTATAAAACAGAAGATTACAGTAAGTCTTTATCAAATATTGATTATGTACTGGATACTCTTGGTGGAAATGAAACCGAGAAACAGATGCAGATTCTCAAAAAAGGAGGGAAGATGGTTTCTCTTAGAGCAATGCCAAATGGAGACTTTGCTAAGAGAATGAGATTACCGATGTGGAAGCAGATAATTCTTGGCTTTGCGGGAAGTAAGTTTGATAAATTGGCAGGAAAATACGGGATTTCCTATGACTTCATTTTTGTTGAATCAAACGGAAAACAGTTACAGGAAGTAGCTGACTTATTTGAAAAGTTAAAGATAAAGCCGTCTATAGATACAGTATATACTTTGAAAGAAGTGAACTCGGCATTAAATAGGGTAGCAAATGGTCGTTCCAAGGGTAAAACAGTTATTACTATGTAAGGAGATAAGATGCAATTTAAAGAAGTGGATAAATTAGATATAGATGTAAAGGAAGCTGTGAAAAAGCGTGTAAGTACAAGAAGTTTTGAAGATAAGTCATTGAGTAAAGACGACAAGAACAGACTTTTGGAGATAAATAATGGGTTAACAAATCCTTTTGATGTCAATGTCAAAGTACAGTATATCAGCAAGGATTCAGGTGCTGACGGTGTTCAGCTTGGTACTTATGGAACTATTAAAGGCGCCAAAGATTACCTTGCTATAACAGTAAAAGATGAACCATTTGCAATGGAGGCGGTAGGATATCAATTTGAAAATTTGGTACTGAATGCTACACAGATGGGACTTGGAACAGTCTGGCTTGCTGCGACTTTCAGCAGAAAGAACTTTGAAAAGGTAATGGAAATTTCTTCAGATGATCTGTTTCCATGCATCAGCCCGATAGGATATCCTTCCGAAAAGAAATCACTTGTAGAAAAACTTACAAGAGTAGGGCTTGGTTCAAAAAACAGAAAGGCTTGGGAGAAAATCTTTTTCTTAAATGATTTTGCTCATCCCTTATCAAAGGATGATGCAGGAACATATGAACAGTCACTTGAAATGCTAAGATTGGCACCAAGCTCTACAAATGCTCAACCTTGGGCTGTAGTAAAGGAAGGAAACAAATTCCACTTCTTTTGCGATTATAAGAACAATATAAATGAAGATATGAGAAAGATAAAACATTTGGATCTTGGTATAGCTTTATCGCATTTCCATCAAACAGCTATGGCAGACGGATTAACCGGGAAATTTGAAGTAGAAGATATTAAAATTACAACACCTGAAAATATGCATTATGTAATATCTTATGAGGGGGGATAAAAGCTATAATATTGAAAAAATAAAAAAATTTAAAAACAATGCAATAAAATGCTATCCTCGTGCATTAATATAGTGAAAGGGTAAATAAGAGAACTTAAAAAAGACAGTATTATCCATATAAACGTCGACGGTGGATGATAAATTTACTAAGAACTCATGACCTTTTGAAAAAACGCTTGTATTAACAGATTGGTAAAATTATTTTCACTATACACGGAAAGGATGGAAAATATGAAAAAGTTTAATAAATTAAGTAAAGGTTTTATAGGTGCGGCTACAGTAACTTGCATGTTATTTGTAGCAGGAATGACAGGTGTTCCATATTATAGAAGCAGCTTTGTTGCCAAGTCAAAAGTATCCAAATCATATAAAGCAACAAAGAAAATAACAGCTGATGAGGCTAAAAGAATTGCGCTTGCACACGCAAAATTGGCGGAAAAGGACGTGACTTTTGTTAAAGTGGAACTTGAGCTTGAGAACTATGTTATTCCTACACAGCCAAGTACAGCAGCGGCTAATACTCAAACTTCAGAGATTTCGGTAGAAAGAGCAAAGCAGATAGCACTTTCACACGCAGGAGTCGGATCGGCAAGATTTAAAAAGGCTAAACTTGATTATGAAAATGGTGTTAAAGTTTATGAGATCGAGTTCAAAGTTGGAAACTTGGAATATGAATATGATATCAATGTTTCAAACGAAGCTATAGTCTCCAGCAGTGTAGAGGTAGATGATTAATAGAGATATATACTTACAGTCAGTCCGGGGTGATTCCCCGGGCTGATTTTTTATGCATAACAGTAAGTCGGGCTAAGTTTAAATTACTTCAATGTAAATTGAAGTTTGTTTGAAGTGATATTGAAGTTGACTTTGAAGTTATAATGAAGTAACATTGAAGTAGTTCAAACAAGGAGTGTAGAATATGTTTTTGGAGGAGATAACAGGTGATATAAGGCCGGAAAGTGATAAGCTTGAGTGTAAAGCAGTTTTAAACAGAGAAGATGTCGTTGGTTGGCTTAAAAGTATTGCCGGATTTGCAAATACATCAGGTGGAGATTTCTATATCGGAGTTGAGGATAAGACTAATAAACTGATAGGTTTTGACAGGAAAGCAGCTGATAATGAAAGAAATTATTTTAATAATCAGGTAAATGAGCATTTGACACCAAGACCACAAATGAAAATTTCGTTTTTAAGTTATGAGATGCGTGGAAATGAACGATTTATAATAAAGGTGAGTATAGAAGAATCTACTATAAAGCCCGTAATTCTAAAATATAAAAATATTCCGGCTATTTTTATGAGGCGTGACGGATTTACAAATGGAGCAACTTATGAAGAAATCATAGATATGAGTGTAAGAAGTAAAAATACACAATATGATATCTTAATATCTGACATTAAATATAATCCTGAAAATTTTTCAATGCTTAGAGAGTTCTATAAGAAATATAATAATGGTAAGACTTTGAAAGATAAGGCATTACAGTCATTAGGATTTTTTAATGAAGAAGGTTATTTGTCTAACGGTGCAGTTTTATTTCAAGATGATTATAAGGGTAACAAAACCGATGTACAGTGCTCCGTATTTTCCGGATCAAATAAGGGGAGCGACAGAGTCGTTACTATTAATCGCTTTAAAGGGAATGTAATAGCGAGTATAAGTTATATTATTGACTTTGTAAATCAAAGAATGAATCATAGTATTATAAAGCTGGATGAAGGTAGAGTAGATATTGATTCATATCCGGCAAGGGCCCTATTTGAAGGTGTAATAAATGCAATTGCTCATAGAGATTATTATCTGGACGGAACACAAATTCAAGTCGATATGTTTAAGGACAGATTGGAAATATCATCACCCGGAGGTTTTTACAGAGGTGAGAAACTTGGCAAAACATATGATTTATCTACAATTATTTCAAAGAGAAGAAATGAAATAATATCAGGAGTTTTAGTTTTATGTAATGTAATGGAGGCGGCAGGTACAGGCTTTGATAAGATAGTAGAGGAGTATAAGTCGGCGGATGAAGTACATAAGCCATATATTTATTCAAAGTCCGACCACTTTACATTGGTATTGCCGGATCTGACATATGATAGAGGTATTGAAAATAATGATGTACCAAATATTAGCTTTCAGCCTGTTCCACAAGGGACGGAGCTTGATAAAAAGGTACTGTCATTTTGTTATCATAGAGCACATAAGGTCTCTGAGATAGTGGAATACTTGGAAATCAGTGATTCAACATATTTTAGAAAGAAAGTTTTGGCTAATCTTGAAAAAAACGGGTATTTAGAAAAGAGTAAGTTATCAAGAGCGGCGTTTTATAAGACAAATCATAGCATGGTAAGTATTGAATGATGTAGTTTAATATAAGATTATTTATTGAAAGTCAGTCCGGGATAGCTACGGGCTGATTTTTTTATTCATTTTGATATATAAGCCTAGATTATTCATGGTAACTCCATGAAAGTGGCTTAAAGCCACATAATTACTATATTTTAACAAAATATTGCTTTCACCTAGTAAGCTATGTATACAGCTTGAGTAACAACTAATAATGAACCTTGACAGCTTGATAACTACTTGTAAACTCTACACAGGGGAAGTCTGCCTATTTTTAGGTGTATTAAGTCAGTTATAGCGTCATGGGTTAAGTTTAAAGATTTATAGCACGGTACTTAATTTAATTATTGTACCGTGAATAATTCAGGCTAAAGGATAATTATACTAAAATATTTTTGGAGAATATCTATGAACGGAAGAAAAGATATAGATGAAAATGTAACGATAATCCAAAAACAGAGAGCTACAAAAGATTATACATATACTTATTATCCACAGTATTACGAGATAACTCACGAGAGATTGTTGACTTATCTCTACCAATGCTGTCAGCAATATATGTAATTGTACAATTTTGTGAATGGAGAAGTAGTATCTTTTCACGCTTCTATGGTGTAATATGTTTGTAATGACTCATTGTGCTTCCTGGTATTTGGATGTTTTAGCAAACACCATTTTACCGGAAACAATGAGTCATTATTCATTTGTTACACTTAGATTGTAAATTCAATATTAAAGAGGAAGAGAAAAAAGCATTGAAAAAGGTACAGGGAAATACCAAAGTAAATATGTATTTTCAGGAAAAATCTACTGTGGTGAATGTGGAGCGACCTTCAAGAGGAGACAGCACTACAAACCAAGTGGAGATTACGTGGCTTGGTGCTGTAATGGACATATTACAGATAAAAATGCTTGTTCAATGATGTATATTCGTGATGAGGATATAAAGACTGCATTTCTTAGAATGATTCGTAAACTGCAGACTGCACATGACCAAGTTCTGAAACCTTTTGTTATGGGTCTTAAAGGAACAAACAATAAGCAAAGACTAAAACAGGTATTAACCTTGGAAGAGCAGATCGAAAAAAATGCGGAACAGGCAACAGTTCTAACAAGCCTGATGAGTTCTGGTTATATTGAGCCAGAGGTTTTTCACGCAGAAAATAATAGATTGACTTTAGAAGCAGATAGTCTGGCAAGAAATAAAAAGCTTATTGTAAAAAGCATTAACGGAGATTTAAGTCATTTAGATGAGGCACAGAAATTTGCAGGGTTATATAAGCTAGCCTAAGTGACGCTACGAATGATAACATTTCATACTCGCTCCGGCATCTGCTTCGCTCCGCCTAATGCGCTCGCTTAGAATTTATCATTCGTAGCTGATACCTTAAATTTATGCAAATAACAACCCGAATACCAAATTAAAGACAGCCCCCCTGCCCACATGTGGCTGATGTGTTAGCTTATCAAATTTATGATTGCAAGGGCTGCCGGTTGGAGAACGAGTATAACGAAGTTCTCTGTATGGTGAGCTGACACAAGTTACCAGTAAGTTTAATGTCTGAATCCGTTCGTTATTATTTCCTTAGCGCCATTTTGCGGTATTCAGATGGAAACAGCCCTGTATTGTTTTTAAAATTTGCCGCAAATCTTCCTGCATTAGAATATCCCACAGCCAAGGCAACCTGTTCGATTGTAAGGTCTGTAGACGTTAAGAGCATTTCCGCATGGCTCATACGTCGCTGTCTGATGTATTCAGAAATTGTGCAGCTATATATGTGCTTAAAAGAGTTCTTCAACTTTGTTGTACCCATACAGGCTATTCGTGCGAGCATATCAAGTGGAAGGTCCGAGTTGAAATGGTCATTGATATATGAGGCAACATTGTTCAATGCATCAATGTCCTGCCTAGAAATTCGTACACAAGGATCATTTTTACTTTTCTTTCCGCGTTCATAAACAAGAGAGACAGCTTCAGCGACCTTGGCCTCATAGAACAACTTGGCCGGTATGCCGTTTCCCTTATAATCCCAAACCTGACGCAAAAGATGTGACATTTCCAGGAAGTCAAGTGTCTGTCCAACGCGGATAAAAGCCTCATGCGGAGACAGGTAGTCATCGGGATAGCTTTCTTTCAGATATTTTTCATAATATGCAGGAAATACCTCTATTCCCACAGAACGAATCGGGATATTTTTATGCATAATGGATTTATATTCATCATGCCCTCCGTAAAAGGTTTTTACACATCCTGCGGTTAAGCGGCGGTAAGGAGTTAACTCCTCTCCGGACACAGAATCATAGTAGGTAATGCTTAGACATTCTGGGGTATTAAGAGATACAAAGCTATCTTCAAAAAAATAGAAATCATGGATTTTAATATCAAACAAATCTTTTTCTCCATAGACCCAGTAATATCCACAGGCAACTTCCTTCGGAGCGAGATACAATTTTCCTGCAGGGCTAAAGTCAGGAGATGACTCTACTTCAACAAATCCGCTGTGGGTAAGCCATTCTTTATAAAATTCGTTTATTTCCATATAATCACATCAAAATCATACATATCGGACATTATTTCATACATATCAGGCAAATAACTCTTGGTCATATTGTATTGCTTTCCTTGTTATTCTATACTATTTACACTATTAGTTATATTTAACTGAATATTACCACAGTATCTATAAAATATCAATACACTAGCATAAAGGGGGTCATTAGTTATGACAAATGAAACAAACATCAAGAAACAGAAACTTACGATTAAGGAACTTATTACGGTAGGTATTTTTTCTGCAATTATTTTTATATGCATCTCTTTGAGCGGAGGGCCATTTGCAATGTTTCCGGCCTTAACCTTTTATTATCCGGTAGGTGGTGCTTTTCTTGCAGGACCTGTGCATCTTTTGCTGATTGCGAAAGTACCAAAACCCGGACCAATCTTTACCGCAGGACTGTTGATGGCAATATTTTGTTATGTGACCGGTATGCATATAGGCATGACTATCGGATATCTGGCCGGAAGCGTACTGGCGGAATTTGTGGCAGGGACAGGACGCTATAGGAACATAAAAATCAACATTCTTTCCTACATTGTTTTCTGCCTCGGAGGAACTGGGTCATATATTGCATATTTCATCAATCCTAAGGCTTGGGTGAGTAGGATGCTGGAGAAAGGTACACCTCATGAGTATCTGGATACAATGGCAGCTTCAGTTAACAATTTTATTTTGATAACTATGTTTGCAGGTACAGTTTTAGTGGCTCTTTTCAGTGGTTTTGTCGGAAGTAAACTATTGAAGAAACAATTTGAAAAAGCGGGAATAACTGCATGATTTTAAGAGAATACACTAGAAACAGTACCGGGATACAGTTTGACCCACGCACAAAAATCATTTTGCTGATTTTATGCGTAATTTCAGCAACAATTGCTCCGTCGCTTCTGTACGAGAGTGTGCTTGTTTTTGCAATTGTAGTATTTGGATGTGCAAGTGGGAAAGTTCTCAGGTCACTTTTATGCGCGGCATTTTATGGTGCCTTTTGCATGTTGACGCTGTTTATTATGTCACTTGAAAAAGGGGTGCTTTACACTGTGTTTACATCATGGCTAGGCTTGTTTTATGCAGTCTACCCCTGTGTTTTCTTAGCAGGCATTATTCTTTCCACAACAAAGGTGAGTGAGTTTTTAACCGCAATGAATAAGGCGCATATTCCTAATAAGGTGGTTATTCCTTTGGCGGTTATGCTTAGATATATTCCCACGGTTCGTGAAGACTGGGGTTATATCAAAGACGCCATGAGGCTTAGGGATGTAACTCCTTCAGTTCTTGGATTCCTTAAAAAACCTGCAATGACAGTTGAATGTCTGTATGTTCCATTGCTGATGACGGCTTCAAATGCAGCAGATGAATTATCTGCTGCAGCACTCACACGCGGGATAGAGAACCCAAGACCACGTACCTGCCTTCTTCGGATATACTTGCGGGGAAGAGACTGGGCAGTTATGGTTCTTGCGGTCTGCGTACTTGCTTTGGGTTTTGCTTGGGAAAGGATAGTGTAGCGTATGATTGAGTTTAAGCATGTATCTTTCTCGTATGACTTAAACATGGAGCAGGAAGATACACAGGAAATAGATAATTTGCATGACATCAATTTGACAGTAAATGATGGGGAATGCGTCCTTCTCTGTGGGAAAAGCGGATGCGGAAAATCCACGTTGACGCGCCTTGTAAATGGGCTTATCCCACATTTTTATCCCGGTAAGCTGACAGGAGAAGTTCTGCTTGACGGGAGGGACATATCGAAAATGCCGATGTATGAAACTGCGTCCCTGGTCGGCTCGGTATTTCAGAATCCAAGGACACAGTTCTTTAATGTAGACACAGACAGTGAAATTGCTTTTGGAGTGGAAAATCTAGCGTTACCAAGGGAACAGATTGAAGAAAAAGTTGAGGCTGCCACAAAGGATTTGGAGATTGAAAATCTACGGGGAAGAAATATTTTCTCTCTTTCAGGAGGAGAAAAGCAGAAGATTGCTTTTGCCTCCGTATATGCCATGAATCCTTCTGTCTATCTCTTGGATGAACCGTCATCCAATCTGGACATGGAATCAGTGGTTGCTTTAAGGGAGCATATTAAAAGGCTTAAGGCTCAGGGAAAGACGGTTTTAATTGTCGAGCATAGGCTATATTACCTGATGGGTATCGCTGACCGAGTCATAGTACTTGATGAGGGTCAGATAAAAAAGGTTTACTCTGTCAAAGAGTTCGAGGCTTTGACAGATGAAGAGCGCAGGTGTATGGGCCTTCGAACGATTGACTTACTAAGAGAGGTTCCTGAGATAATCATAGAAAAAGAACAGGAGGTAAAACTAGAGCTAGAAGATGTCTCTCTGTTCTACAGGAAAAAATCCGTGGTAGAAAATATTAGTGTAAAAATTTCAAGGGGAGAGGTAATAGCACTTATTGGGGAAAATGGCACAGGAAAAACAACATTTTCACGGTCTCTTTGCGGATTGCATAGAGAGACAAAAGGGGATTATTTCTGGGATGGCAAAGTCATATCGAAGAAAAAACGGCAGAAGATCGCCTATATGGTCATGCAAGACGTAAATTATGAGCTCTTTGCAGAGAGTGTGGAAGCAGAATGTTCCTTTGGAATAAAGAATCCGGATTTAAATGTAGTCACAGATGTGATGGATGTGCTAGGACTGACGCATTTTGCTAGACGGCATCCCGGTACTCTTTCAGGTGGACAAAAGCAACGATTGGCTGTTGCTGTGAGTCAAGTCTGTAAAAAAGAACTAATCATCTTTGACGAACCTACAAGTGGACTGGATTATGAAAGCATGGCAAGAGTTGCTAAAATTGTGCGTGACCTCTCCGAACAGAGGAAAATTATATTTGTTGTTACACATGATTATGAATTTTTTTGCAGGACATGCAGTCGTATGCTTGTATTTTCTGATGGAAAAATAAGTAACGATTTAAAATGCCGTGCAGATAATAAGGAAGAGATTAGGCAGTTATTCTTTCGTGCTGCGGGTGAAAATATTGGAGGTGATTTTTTTGAATAAGGATCAGGAAAAACCGGTGAAATTACTGCTTAAATGGGCGGGCAATGATAAATGGTATTTATTAGCCTCTGTCTTGTGTGCATTCTTAAGTGGACTGTTTGTAATCGGAGCATATATCGGCATATATCGCCTGATGGATGCCGTCCTTCTTGGAACGCTCACACGGAAAGTATTGACAGATTGTATAGTTTTGGTAACAACCACAACAATTCTTCGCATGATACTGCTTGGCCTGTCAGGAGTACTCTCGCATAAAGGGGCCTATAACACCCTGTTCAAGGTTAGATGTATGATTATAGATCACCTGGCGAAGATTCCGCTTGGATACATCAATGAGCGAAGTACAGGTGAAATCAAAACTATCTTGAATGAGAACATTGAGAAGTTAGAGTTATGTCTCGCACATAACATTCCTGAGCTTGTCAGCTATCTTACCGGTCCTGTCGTAATTTTTGCCTATCTTATGACGGTGAATGCAACACTGGCACTTATTTCCCTGATTCCTCTTGTTTTGGATATTCCAGTGATGATGTCAGTGTTTAAGAAAATGTCTGATATGCTGCCTGAGGCTAACGTATCGCTTGAAGGCTTCAATTCTGTCATGGTCGAATATGTCCGCGGAATGCGTCTGATTAAGGCATACCGGATGGGCAGCAAATCATTTAAAAAATTTACAGAAGCTATTTTTGACGGTAACAGGGCGTGGAACAAGATTTCGGAAAAGACTGCTCCTTTGTATGCTGTGTTCATCCTGTTGTTGGAGTCTGGGCTTTTGTTAATTGTTCCCATTGGAGGAAGACTTTTTCTGCGGGGATCTATCTCAGCCAGTGCATTTCTCCTGTTTGCCTATATTGGTTCATTATATTTGACAGAATTACTTCCGCTTCAGCAACTTGCAGGAAACTTCGCACAGGCGTTTAGCGGTATTACAAAAGCAAAAGAAATATTTGGAATTCCGATATTTGAAGGTGGAGACGATTTTCCGGAAAAATACGATATCGAACTTAAAGATGTGCGCTTTTCTTATGATGGGAAAACAAATGTGCTTGAAAATTGCTGCCTATACATAAGGGATGGTGAAAAGGTTGCTGTTGTGGGAGCATCCGGAGCGGGTAAAAGCACTATTGCAGCACTTATTGCACGCTTCTACGACGTGGACTGCGGAGAGGTTATGATTGGAGGAAAAAATGTCAAAAACATTAGATATGAAACTCTCCTTCAGAATATATCTATTGTATTTCAGAAGACCTTTCTTACACAGGACTCAGTCTTTGACAATATCTGCATGGGAACGAATGCTTCTCTTACGCAGGTGAGGGAGGCTGCAAGCAAAGCACAGATTGATGATTTTATTATGTCACTTCCTGATGGATATGATACAAAGGTCGGAAGTTATGGATCCCGATTTTCAGGGGGAGAAAAGCAGCGGATTGCCATTGCAAGGGCAATCTTAAAAAATGCACCGATTCTTATTTTGGACGAAGCAACGAGTGCCGCTGATCCGGAAAATCAGATGGAGATTGACAAGGCAATCAAGAACCTCTGTAAAGGAAAAACCGTCATCATTATTGCACATCGCCTAAGTGTGGTCAGAATGTGCGATAGGGTGTTGGTAGTAGAGAATAATACGATTACAGATATTGGAACACATGACGAATTGATTTCGCGGAATATATATTATCAAAAAAGCTGGAAAAGCTATGAGTTATCAAGAAATATCACCTATGGGAAAGGAGGAAGAGGAAGATGACAGACAAAAATCTTTTCCATAAGAATTCTAGGTTTTACTGCGGTCTGATATTGACTGTTTTGGAAGGACTTCTTTCAGGAAGCAACTACATTGTCATTTACATGGTGCTTAAAATACTGTATGAGAGAGTTAGTGATATTAAGAACATCTTTAGTATATCCTGCCTCGTAGGAATAATTTTTGTGATACGTCTTGTCATTTATAGCATTGGCTATACACAGAGCCAAATAGGAGGCGCTGAGATATCTAAAAATATCCGTCTGGGACTTGGAGATAAACTAAGGAAGGTTCCATTGTCCTGTTTTACCCAAAAACGAGAAGGACAATATATAAATATCATGACTGCAGATGTGAATAGTTATGAGCAGATTCTTACGCACAAGCTTGCAGCCCTTGTGAAAAACGGGGTTTTGTCCGTTATAGTGTTTGCTTTTGTCAGTGTACTATATTTTCCTGCTGCAGTCATTCTTATGGTTTCACTTTTTATACTAATACCCGAAATGTGGCTGTCGTTTCGAATTGTGAAAAAATACGGTATGGAGAAGAATTTAGTTACAGCAAAAGCCGTAGGACAGATAGTTGAGTACATTGACGGAATTCAAACCTTCCGTTCATATGGAATGGGTGGTACTAAAAATAGGAATACAACAGAAACATTGCGAAAATTCAGCACAGTCAGTTATCAATATGAGGCGCATGGCATACCTGTTAATTTTGCTTTTAATATTATAAATTGGCTCACTGTCCCACTGGCTATGTGGATTGGATACATTCCATGGCAGTCAGGCAGTATTAGTACCATTACCTTTCTGTTTCTATGTATGCTGCCTATGGTCTTAGCAAAGCTTACTGCATCGATTTCGGTTGATATGTTCAGTTACAGAAATCTCTTGATATCAAAGGCAAATATTAAAAATGTGCTGGCAGAAAATGAAGAATCGAAAAGTACAGAGGTCTTTTCACCAAAAGAGCATGGCATATCGTTTCGCAATGTGTCGTTTTCATATGTGCAGGAGGAACCTGTTCTAAAAAATATTAGTTTTTCGATACCTGACCACGGACTAACCGCAATCGTGGGTGACTCAGGCTCGGGCAAATCAACGATTCTGAATCTAATTGCAAAGTATTATGATCCTGATAGCGGAGAAATCGGCATTGGAGGGCAATCTATCCGTAATGCTAATGCAGAAGATGTGCTTACGCTAATATCAATGGTAGACCAGGACACTTTCTTGTTTAATGATACAGTACGGGAAAACATACGCTATGCAAAACCGTCATCTACAGATGAAGAAATAGAGAATGCCTGCAAGAAGGCCAACTGTGACCAGTTTATCCACAAATTGGAAGAAGGCTATGATACATCTATAGGCGAAAATGGGAATTTGCTTTCAGGTGGTGAAAGGCAACGGCTTTCTATAGCACGTGCTATATTGAAAGACAGTCCGATACTGCTTCTTGACGAGGCGACATCTTCTTTGGACATTGAGAATGAATTCGCCGTAAAACAGGCAATTTCAAATCTTCTGCAGGAAAACAAGACTGTTGTGATGATTGCCCACACATTGTCTATTACAAAAAATGCCGATCAGATTCTCGTTGTGGCTGATGGAAAGGTAGTAGAGTCGGGTACCCATGAAAAACTTCTGGCATTAGGTGGTAAATATACTGCTATGTGGAATGCTGAGATCCATACTTTTTATTAGTTATCCTCCGGAATCTGTTATATCAGAAAAGCTTCAAACGGTTTTGACCGGAGCTGAGAACAATAGCAGAAGTAAAGATTAGTGTGAAAGAAAGTAGAGGTAAGCCGTAAACCGGCGCACTTAAATAAGCTGTCTTAAGTAGGCAACTTATTTGAGGATATAGATTTAGTAGATTGATCAAGAAGCTAAAGGTTCATCAGGAGGAAGCAGTCCTTCCTTTTGTAAAAGTTTTTTGGCTTGCTTGATAGCCTTAGCCTTCTGTTTTTCAGCTAAAGGTGCAGGCATATCGATTTTGTAAAGATCGCTTGGATTCCATACCTCTCCGGTAGACAGCATCCGGTAGATGGCTATAAGAATCATACGGGCAATGGCAATAACAGCTCTTTTCTTGCCACGGCGTTTAACAAGGGATTCATATTTCGTTTTGTAGTAAGGAGACTTGTCAGATTTCACGGCTGCATGAGCACACTGTACTAATGCAGGTTTGAGGTAGACACCGGCACGTGTAATACGGACAGATTTCTTCTTACCGGCAGATTCATTGTTGCCGGGGGTAAGACCTGCCCAACAACATAAGCGTTTAGAATTACAAAACTGAGACATATCAATACCAATTTCGGAGATGATAGTAATTGCACTATCACGTTTGACACCCGGAATGGTAGTTAGTAACCGAATAGCTTTATCATAATCAGGATCGGAAGAAATCAAAGATTCAATCTGTTTATCTATATCATTGATTTCAGCTGTGATATAATCCATATGTGCGCGAATTAGGCGCATACGATATTTCTGGGCATCAGTCATCTGATATCCTTCGATAGATTCAATCACAGCGTCTTCTTTGGATTTGAGGCTCTTAAGAAGTTTTGAAGAGATTTCTTCATGGTTAATCGTAGTACCTGATTGTTCAAGCAGATAATCGATAATGGATGAGGATGACTTCCCAAAGATATCGGATACAACAGAATCTAATGCGATATTACAAACAGTAAGAGCATTCTGATATCTATTCTTTTCACTTGAACGGCAAGAAACAAGCTTGTAACGATATCTTGTGTATTCTCTAAGAATACGGATCAACCTACAAGGAATGTAGCTGCTTTTCACAAGTCCCAGTCGGAATAAGTCTCCAATCCATTTAGAATCTTTGGTATCGTCCTTGTTACCCTTAACAGCTTTAACCCATTTGGGATTAGCAATGGTAACGTTGATTTGATCTTCGAGAAGATTAAAGACAGGAACCCAGTATTTACCTGTGGATTCCATACAGACATCATGGCATTCATTTTTAAGAAGCCACGATTTAAAGTCTAAAATAGAATTGTTGAAGGTAGAGAATCGCTTCTTTTGATAAGAAGGTTCAATACCGGCGGTAGTTTTGATGATTGTGGCAACAAGAAAAGATTTGTGAACATCGACACCACAACAGGTTTGATAAGTAACTTTCATAGTGTAACTCCTTTCGCAAAAGATAAGAAGCCATTGACTGAACTGCCACACAATAAAACAAAGAGCTTTAACAATTCTTAGTGTACGGATTCATGATACCACTTATTTGTGCTTGAAAAGACAGAACTTACACTGATTTTTATGCTGTCTAAAACAGAGAAAGTTTTTACAACTTTACCTCCCGTGCTTTGTAGTATAGCTTCTTGTTATATATTTTAAATCACAGAGTTGAGATGTAAAACACTTTCATTACTATTTGTGCCGCGGCTTGCCCGCGGAATGGAGATTTTTATGATATATACACAATATTAAAAACTAAAACAGATAAAATAAACCTGAATTATTCACGGTACAATAATTAAATTAAGTACAGTGCTATAAATCTTTAAACTTAACCCATGACGCTATAACTGACTTAATACACCTAAAAATGGGCAGACTTCCCCTAGATAAGGTTTACAGGTAGTTATCAAGCTGTCAAGGTTCATTATTAGTTGTTATTCAAGATGTATACATAGCTTACTGATATTGGATAGGGTATTATAAAACTCATCCTTATATGGGCAACTGCTACACAGCTTGAATGTTATATACCTTGCTGAACGAATTACTTTTGCAGTAACCTTAAGCAGTTTTAGACGGACAGTATCAATGCGTTGTTTTCTCATATTTGCAGATAATGCGGGTCGCCTAAACCAATTAAATATGTTATAAGCAAGTGCATGTATTTGAAGCCTGTTGGCATTTACAATTCTTGCATGACTGCTGACAGAAGCAAAGTCAAAACCTGTTTTTCTTTCCTTTATGAAGTTTTCCATCAAGCCTCTTTTGCAATAGAACTTGATAAGATATTCAGGGGATGACTCCATATTTGTAACTAGGAAGATAAATTTAGAGTTGCATAAACAATTTAATAATTTTATAAGAGATACCATAAGAACAGTAAATCAAATCAGTTTTTATATACTTACAGTCAGTCCGAGGTGAATTCCCCGGGCTGATTTTTTATGCATAACAGTAAGTCGGGCTGAGTTTAAATTACTTCAAAGTAAATTGAAGTTTGTTTGAAGTGATATTGAAGTTGACTTTGAAGTAACTGTGAAGTAGTTCAAATAACCACTTATTAGCAAAACCTAACTATGGTATAATAATTTTACCGACGATAACGTCGGTAAAGAGGAGGTACTATATGGCTGCTGCGAAGAGGCTTAGTGAGGCTGAAAGAAAAAAAGAAATTATGAATTCAGCCACAAAAGTAATTGCCGCAAAGGGCTTAGGAAAGGCAACTATGGAAGATATCATCGCGGGAACAACTTTATCAAAAGGAGGAGTGTATCACTACTATGGGAACGTAACAGAAATCTTTAAAGACATTATGATAAGCGGGATTGATTACAGAAACAATATCATTAAGGAGCATTTGGTTGAATGTGAAAAGGGTGGTGAGATTAAGTTTATGGCAAAACAGTTGGTTGATAAAGTCATAGACAACAATCCTTTAACGCCTCTTTATGTTGAGTTTTTGATAGAGAAAAAAAGAAATCCCGAACTGAATAATATTATGGAAGAGCTTCAAGAACAGACAAAGGAAAGATTTAAAGAGATATGGAGTAATGACTCAGGATGGTTGCTTGATCCTCAAATTTTTCAGTTTGTTACCGATTTTATGAATGCTCTGATACTGGCTTCGGATGTACTGGATGCAAGAGAAAATTTCAAAAAGAACAGACAGCATTTGGAAGCAATATTTACTTACTTATTTGAACAAGTAAAGGAGAAAATGGATGGGAGTTTATAAGAAATTATTCAGATATGTGCCGAATGAAAAATATATCGGATATATGACAATCATAGTATCAAGTATTTCGGCATTCCTGGTGGTTTATGGATATTATTACATGTTTTTACTTCTAAAAGAAGCGGTAGTAAAGGGAAATTATGAAAATGCAGGATATTATTCTACAAGGATAGTTATCTGTTTAACTATAAGTGCAGTAATGTATTTGGTATCCGGCATTGTTTCACATAAGCTGGCATTTAGACTTGAAACAAATCTACGAAAAAGAGGAATTGAAGGACTTACAGATGCAAGCTTTCGATTTTTTGATCTACATTCCTCAGGATATATAAGAAAAACTATAGATGACAATGCGGCAAAGACACATATGGCGGTAGCTCATATGTTGCCGGATAATTCACAGGCATTTTTGGTACCGATTTTTGCATTTATACTGGCATTTGCCATAAGTCTTAGAGTCGGAATCGTTATTATAGTTTTATCAGTTATAAGCGGACTTATATTGATGGGAATGATGGGCAATAAAGATTTTATGAAGCTTTATCAGACTTCACTTGACAAACTGAGTTCTGAAACTGTGGAGTATATCAGAGGCATACAGGTAATAAAGATATTCGGTTCAAAACTTAGATCTTTTAAGGCATTACATGATTCTATTATGGAGTATTCAAAATACGCTTATGATTATTCTCTGTCTTGTAAAACACCATATGTCATATATCAGCTGATATTTTTAGGATTGATTGCCATTATAAGTATTCCGCTCAGCTTCTTTTTGACCGGTATAAAAGATCCTAAATTTATGGCTGTAGAGCTTATTATGATATTTTTCTTAAGCGGTGTAATAATGGTCTCTTTTATGAAAATAATGTGGGCAAGCATGAATATCTATAATGCAAATTTTGCCATTGACAGTTTGGAAGAATTATATGAAAAGATGCAGGAGGATAAACTCACATATGGAAACAGAGATCATTTTGACAATTTCAATATTGAATTTGAAAATGTGAGCTTTTCATATGGGGATAAAAAGGTTCTGGAAAACTTATCATTTTCATTAGAAGAGAAAAAAACTTATGCCTTAGTAGGGCATTCAGGTTCAGGAAAGTCAACTGTTGCAAAACTTCTGTCAGGATTTTATAAGGTTGATAAGGGGGCAATAAAAATAGGTGGATATCCTCTTTCGGAATATACAAAGGAGGCAATCATAAGGAATATCTCGTTTGTATTCCAAGACAGCAAACTGTTTAAAAAATCTATATATGATAATGTAGCATTGGCTGATGAAAATGCAGGTAGAGATAAAGTAATGAAGGCTCTCAGTCTTGCAGGTTGTGATGAAATTATTGAAAAGTTTAAAGACAGGGAAAATACAATTATAGGTTCAAAGGGGGTGTATCTTTCAGGAGGTGAAAAACAAAGAATCGCTATTGCAAGGGCTATTTTGAAAAATTCACCTATTGTAATTATGGATGAAGCGAGTGCGGCAATTGATGCGGATAATGAATATGAATTACAAAGAGCATTTAAAAATTTAATGCAGGATAAGACTGTTATAATGATTGCCCATAGGATGACAAGTATCAGAAATGTAGATGAAATAATAGTTTTGGAAAAGGGAAATGTAATAGAGCGAGGAGATAATGATTCATTGGTAAAAACCGGAGGGTTATACAGCAGACTCCTCAGTCTTTACGAAACTGCAAATGATTGGAGGGTGTCAAATGAAAAACTACTATAAGAAAAGATATGCTCTCTCAGAACAGGGGGCAAAAAATCTCACAAAAGCAACGATATATTGTTTTTTGACATATTGTATCAACCTTGGTCCTATGATGATTTTAATGGGACTTATTAATCAGTTGGTCTTGGGAAATGTATCAAGCACCTTGCAGTATATTGTTATGGCAATACTTACTCTTGTTTTTATGTATACTTTATTATCAGAAGAATATGTAAGCCTTTATAATTCCACCTATAAAGAATCGGCAAATTTGAGAAAGGGAATAGCAGAGAATCTGGCACAGCTTCCGCTGGCTTATTTTTCAAAGCACGATCTCTCCGACCTTTCACAAACGATAATGTCCGATGTGGAAAGGGTAGAGCATTCTATGAGCCATTCTATACCAAAGGTTGTGGCTATGTGGTTATTCTTTCCTCTGATGGGACTTATTATGCTTATTGGAAACTGGAAGCTTGGACTTGCAGCAATTATTCCCACTCTTTTAAGTTTTATGATCAATCCTTTGGCAAAACAGAAGGAAGTTTCAGAATACAGCAGGTACTTTAATGTGCTAAGAGATAATTCAGAGCTTTTTCAAGAAACAATAGAGTTACAACAGGAGATAAGCAGCTTTAATCAAGCCGACAAGGTGAAGAAAAACCTGTATAAAAAGATGGAGGAGAGCGAGAGGATTCATCTTAAAGTAGAGGTTCTTCCGATGTTGGCTGTGGGAATTTCTTCATCACTTTCATATATAAGCCTTGCGGTAGTATTGGCTGTCGGAATACAGTTACTTATTCACAATGAGATCAGCCTCTTATATCTGATAGGATACCTGATAGGAGCAATAAAGGTTAAAGAACTTTTTGATGTTTCAAGGGAAGGAATGACCGAAATGTCCTATATTGAACCTGCAATTGTAAGAATAAAGGAGATAAAAAATGCAGCGCTTCAAGAGGGTAAAGATACAGACCTTTCAAGCTACGATATAGAATTTAAAAACGTTTCATTTGCTTATAATAAAGATGCAAAGGTATTAAAAGATGTGAGTTTTACGGCAAAGCAGGGTGAGGTTACAGCTTTGGTAGGTATATCGGGTTCCGGTAAAACTTCCGTACTAAGACTTATATCAAGGCTGTATGACTATGATACCGGAAGTATCTTAATAGACGGAAAGGATATCAAAAATATATCTACAGAATCATTGTTTAAGAATGTCTCAATAGTGTTTCAGGATGTGACCTTGTTTAATACAAGCATTATGGAAAATATTCGTTTGGGCAGGGAGAGTGCAACAGATGAGGAAGTAAAGGAAGCGGCAGTGCTTGCAAACTGTACGGACTTTATCGAAAAATTGCCGGATGGATTTAATACTCTGATTGGAGAAAACGGTGCTGAATTATCAGGTGGAGAAAGACAGAGGATTTCTATTGCAAGAGCATTTCTAAAGGATGCACCTGTTTTGATATTGGATGAGATATCGGCAAGCCTTGATGTGGACAATGAAAAGAAGATACAGGACAGTTTAAATAAGCTTATCAAGGACAAAACGGTTATTATTATCTCTCACAGATTAAAATCAATAGAAAATGTGAATAAGATTGTGGTAATAGATGAGGGAGTTGTTGAGACATCAGGAAACCATGATGATCTTATAAAAGATTCAAAGGTATATAAAAACTTGATTGAAAAGACAAAATTAGCGGAAGCATTTAATTATTAGGGGGAAGATATGAAAGAGAAAAAGCTGAAAATAAAGGATCTGGTGACTATAGGTGTATTTGCTGTTATATATTTTGTAGTTACTTTTGCCGTTGGAATGATTGGAGTTATTCCGATTTTATTCCTGATATATCCTACAATACTGGGAATTGTTAGCGGAACTGTTGTTATGTTATTTATGGCTAAAGTACAAAAACCTTGGGCATTGTTTATTTTCGGAATGCTGTCACCTCTTATTATGCTTGTGGGAGGCCATACCTATGTAATTGTACTTCATGCATTTGCAGTAATGATTATAGCCGAGTTGATAAGAAGAATCGGTCATTATAATTCATTTAAATACAATATGCTTTCATTCGCAATATTTAATACTTGGATTTGCGGTTCACTTATGCAAATGTTATGGGCAAGGGAGAAATACATTGAGTTATCTATGATGATGGGCAAGGAGTATGTAGATATTTTGATAAAACTTATTACTTATCAGCATATGGCATTGGTTTATCTTGGTGCTATAATCGGAGGACTTATAGGAGCAAATATCGGAAGAATATTACTGAAAAAGCATTTTATAAAGGCAGGTATAGTTTGATGTATTACATCAATGACAAAAGACTAAATCCAAATCCTATAACCAAGTTTTTTGTTGTAGTGTTACTTGGGTTTACTGTAGTACATTCTATAAATCACTATTTGGAAATAGCTGCTGTATTAGTGATATCTATTATGTACCTTATTAATGGATTTAGAAGAGAAGCAATAAAAAATATACTGGTATTTGGTGTATTGTTCTTTGTACCGAGTTTTAGTGCTTTGGCGAAGCTTCACATATTTATAATGATGATGCTTTCATTACCGGCTATATTTCGTATGTTCTATCTTCCATTTGCAGCAGGTGAATTTATGATAAAAACATCTGATGTCGGAAGTATTATCTCATCAATGGATGCTTTAAAAATACCGAAGGAAGTTTCTGTACCTATAGCCGTAATGTTCAGGTTCTTCCCTTCATTTGCCGAGGAGAAAAATAACATTATGATGGCAATGAGAATAAGGGGAATAGAAACAAAAAATCCTGTTAAATACCTTGAATATATTGCAGTACCATTGCTTATTATTTCATCAAATATTGCAGATGATATTGCAAAGGCTGCGGAAACAAAATGCATTGCAAATCCTGTAAAGAAAACAAGGTACATAAAAGTAAAAATTCATTTGATCGATTTTATTTATGCTTTCACAATGACAATTATAGTGGTGGGAGGTCTTATATGCTTACGTTAGAGAATCTGTCACTGTTTTACGAACAGGATAAAAAAGTACTTGATGATATCAACTTAATCGTAGCGGACGGTGAATGTGTACTTCTTACCGGAGAGAGCGGAAGCGGAAAATCTTCTATTATAAATTCTATAAATGGACTTGCCTTTGAATATGAAAATGCCAAATTTAGCGGTAGCATAAAGGTTGACAATAAAGACTTAAAGGGAATGGAGCTTTATGAAATATCTCTGATGATATCCAGCGTTTTCCAAAACCCAAAGACACATTTTTTTAATGTGGATACAACACTTGAACTGTTATTTTATCTTGAAAACATAGGTCTTGATAGAAAAGAAATGGAAAGTCGTATGGAAGATATGCTAAAGCTCTTTCCTATAAAGCATTTGCTCGGACGTAGCATATTTGATCTTTCAGGTGGCGAAAAACAGATACTTTGTGTGGCGGCCTGCTATATTTCAGGTTGTAAGATAATAGTACTTGATGAACCTTCATCAAATCTGGATGATAAATATATTGATATATTAAAGGAAATGCTGCAGATACTAAAGAATAAGGGAATTACACTTATCATTGCAGAGCATAGAATCTATTATTTGACGGATTTGGCAGATCGAATTATTCTCGTCAGAAAGGGAGAGCTTTTTAAGGAGCTTACAAAAGATGAACTTTTAAACTCTGAAAGACAACTTGGACTTCGCTCTGCGATAAAAACAGTATTGAAAGAACAAAGTAAGTTGTTTGGAAATGATTTAAATATTAAAAAACTCGAGTACAACTTTAAAGACGGTTCGGGGTTAAAGATAGAAGATATTTCATTTGGTCTTGGAAATATTTACGGTATTACCGGAAAAAACGGCTGCGGTAAATCCACATTTCTGAGGGTAATGACAGGCCTTGATGGTAAGGGAAAGAGTGAGATAACATTTAACGGGAAAATCCTAAACAAAAAAGACAGACTGAAAAATTCATCATTGGTTATGCAGGATGTAAATCATCAGCTTTTCACAGATTCTGTAGAGGAAGAAATAAAACTTGGGGTTAAGGATTTGTCACAGGATAGATTAGATAATGTCCTATTTGGTCTTGAACTTACAGAATTAAAGGACCGACATCCTATGAGCCTTTCAGGTGGACAAAAACAAAGAGTGGCCATTGCTTCAGTTCTATGCAAAAACTCAAGATTTATATTTTTTGATGAGCCCACAAGCGGTATGGATTATAAAAATATGATAAGAATTTCAAAGATGATAAAGGAGATGAGTACTAAAGATAATATTATATTTATTGTTTCCCATGACAATGAATTTTTGAATGAAACCGCAGACAGTATACTTTGCCTTGAGGAATTTAAGATCCCGGCATCCAAAAATGAAAGTAATAGAATCATTTATTATTAAACAAAACTTTAAAAACTGTAGTTTAATATATGATATAATCAAAGAAAACATTGGAGGATGCTTTATGGATCGTTTCAAGAAAGTTTACAGGCAGGGAGTATTAGAAATACTTGAAGTTTGGGTTGATACGGAGACAGGTGTAAACTATTTGTTTAAGGCAAACGGATATGCAGGAGGTCTGACAGCTTTACTGGATAAAGACGGAAAGCCTGTAATCACATACAATGGTAAAGAAGAATTATAAATAAAAACGGCTCTTTGTCAACTGTAGTGGGTTGAAGAAAAGCTAAGCTCGAGAAAGGACAAATTTGGTCCTTTCTTTTTTGGTGTTCAGAGCGATGAAAATTCGTTTCTTAAAGTTGTCAAAGTTCCGAAAACCAAAGGCATTTCGTTTGATAAGTTTGATGAGATTATTCGTCGCTTCCAATTTGGCGTTAGAATAGGGTAATTGAAGAGCGTTGACAATCTTCTCTTTGTTCTTTAGAAAGGTTTTAAAGACAGTCTGTAAAAGAGGATGAACCTGCCTTATATTGTCCTCAATGAGTCCAAAGAATTTTTCGGGCTCCTTATTCTGAAAGTGGAAAAGCAAGAGTTGATAGAGATTATAGTGGTCTTTCAAGTTTTCTGAATAGCTTAATAGTTTATAAAGAATCTATTTATTGGTTAAATGCATACGAAAAGTAGGGCGATAAAATCTCTTATCACTCAGTTTACGACTATCCTGTTGGATGAGCTTCCAGTAGCGCTTGATAGCCTTGTATTCATGAGACTTTCGATCAAGTTGATTCATGATTTGAACACGCACACGACTCATAGCCCGGCTTAAGTGTTTTACAATGTGAAAGCAATCAAGTACAATTTTTGCATTCGGAAAAAGTTGCCTCGCTAAGTCATAGTAAGGACTAAACATATCCATAGTAATGATTTTCACTCGACATCGGACGGCTCTATCATATTTAAGAGAGTGATAACGAATGAGAGCTTGTGTTCTACCCTCAAGAACAGTGATGATATTGAGTTTGTCAAAATCTTGCGCAATAAAACTCATCTGTCCCTTTGTAAAGGCATACTCATCCCAGGACATAATCTCAGGAAGACGCGAAAAATCATGCTCAAAGTGAAAGTCATTGAGCTTACGAATAACAGTTGATGTTGAAATAGAAAGTTGATGAGCAATATCAGTCATAGAAGTCGTTTCAATCAACTTTTGAGCAATCTTTTGCTTGATGATACGAGGGATTTGGTGATTTTTCTTGACGAGAGAGGTCTCGGCGACCGCCATTTTCGAGCAATGATAGCACTTAAAACGACGCTTTTTCAAAAGGATTCCAGTAGGCATACCAGTCGTTTCGAGGTAAGGAATCTTAGAAGGTTTTTGAAAGTCATATTTCTTCATTTGGCTTTCGTAATCGGGACAATATGGAGCCTCATAATCCAGTTTAGCGATGATTTCTTTGTGTGTATCCTTATTGATGATATCTATAATTTGGATATTAGGGTCTTTAATGTCAAGAAGTTTTGTGATAGAATGTAATAGTTCCATATGAATCTTTCTAATGATGGTTTGGTTGCTTTTCATTATAGATTATATGGGGCTTTTTTCTACAACAAAATAGGCTCCATAATATCTATAGGGGATTTACCCACTACAAATATTATAGAGCCAAACAATAAGCGTTTTAGTGTTAGAAATTATTAAAATGATTTGTTAGAGCTGTTTATGACTAATCTCGAAAAACTCAGTTTCTCACTTAACTATTTTTTATACGTTTTATGGTGTTTAAAGTTGTTGTGACTAGCTCGTTAACAGGCATGGCTTTATAATCTCCTTTTAACCATTCATCAAAAATATTGTAGAGACCGCCGGTAATGAATCTACTATCATAAGTGATTTGTCTTTGATCACTATTTGTGATGTGCCAAGGTGCCATGACAGTGGTATAAGCAGTAGGAAGCCTATCATAAGACCTTTGCAAGATAAGCACGAGTAAGTTTGCGTCTTGCAAAATTTTTAATGGCTCAGTGTACTGGCTCCAATACTGAAAGAAAAGGTTCACTAAATCTTCAAAATTAGTCAGTTTTTCTGTTTGAAGTTCGATAATATAGTCTTGGATTAAGCGGTCTAAATAATTCGTAAGAACTTCCTCTTTTGAATGGTAATAACGATAAAACGTTCGTCTAGCAATCTGAGCATGCTCGCTGAGTTCAGCAATGCTGATATTTTGGAGAGACTTCTTAGTTGCTAATAAATCGAACAAGGCTTCTTCCAGCCATTGCTGCGTTTGATATTCCATGGTATTTTTCCTTTCCTGTCACACTTTTGGTCAAACTGTGCCAATTTCTCTTAACCTCTTGTTTTTTAACAGTTTATCATTATACTAAAAGTGTTGCGAGTGATATATGATTATCATTTATTCTTAACATTGTACAATTGTTAGTTGTTATTAAGGAGGTAAAGATATGAGCATTCTTTTTAATGTTTGGATGCTGCCTATTTTATTTATTTTACATGATTTTGAAGAAATAATTTTTATGCCCTTGTGGAAAACACGGCATCATCAAAAGTTAGAAACTTTTAAGAAACCGTTCTTTGGTTCCGTTACGCAAGGTTCCGCTTTTGCAGTAGGTGTGTTCGAGGAATTTATCATTCTGGTGTTTATTTCTGGATTCTGCCAAATAACTGACAACAGTTTATTCTATTTATCTTTTGTAATAGCTTATACAGCTCATTTCATAATCCATTATATCATGTGTCTGCAATTTAGGGGCTATGTTCCTGGAGTCGTCACGGTAACCCTAGAATGGCCAATGGTTCTAATGATTATTTCACACTATTGGACTTCTGACATTTCTTTGTTATCAGTCGTTGTCTATCTTTTATTGGCCATGGTAATAGCTTTTACGAATCTTAAAATCATGCATCTCATCATGCCAAAAATTCAAACACATCTAGAAAAATACGCGAAATGAAAAACGATTAAATGAGAGCTACTTTTTAACCTTTCTGATATAACTGGTTAATGAGCAGCCAAGAGTCAATCGAAGTGGCTGATAAACATGGTTTGACTATGGTCTTTACAGGAGTTAGACATTTTAGACATTAAAAAGTAAAGGGAAGAAAACAGTTTCTTTCCTTTTTTGCTTAAAAAAGCTTAACGAAACAAGATTAAAACGAACATTTATGATATAATGTTAGTAAATAATTCGCAAAAGAGGTTAAGAGATGAAACTGTTAGTTGTCGGCTCAGGTGGTCGTGAGCATGCGATTGCCAAAAAGTTGTTGGAGTCTAAAGACGTTGAGCAAGTTTTCGTGGCTCCTGGGAATGACGGGATGACCTTGGATGGACTTGATTTGGTAAATATCTCTATTTCCGAACATTCTAAGTTGATTGACTTCGCAAAAGCGAATGATATTGCTTGGACTTTTATAGGTCCGGATGATGCCCTTGCAGCTGGAATCGTGGATGATTTCAATGCAGCTGGTATCAAGGCTTTTGGTCCGACTAAGGCTGCGGCTGAGCTTGAGTGGTCTAAGGATTTTGCTAAGGAAATCATGGTTAAATACGACGTTCCGACAGCAGCCTATGGCACATTTTCAGATTTCGAGGAAACCAAGGCTTACATCGAGGAACAAGGAGCTACAATCGTCGTCAAGACAGATGGCTTGGCCCTTGGGAAAGGTGTCGTCGTTGAGGAGACAGTTGAGCAAGCAGTAGAAGCAGCTCACGAGATGCTTTTGGACAATAAATTCGAGGACTCAGGTGCGCGTGTGGTCATTGAGGAATTCCTGGACGGGGAGGAATTTTCACTTTTTGCCTTTGTCAATGGCGACAGGTTCTACGTCATGCCAATGGCTCAGGATCACAAGCGTGCTTATGATGGTGACAAGGGCCCTAACACTGGTGGGATGGGGGCTTATGCGCCACTTCCAGTAATCCACCTCCATGTGCCAGCTGTTATGCTCAATGTACTCGTTCAACATGTCGAGGCGGCTGAAACATATGTGACAGAAAATCCAAGCGCCCACCTCCACTTATATGGTAAACTAGAAGCAAAGCACAACCGCAAGATGGGGCATGTGACTTTGTTTAGTGATGCGCCGGATGGTGTGGATGAATTTTAGAGGATTGCTATGGAAAATATAAAATATTTAGAAATTATAATGACTGGAACAAAACTCATAACTGTAAGGGAGTTTTATGAATATTTTGATGAGTTACAATCTAGGGAATCGGATAAATTGCCATTATTTTTATATAGCTTTAATTTAATAGATAAGTATGAATTCGGCAAGATGGATGGTTCAAATACTACGGTAGAGATAAAAAATATTACTCAAAATACTCATACAAAATTGAATATTGGAGAATATCTGTTAAAAAATACAATTTATCAGAAAGATGTTTTTGAATTATCAAAAATTGTTGACAGTGATATAAGAGTTGAAACTTCAGAAAGAGAATTGGTAATTTATGCTGCGGGTGACCTAAAAGAGTATTTTACTGTTATTATGAATGATAAGCTTGATGTTGAATACGCTATAAAAGAGTTACTTTGCGAAAGTTGGTTTGCTTGTGGTAGAAAATTTGTTCAAATCATTAATAATGTTGAAAATTGGAGTGACGTTAATTACATTATTAATAGTTTCTCCAATGTTAATAATGATATAGAAATACGAGAGCAAGATAAAGAATTAGTGTTTAAATCAACATATTCAATTGTAGAGAATATGAAATATTGCCCAGAGCGTGGGAAATTTGGTGTTAGTTTGCTAACAGAATTTTTAAAATTATTAATTAATAAGAAAGATATCAATGTTCAAATACAAGAAAAAATCATTAGCGCTTTTATTCAAAGTCAAGAAGAGGTATTACTAAAAAATGAAGAGGAGTTGATAAGAAGTTTCTATATTAATATACATTTAGAGCAAGTGTATAATAGAATTTATACTGTAAAAAGATCAGAGAAAAACGATTCACTAGAATTTGAATTGTTAAATATTCGTCTTTGGGACATTTTGGGAAATAAGAAATTCCTAGATTATATAGAAAATGAAGATTTTAAAACACTTGCTTTAGAAAATCTTTATATTGGTCAGGCATTTGGGAAAGACGGGAATCGAAATGTTTTTGATAGGATAGGAGAGGGGCATGAAAAGCTTCAAAGAATAATATCTACAGTCCCTTCAAATAAAGAAGTAGCTTTACTGTTTTTGTATATGAGACCAAAAGGAAATTTATTTATAAGTCAATATGGATCAGAAGCTACAAAGCAGCTAAAAAAATTATTGAATGATAATATTGAACCAAAAGAGTATGTTGATTTGGCTGAAATTGCATTGATAACATATTTGAAACCCAAGTACAATACTCAGCATACTAAAGATGATTTCAAAAGCTTAAAAACACCTAAAGTCGAGGGCATTATTAATAGTAATGATGGTATACAAATTTTTATGGATTTTGAAAAAGTAAATTGGGAGATTATTTCAAGTGGTTGCACAAATAAGTTCGTTTCTAATAAACCTTATTTATATTGTCTTTTTAAAAAAGAGGCATTTAACCTGAAAATTAATGAGATTGAAAATTTGTTTGAGGCGATTACTAATACAAAAAAAGAAAAGGAAAAATAATTAACCATGATCAACCGTTACTCTCGCCCTAAGATGGCGAACATTTGGAGTGAAGAAAATAAATACCGTGCTTGGATTGTTGTGGAAATCTTGGCTTACTAGGCATGGGTTGAATTGGGGGAAATCCCTAAGGAAGATGTAGCTTTGATTCGCGAGAAAGCGGACTTTGACATTGACCGTATTTTGGAAATTGAGCAGCAAACTTGTCATAATGTAGTGGCCTTCACACATGCTGTTTCTGAGACGCTTGGTGAAGAGCGCAAGAGGGTTCACTATGGCTTGACGTCTACTAACGTGGTAGATACTGACTATGGTTACCTCTACAAACAAGCCAATGAAATTATCCGTAAGAACCTTGCAAACTTTACTAAAATCGTGGCATATAAGGCGAAAGTACACAAGTTCACAATCATGATGGGTCGTACCCACGGTGTGCATGCTGAGCCTACAACATTTGGGCTTAAATTGGCAACTTGGTACAGCGAAATGAAACGTAACATTGAGCGTTTCGAGCACGCAGCTGCTGGTGTGGAAGCTGGGAAGATTTCTGGTGCGGTTGGTAACTTTGCCAACATCCCACCATTCGTTGAAAAATATGTCTGCGACAAATTGGGTATCCGTGCCCAAGAAATTTCTACACAGGTGCTTCCTCGTGACCTTCATGCTGAGTATTTTGCGGTTCTTGCCAGCATCGCAACTTCTATCGAGCGTATGGCAACGGAGATTTGTGGTCTTCAAAAATCAGAACAACGTAAAGTGGAAGAGTTTTTTGCCAAAGGTCAAAAAGGATCTTCAGCAATGTCTCACAAACGGAACCCTATCGGTTCTGAAAACATGAAAGGTCTTGCTCGTGTCATCCGTGGTCATATGGTAACAGTGTGTCACTTTGGTATGAACGGGATATCTCTCACTCATCAGCTGAGCGGATCATCACACCAGATACAACCATCTTGATTGACTACATGCTCAACCTTTTTGGAAATATCGTTAAGAACTTGACAGTCTTCCCGGAAAACATGAAACGCAATATGAACTCTACATTTGGTCTTATCTTTAGTCAACATGCTATGCTGACTTTGATTGAAAAAGGCATGACGCATGAGCAAGCTTACGACCTTGTTCAACTGAAGACAGATCAATCATGGGATAATCAAGTAGACTTTAAACCACTTCTTGAAGCAGATCCAGAGGTAACCTATCGCCTCACTCAAGAAGAAATTGACGAAATCTTCAACCCAGCTTACTACACTAAATGTGTTAATGAAATCTTCGAACGAATTGGACTTGGGGATTAAAAAACTGTAGCGGAAGTATAGCTTCTACTACAGTTTTTATGTCTATTCCCATATTGTATGCTGTGCTCTTACACCATATTTATCAGGTTTATAAAGTGAATCGAAATCAGCTTCCACACTGTATCTTTTCCATATAACATAGTCGGATGGCTGAATTTTAAGAGTAAATGAAATATCATTCTTTACTTCTTCATATTCAATCGGATGTAGTGAAAAAATATCCGTCAAATCTCTTTCTCTAAAGTCATCTATACTCAGTTTAGACAGGTCGGTATTATTAAATTTAACTTCTGATAAAGCTTCACTGTTTGCCGGAATCCTGTAATAAGTTATTGTACAGTTTTTTAGTTTATCGCTATCTTTTAATGTAGGAGTAACACTTACAAAACCGTAGGATTTATCATCACGAAATATTTCCAAAAGTTCACCATAATAAAAGTGGTCATTACGATTGTTTACTATTTCGCTGTCTGCAGACTTTTCCGAGAAGTAAAAGCCGTCAGACAAAAGAGTGGATGCCTTTGTTTCGCCGACAATTATATTGCTTTTATCTATTTGTACTACGACCGGCTTTTCGGGAAAACCTATCATAGATACAAAGAGAGTAAGAGTAAAAAGTGAAATAAACAGTCCGGCTATAACAGCATTTGAAGCTGAGTAGAGTCGAAATATTTTATTTTTATGATTGCTTATAAGTTCTGAAATAAGCTGAATGAGATGATAAAATACCAAGCTTATTACTGCAAGTCCAAGCTGAAATCTTAAACATCTATAAAGTGACAAGGTAAAATTATTTGTCATGTAAAACATAATGCCTATGCAGGAGATATTTGCTAAAACATACACGAAGAAAAATAATAATGCAGCTTTTAGTGCCTCAGATTCGGTAATATCATCATAGTCTATATGTATTCTACCTTGAAAGCCCTGTCCGATATTGTACATCCGTTTTGGAACATCCTTACCGGCAGCTACTGCAATTACCAGCCTAAAAAACATATAGATTGTTAATATAAAGCATAGTAAAACCAAAAGACCAAAAATTAATGCGAATACAGTAAATCCCATTTTATTCCCCCATTATTCCCAAATAGTATGCTGTGCCCTGACACCATAATGGTGTACTGAGTTGTTTTCAAAAAAATCCGCCTCAATGCTATAACTTTTCCACAGTGAGTACCCTACAGTTTGCAGTTTTAAGGTATACAAAGGACTGCGTTTATACTGATGATAATTATAAGGCTTTAGTGAAAAGATATCAGCCAGATCGCTGTCTTCAAAATCTTGAATACTTAATCCTGATAGAGCTGTGTCATTAAATTTTACCTGAGATAAAACCTCACTGTCACCCGTTATTTCATAATATGTTATGGTACAGTTTTCGAGTTTATCAGAATTTTTAAATGTAGGAGTAATACTCATAAATCCATAAGATTTTCCGTCACGAAGCAACTCTACAAGTTCACCGTAGTGAAGTTGGCTGTTTCGTTTATTTACAATTTCACTGTCTGCATCTTTACCGTAAAAGGTAAAGACGTCTGCTAAAAGAGAGGAGGCTTTTGTTTTGCCTATAACCACAGTGCTGTTATCTATTTGTATATTTACAGGTCTTTCAGGAAGTCCCACTCTAAGCATCCATAGAGTATATACAAGTGCAGTAACAAATATACCTGCCATTACAGCGTTTGTCGGTGAGTAGAGTGGCCTGTAAATTCCCAATATATGAGATACAAAAAATAAAATCAGTTTTACTATAAAGTAGAATAGCATTGCTATCAAAACAACTACTACCTGCAAGCCTACACATATATAAAATGCTTTATTGTAATTTTGTGTTTGATAATACATTACAAAATAGAAAAAAATATTGGCTAAAATAAAACAAAGGATAAAAAAATTGGTATCCCACAATGCTGCAGGTTCTGTAAAATCCTCGTAATTGATATTGATTTTACTTTTAAATACCTGTCCAATCTTGTACATCCAATTTGGAACTTCAGTATTTGTTCTCACAGCTATTACAAGTTTTACATACATATAAACTGTAAACATAAGAAGCACCAATATAAGAATACCGAGCGCTATATAATGGTATCGTAATTTAAGACACTTCAAGAGACATTTCTTAATGAATCTGATATACTGTAAACACTACAGAAAGAAGGATTTTTATTATGTCTCGAACAAGAAGAAATTTCTCCGCCAAATTCAAATCAGAATTAGTGATTGAACTGCTCAAAGGAGAAAAAGACTTAAATACAATCGCAACCGAAAACAATATTCAGCCAAATCTTCTCCGCAACTGGAAGAAGGAGTTCCTCGATAAAGCATCCGTGGTTTTTGATGACACACGAGAGGATAATCTGAAAGAAAAACTCGCTTTAGAGCGCAAGGAAAAAGCTGAATATGCGAAAAAAGTTGGCCAGCTCACCATGCAGGTGGATTGGTTGAAAAAAAAATCTGAAGAAACACTTGGACCTGACTACGAGAGTAAATTTAGTCCAAAACCTTTTGAAGACTAAAGAACTTCCAGTTAAAACAGGAGCTGCGCTTCTTGATATCAACCGTACCAGTGTGTATTACAAGGGCACGCCCATATCTCAGGAGGAGTTAGATTGCAAATCGATCATAGATCGATTACACACAGATAACCCGGCCTGGGGAGCACGACAGCTGTCTGCTCAGCTGAAGAAGCGTGGGCATCAGGTTGGCCGCCGGAAAACGCGCCGTTATATGAATGAAATGGGGATGGATCCAATCTATCCAAAAATGAACCTTTCTAAACGTATGCAACAGGCTAAAGTCTGCCCGTATCTGCTACGAAACGCCGTTATCGACCGTCCTAATCAGGCATGGTCAATCGACATTACATACATCCCCATCAAGCACGGATTCCTGTATCTGACCGCTGTGATCGACTGGTACAGCCGCTGTATTGTTGGCTGGGAAGTCGATGATACTCTAGATACCAGAATGGTCATAACTGCGTTAAAAAAGGCGTTTATGGTAGCAAAACCTATTATCCTGAATTCGGATCAGGGCTGTCAGTTTACAAGCAATGAGTACATGAATTTCCTCAAAGAGAACCAGATCCGTCAAAGCATGGATGGTAAAAGCCGCTGGGCTGATAATATCATGATTGAACGATGGTTCCGGAGCTTCAAGTACGAGGAAGCATATCTGACCCAATACAACAATATCCGAGAAGCAAGGAAGGCTATTGGGAAATATGTGCATACATACAACTTTGAACGTTGTCATTCAGCACTCAATAATCAGACACCGGCATCCTGCTATTATCCAATCCTGTTACTGGATGATCATGCAGCCTGAGGGGGGAGTTTCTCCCCTACCCAGTTACATATATCAGTTCATTATAAAATGCTTAGATTTTTGTCTAGACAACTGAACCACTATAGTTTAATAATGACATTAAACAAAGATTTCCTAAAGTCGGTATTTCGGTAAAGGATGATGAGGACTGTCGGTACAATATTTGTTGGGAAGACTACGAGGATGAGTATGAGTTTGAACTTTGGATGCTAAGGGATAGAAGTGTATTCATGATAAATTACTTTAACTCAAAGAACAGGCTCTATGATTATGCAGAGTTTATAAAATGGCTCAGAAGCTACTTCCCTTATGAAAAGGAAGTTTTATTATGTGATGAGGGATATAATAAAACTATTGTATTAAGTGAGGGAGTAGAGATAGAGGATATTTTGGAGATGCCGGAGTAGGAGCATCATTGTTAAAACATACCGGATATATATCATATTACGTATAGGTTTACAGTTGAGAAATTCAGATATATAAAGTATGATAGGTATGTCAATTAATATATAAATAAGATTAAATTAATAAATTTATAATGGAGGTAATGGGAATGGAAACAGGCTCTGTAAATGATTTAAAAACTTTTGTGGAAGTGAAATCTTTCGGTGATATTTTACCTAAGAACGGAACAAATATAAGAAGCCCTTATGAGCATCAAAAAAAGGCTATGGAAGCACTTGATAAGATTAATAAAGAAGACTTTTTTCGATGGAAAAAGTATATGAAAGCTATGTGGCGCGACAGATGAAAAAAATCTTCTCACCAGATGGTTGGAAGGTATCTGCTCAGGATAAGGGATATTTCTTATTCCAGGAGGGCCATGAAGAAAAGAAAAAAACATCTTCAGACTACGACCAGATATTGTCATTAGGAGAGGAGATGTAACAGTTGTATTGGATACGAAATGGAAACGCCTTATTCCTGATCGAAGTAAAAACTATGGAATAAGCTCAAGTGATATGTATCAGATGTATGCATATTCTAAAAAGTATACCGAGGGAGATATGGTGCCAGAAGTATGGGTACTATACCCTAAGACAGAAGAGATGCACGAACCACTGCACTTTGATAGTGGGGATGGTACAAAAGTACATGTTTTCTTTGTAGATATGGCCAAGAAGGATACAAATTTGAGCGAGCTGAAGGCTATGATTTAGGCTTCTATTAGAGAGATTAAGGCACCATTCAGATTTTCCATGTGTAACATCTAGCAGGGTGAAGAGATAGAGTTCTACAATACTGCATCTGAGTTTTCAGGAGAAGTATGTGTTGTTGTTGACAAGCAAGTTCAGTACGAAGGAAAGGTATGATCCCTTTCTGCATTGGCAACAAAACTCTCGAATACTAAGTGGGGAGTTGCTGGCTCACATTATTTCAAGTAAAAGGGCGAATGGCTCAATGATATTAGAGAACGCTGCGAAAAGAGATTTATGGAATAGTTATTTTTGGAGGACTTAAATTAAATGAATTATAAACACAAGGTAAGATTAACGGAGGATATAAAAGATTTTAACAAATTACTACCTGAGCTTGGTAATGAAGTATTTGTAAAATATAATTTTAGTGTTAATGAAGATTTTACTGAAATGTATGTATATGTAGCTGATACATGCTATGTAATTGATAATGATATAAGTCGTGAATATTTTGTGAATTTAACTATAAAGCAACATTATGAAAGAAAACGTGAACTTAAAGTCACTTCATATTGTAATTTAAACGGCTACATTATAGTGGTTCAGTTGTCTAGACAAAAATCTAAGCATTTTATAATGAACTGATATATGTAACTGGGTAGGGGAGAAACTCCCCCCTCAGGCTGCATGATCATCCAGTAACAGGATTGGATAATAGCAGGATGCCGGTGTCTGATTATTGAGTGCTGAATGACAACGTTCAAAGTTGTATGTATGCACATATTTCCCAATAGCCTTCCTTGCTTCTCGGATATTGTTGTATTGGGTCAGATATGCTTCCTCGTACTTGAAGCTCCGGAACCATCGTTCAATCATGATATTATCAGCCCAGCGGCTTTTACCATCCATGCTTTGACGGATCTGGTTCTCTTTGAGGAAATTCATGTACTCATTGCTTGTAAACTGACAGCCCTGATCCGAATTCAGGATAATAGGTTTTGCTACCATAAACGCCTTTTTTAACGCAGTTATGACCATTCTGGTATCTAGAGTATCATCGACTTCCCAGCCAACAATACAGCGGCTGTACCAGTCGATCACAGCGGTCAGATACAGGAATCCGTGCTTGATGGGGATGTATGTAATGTCGATTGACCATGCCTGATTAGGACGGTCGATAACGGCGTTTCGTAGCAGATACGGGCAGACTTTAGCCTGTTGCATACGTTTAGAAAGGTTCATTTTTGGATAGATTGGATCCATCCCCATTTCATTCATATAACGGCGCGTTTTCCGGCGGCCAACCTGATGCCCACGCTTCTTCAGCTGAGCAGACAGCTGTCGTGCTCCCCAGGCCGGGTTATCTGTGTGTAATCGATCTATGATCGATTTGCAATCTAACTCCTCCTGAGATATGGGCGTGCCCTTGTAATACACACTGGTACGGTTGATATCAAGAAGCGCAGCTCCTGTTTTAACTGGAAGTTCTTTAGTCTTCAAAAGGTTTTGGACTAAATTTACTCTCGTAGTCAGGTCCAAGTGTTTCTTCAGATTTTTTTTTCAACCAATCCACCTGCATGGTGAGCTGGCCAACTTTTTTCGCATATTCAGCTTTTTCCTTGCGCTCTAAAGCGAGTTTTTCTTTCAGATTATCCTCTCGTGTGTCATCAAAAACCACGGATGCTTTATCGAGGAACTCCTTCTTCCAGTTGCGGAGAAGATTTGGCTGAATATTGTTTTCGGTTGCGATTGTATTTAAGTCTTTTTCTCCTTTGAGCAGTTCAATCACTAATTCTGATTTGAATTTGGCGGAGAAATTTCTTCTTGTTCGAGACATAATAAAAATCCTTCTTTCTGTAGTGTTTACAGTATATCAGATTCATTAAGAAATGTCTCTTGAAGTGTCTTAAATTACGATACCATTATACATGGGATTTAATATAAGCGACAGTAAGGATTTTAAACAGTACAATAGAAATGATATATACACAGACTCGCATCCTCAGGGAACATACTATGTTATTAAATATGAAGTAGTATTTTCATTAGTGATGAGAAATGGAATGGAGCATTTTGGAGATAGTTTACTTAACATTTGTTTCGTTGATTCTTATGGAAGAAGGATTGAGGATGCACAGATAGGGTATGGGGAAGATGATAATTGCTATAGAACACATAAATTTTATGTTCAAAAAATACAAACACTCAATGATTATGAGTTGATAAAAGATTTGTATGATAAATCATTTGATCAACACAAAGATACTATTGTGGATGAAAATGGCATGTATAAGCAGGCGATAGAGTATTATGAAAATAGAGGAATGTTTGAAACAGTACGCGCTTTGACGGATATTCATAATTCTGTCATTAAATAGATTTACACCCACTTTTCGACCTAACCAAGGTACACCGTTATTTTGTATTAAAATAATAGTTATATCTGAGGGTGTTGATTTACTAAAGACAAAAACAGTATTTTTGGCAAGACCTACAGTTTCATCTATTTTGATGACACAGATGGTTGGTAGAGCATTGCGAGGAATGGCAGCGGGTGGTAATCAAGTGCATATATTGTTTCATTTATAGATCATTGGAATGAGCATATTGCATGGGTAAATCCGGAAAGTTTATTTGCAGGAGATAATGAATTTCAGGATAGTGATGATTCCGAGTGCATCAAAAGAGATATTCAACTGATTGCAATCTCAAAGATTGAGGAGTTTGCAAGAATACTTGATAATTCGGTAGATACAATAGATTTGGAAAGAGTTGCTTTTGAAAAAAGAATTCCTATAGGAATGTACGCATTTAATTATCTGGAAGAAAACAGAATAGACCATTCACATCAGGTAATGGTATATGACAGCACACAGGAAGCTTATAAGAATCTTATGGAGTCACTTCCTTCGTTGTTCAAGTCATTTGATGTAACAGAGGAGTATCTGACAAAAGAACAGCTTGATGAAATGGAGGAACAGTGCAGGGATTCATTCTTCTGTGGTGAAATGATTCCGCCATATGAGAGCAGAGATGTTATAAATATCATAAAATACTATGCACAATATGAGGAAGCACCAAGATTCTATACATTTGAAGAGGTGGATAGAAATAAGCTGGATATATCAAAGATTGCAAGGCATATTTGGGATGAAGATATGGGGGTACGTAAAAAGGCTGAATACATTGATGAGCTATGGAATTCCGGTGACGACAATATGCTTAGCTTGTTCTTTGGCAGAAAAATATATTTTTTAAAGCAGCTTGATATTGAGTTGATGAAATTAGCAAATCCAGGTATAGATGGTTGGAAAGAAGGACCAACTATGGTTGATGGAGTCAAGAAGCTGGAAAATTTACCGCTCCATAGAATTCGTGAGATTGATCCTGATTATGAAAAATATTTAAGAGATGAAACTTTTAAAAAGTATACTGATGAAGTCGGTAATTATCGTTGTGCCTGCTGTGGATTTACAGACAGATCCAGAGTTCCTTTCCAAGTAGACCATATTATTGCTATGAATAATGGCGGTAAATCTGTTGTGGAGAATTTACAGATTCTTTGCTGCAGTTGTAATGCAAGGAAGAGTGATAAATAATGTATGGATTGTTTTATTCGGCAATCGATATTGCATTTATCTTACAGGATTTAAAACTTGGTTGTAGAGAAGAAAGTAAAATTCTTGATTCAATATGGGAAAATGAAAAGAGCTTACTTTCCAAACAGTACAGAGATAATAAGAGAAAATTTCTGCTGGATATATATCAATGGAGTCATTATATATTGGATAAGGATGCAATTGATGAAGAACTTGTTGCCATACAGAGGGATTTGAAGCATTCGGACAGAACATTGCAATTAGATCAGTTAAGCGGTTATTTTTCTGATTTTGATATTTTCTTTAAAAGTTGTCGTATAAAAATATTATATGGCGGAATCAAATTTGTATGCATAGGTTTTAGAGAATTACTAAACAAATATGGATATAAGCGCAAGTCACCACTAATACTCCAGTATATAAAACATTGTTTGATATTCTATCATCTGGAAGTGACTATTTATGGAAGAGGTAGTTGCGATATAGAAATAGTAGGCATTGATGAAATGTTGATGTTTAGAGTAATAAGTTAGTGTATTTAAATAATGGGACAGTCACAAGTTTAGAATAAGCAGGTGAAAAATGATTACAGGTATCGACTACATCTTATATACAGATAAAAGCAAGGATGCTTTTATAGAAAAAATAAAAGAAAGTGTTACGTTTTGGGAAGATCCATATATTGTCATTGATAATGAAGATGAAACAACAGATATTTTTGTTTCTCGAGATGAAGAGATGTTTTGGTTGATGGACGAAAAGGGATTTTATATAGATGAACTGTCCGGATGATATGTACCCTCTTTACTGGACACCCAGTAAGGAGGGTATTTTTCATGCGTTACAGTCATGAGTATAAGTTAGAGTGTATCGAGTTATATCGACAAGGAATCTGGCCTGAAACACCAGAAGGGATAAAAATAACAAGATTTCGTAAAATGATTCGATACTGGGTTCGTATCGAAGAACAAAATGGACCAGACGCTTTAAAGCACTTAGGTAATAACAAAGTGTGGACCCCTGAAGCGAAATATGAATTAGTTGCTAAAGTATTAGCAGGACAATCCAACAATTCAGTTGCTATTTCTGCGGGTATCAGCGATGGAATGCTATATATGTGGGTTCGCAAATACAAAAAATTAGGTTACAATGGTCTTGTGAATAAAAAGAAAGGTCGCAAGAGCAAGAACCCTGATATGAAAAAGAAAACGATTGAGCCCAAGCCTTTAACTGAATCAGAACGCGAAGAGTTAATCAGACTAAGAGCAGAAATTGCGGCAATGAAAGCTGAGATTGAAGTGGTAAAAAAAGGATCGCCTTGAGACAAGAAAGATGGGCTGCGCAACTCAAGGCGAAAAAGCAGCAATCATCAAAGCACTCAGAGAAGAAGGATACCAATTAAAGCACCTATTAAAAGGTTTAAATATGCCTAAATCAACTTACTACTACGAAATCAGTAAAGTTGATACTGTAGGCTTTAGAAATGCTGAACTCACTGAAGAAATCAAGAAAATATTTGATCAGCATAAAGGCAGATATGGTGTAAGAAGAGTGTATAGAGAACTCTTAAGATGTGGAAATATTGTTAATCACAAAAGAGTACAACGTATCATGCATTCACTTGGATTGCAAGGCAAAAGGCCTAAAGAGAAATATCATTCATTCAAGGGCGAAGTAGGCAAAGTAGCACCAAACATAATAGATAGGGACTTTACAGCGACAGCACCACTTCAGAAGTGGACAACTGATGTATCTCAGTTTAACTTTTCATGGGGAAAGTGTTATCTTATCTCCGATAATTGACATGTACACAAATGAAGTTATTTCATATGATTTATCGATGAGTCCAAACCTAAATCAAATCAAGAGGATGTTAGAGACGGCGTTTAAAAAGTTCAAATCACTTACAGGATTAATATTTCATTCAGATCAAGGATGGCAATATCAACATAACTATTATCGTCAAGAACTAAAAAACAGAGGAATTATCCAATCAATGTCTAGGCGTGGCAATTGCATAGACAATTGCATTATAGAAATATTCTTTGGACGTCTAAAGAATGAAATGTACTACGGCTACGAAAAAGAATATGAATCATACTAGATGAATACATAAATTATTACAACAATGAAAGAATACAACGGAAAACAAAATGGATGCCATCTGTAAAGTACAGGATAACATCCATGTGTTCCGCTTAGTTCATAACATGTGTCCAGGATTCTGGGTACATATCATCATGCGAAAGGTCCTATTTTTGTGGTAAAATTAACTTGCAATGAAAAAACTTTACACAATACTTATTGTAATTCAAAACAAGGATATTTACCACTGTTTTTTCAGATTGTTTGGATCTGCTGGATCCTGTTTTAACATTTGACAGATTGATAGGAGGAATCGATTTAAACAAGTATCTGACGGATATTCCGGAGTACACAACCAGACGACGCAGATATCATCCGGTCAACATGTTAAAAACAGTACTTTTCGGATTTATGACTAGCGGTTACTGCTCTCTGAGAAAACTGGAAGACAACTGCAAGGTTAATATCAGGTTCATGTATCTCATGGATCACTGAACTCCGTCATACAGAACCTTTGGATATTTCATCAATGAGATACTTCAAGATAAGATTGAGAACATTTTTAACGACATCAATCATGCTATCTTTAACGAGGAGTATGTAGATCTTCAACATCTCTACATCGACGGCTCCAAGTTTGAAGCAAACGCAAACAAGTATACCTGGGTATGGAAGAAGGCTACCGAAAAGTTCCGTTACAAGCTTTACGAAAAAATCACTACGGAGATTGAGGAAATTAATACAGAAATCGCATGGAGTGGGGTGCAGATCACAACAAACCCGGAGTATGTACCGGATTATCTGAATGAAATCGTTGAGCAGCTGGTACTTTTATGGGAACTGGATACCAGTACATTTGTTTACGGAAGCGGAAAGCGAAAATCCAAAGAACAGCGTCATTATGAACACTTGACTACTTTCTGTCAGAAACTTCAAGAATACATACAAAAAATGGAAATCTGTGGTCCTGACAGAAACAGTTACTCTAAAACAGATACCTCCGCTACCTTTATGCGTATCAAAACGGATTACATGGGCAATGATCAGCTTCTGCCGGCATATAATGTACAGATTGGTGTAGCAGATGAATATATTACAGTTGTTGACGTGAACCGGTATCGTTCGGATATGGATTGCTTCGTTCCTTTGATGGAGCACTTCAAACAAACTTATGGATTCTATCCCAAATATCCTGTGGCAGATGCCGGATATGCCTCATACAACAATTATATTTTCTGTGAACAGAACGGAATTGAAAAGTATATGAAATTTCCAATGTTTAAAAAGGAAACTAAGGATCGGAAATATCATGAAGATCCATTTCATGCAGTTAATTTCAGAATTGATGAGCAAGGAGTCATGAGATGTCCTAACGATAAAGCATTCCGTTTTTTTATACAGAAAAAATGTGAGGGGAAATCAGTACAGGCTCAAGGAAGAACTGTATGAATGCGAAGACTGTAGCGGATGTCCGTATGCAAAGAAATGTAAGAAGACAGATAAGAATCGAACCGTTCAGATCAATCAGGAACTAACTTCCATGCATCAGGAAGTAATCGAAAACCTGGAAAGTATCCACGGTGCGTTATTACGAATGAACCGTTCGATACAAGCAGAAGGCACTTTCAGAATTATGAAAAACGACCGTTGGTACAAGAGAATTGTCCGAAGAGGTATTCATTCAGTCAAACTGGAAGTTTTACTCGTGGCGATAGGCCATAATTTATATAAATATCAGAAAAAAAAGACAAGAAACAGAACTGCCGCATAGATTCAAAAAAAGAATTTCTATGGGGCAGGGGAAGTGTGCTTTTTTGCGTATGATTTCAGTCATTTATACACAATAATTGCAAAAATGGAGAACATAGGGGCAAATTTTATGTGTTGCATTTTTGAGGGGTTAACAGTATACCGTATGATTGGAATAAAATAAAGCAAAAAATTAGGAATCCGTCGTATTGATAAAAAGTTCAATAAAACATTGCAAAATATAAAAAAAATTGGTGATATTTTGGTAAATAATCGAATATTGACAAATTATAGTTCAAAGCGTACTGTACATATAAGGAGCAAATGGATGAATCATTTGGAAATATGGAGAGTGAGAAGAGAGTGAGAAGGAGGGGAGGATGAGACCAGAAATTATATTTATGCCTCTTGGAGGGGGGCAGAGAGTGGGAGCTAGCTGTTATTATTTAAAAATTGGCGACAGCAATATTCTTCTTGATGCAGGGATTGGAGTGGATCAGGGGATGGAATTTGAGCCGAATTTTCATTGTTTGCTTACCTCTCCATTTATGCAATCTATGGGGCAGATCAATCAGATTTTTATATCCCATGCTCATATGGATCATGTAGGGGATCTTTTGAAGGTGATGAATCAAGCAAATTATGCCAATGTATATATGACAGAAATTACAAAGACACTGACACAGTATCAGCTCTATGATCGGCTCTTTATTGGAAATAGAGAAAAAGATGAGCGTACACGCCTAGCAACAAAGGGGCTTTTGGAGAAAATTACACCTGTAAGTTTTATGAAGACTTTGGATTTTGGAAAGTATAGGGTGACTTTTTATCCAGCGGGGCATATTCCAGGGGCCATGATGGTTTTGTTTGAGGTGGGGAGAAAAAAGATTCTATATACAGGAGATTATTCTATTCATCATACCGTTCTTACACAGAAATGCATTCCTCCGAAGGGAATGGATATTGACACTGTGATTTTATGTGGACTTCACGCAAAGCATCCCGATTATGTAAAAAAATCAGATCGTATGTTTCAACAAATTGGCTATGCCCTTCATGTGGTCAATGACACGGGGCAATCGGTTCTATGTAAAGTTCCACAATTGAGTAAGGGAATTGAATTTTTAAAGAAACTCAATGATTGGAATCGAACAGGAATACCGATATATATTGATGAGTCTTTAATGAATGTTGTTCATAAGATGGAACAACTTTCTGTGCCGATTTTGAATCAATATAATCGAGTGATGGATATGAACAAGGGAAGACCGAAAGAAGCTCATATCTATTTGACATCAGATAGGAATACAAGGTGGGTAGGGCCATATAAGCTATTGAATGCGAATTTTTCATTGCACGAGGACTTTTCAGAAATGAAAGAATTTTTAAAGTTACTCAATCCAAGGCAGGCAATGGTGGTTCACTGTGATAAGGAAAAATCAGTGTTTGACGAGACCATTGAGCAGGAAATGATGAGAGACGGGGAGTGCAGGACACAATTTACTTTTGCAGAGGAAAATGAGATTTATCAATTGTAAGAGGAGAAGATAGAAGAAAGGAATACAGAAGATGATCAATGTGAAGGATTCAAAAGTACAAGAGGTATTAGAAATTATTCATGAGGCTATCATTCGAAAGGAAAAGAGGGGTGGAAGGCTTAACGAGGAAATTCTTACTGAAGGAAAGATTTTTTCTGTGATTTGCAAAGATTTTGATATGGGACCAAGAAAAATTGTGGATTGTATGGAAGAGAGCTATGGATATGACATCACAGTGGATGAGGTGATCAAGCTCCTTCGTGGGGCAAAGATGGGCATTCCAGGTGAGCGAAAAGAAATCTTTAAGTGGGCTGATCGTGTAGCCACTTCCTTTTCAAAAGCAATTCTTGGCGATAAAAAAGCATTTGAAGAGTTTGACAAAATTCGCAAGGAACCGGCAGTTAATGGAGAAAAAAGGCGTGTTCAAGAACGTGTAGCGAATATCATAATTTATGAAAAGTATCCAGAGATTGATGTATTTGAAGATATGGAGCGTCTGCTGTCACTCGGAAATACGCTTGCAAGGTACTTGTTTTTTGATATTGCAGATGCTATCTGTGAGGTATATGATTTTCCACTATATAAGGATAAGGAAAAAGATAAGCAGGATCATCAGGGAAAAAAGAAAATAGAGAAGGCAGAGAAACAACTTTCACATGAGCAGGCTCTGAAAAAAGTTGTTCAATTAGAAAACACTTTGGAGAGAACGGATGCTATGCTTCAAGATTTGCAAAAGGAATTTGATGTTCAGTTGGAAGAGAGCAAATCAAAGGAATTGGCAGAATTTTTTGCCAAGCTCAATTCAGAAAAATATGGTTGCATTCTCGACGAGCTTTTAGTCGTTAACAAGGGGGTAGATAGGCTGAGAAAGAGCAATTATGAGTTGCCAATTGAAATCAATGGTCTACTCATCATGGTGAAAAAGTTGATTCAATTTGTGCGAGATAGTCATATTGAGCCAATAATGAAGGTGAATTCTGTCCGTGAAGTGGTCGCATCAGATATAGAATATTGCAATTATGATGGTTCACCATTTGAAAGCCCAGAGGAGAAAAAGAAAATCAAGGTGATTTCATCGGGATGGGTGTATAAGGACAAGGATTTACAGATTTCGAGACCAAAAGTAAAGGAGGAAAAATAATGAAAGCACAAGAGCAAGATGGCTTATGTGTGGGCATTGATCTTGGGACAACCAATTCTGTGTTGTCCATCATCAATGAAAAGCCAAATGGAGATATTATCAGTAAGGTTTTGGAGATTCCTAGAGCAACGGATATGTACAATGCAGTTTCTGCAGGACCAAAATTGACAACGAAAAAGGAGCCTACACTCCCGTCCTGTGTCTATTATCGACAGGAAAAAAATTATGAACCGCTGGTGGGTGATTTTGCCAAGATGCAATATCCATTGCGTCCACATTTGGTTGCTAAGTCAGTGAAGAGCCAAATGGGAAAGGCCAAGGTGGAGGGTTTATCTGAAGATATTCCGGACAAAACGCCTGCAGAAATTTCGGCAAGAATATTGAAGCATTTGATCAGGGAGGCATCGAAAGTCTGTAGAAGTGAAATTAAGGATGCGGTCATCACAGTGCCTGCAAATTTTGATTCCATTATGTGCAAGGCGACAAGAGATGCAGCAGAATTGGCGGGCATCAAAGTAAGGAATAATGATGGCAGTGAGAGACCAATTCTATTATCAGAGCCAAACGCCGTAATTTATGATTTAATTAACCAAATTCATAATGGGGAGATTTCTGATCGAATTTTAGATTTGAGTGAAAAGAAGAGGGTGCTTGTATTTGATCTTGGTGGTGGAACTTTGGATATTACAATGCACCAAATTCAACGCAGAGATGACAATGAAGAAGTATTAAAGGTGGATGAAATTGCCACCAACCGCTATACATTGCTTGGTGGCGATGATTTTGATGAGGAAATTGCCAAGGCGATGTATAAAAGATACTTAGCACAATATGAACGCTATCCTGATGTTGTCAAAAAACTTCGAAAGGAAGAAAATACCATTATGGCTCTTCTTCGAGTTCAGGCGGAAGGATTAAAACTTGAAGTTAATGATCGATGTGGAAATCAAGATGACTATGACTCAGGATGGGATGATTCAGGATGGGATGACACAGAGGAAGAGACAGGATTTTCTATTGGTGGAAATATGGGAGGAATTGGTTATTCCTATGACGACACATTTACACAGGGAGAGGTAGAAAATATTTTGTCTGTTTTTATGGCATCAGAACTAAAATATGATGATTATAAGAATCTTGAAAATATTTCCAATATAAGAAATATTATTTATCCAATACTCGATGTGTTAAAAAAGGCTTCAGATAAATTGGAAACGGAAGATGTGGTGGTGGATGCCGTCATTGTCAATGGTGGAATGTCAAAGTTTTATATGGTCACAGATCGATTGAAGGAGTTTTTTGGTTTTGATCCTATTGTAGCTTTGGATCCAGATCAGGCGGTAGCCAGGGGAGCTGCAGTATATCATTATTATTTGCGTAAGTATGATGAAATGCAAGATGATATGCGTCTTTTAGATCAAGATGAAGATAGAACGGTGGCAAAAAATACTTCAAACAAGCGAAAAATTCCCGATATTCTCATTGATTGGTCTGGTAATATTTTAAATGATAGTTTATATCTTGGAGTCAAAAATGGGGCAACCCATGAGATTATTCCTACAGGAACAGAGCTTCCCTATACTTCACAAGTAATGTCAGGTTTTCGGATAGAAGCGGGGAAGAATAAGATTGCCATTCCAATTAAGAATCGAAATTTAGATGGATCCTATCGAACGATTGCCAATGGAAATATGGTCTTTAAACAGAGATATTTTAATGGTGTCTATGTGGCCTTTATGATTCATATGAGTAAGAATAAGGTAATTACCATGAAGGCTTGGACCAGCAGGGATGTTGATGGAAATAATCAAATTGAGGCTGGCATTGCTGAAATTTCCATTGAAACCAATGAATTTTCTAAGGAAAAGAGCAGGATGATCGCTCAAAGCGGTAGTCGCCTACAGCCAAGGGCAGAGATTAATCATCTTGTACAACTTTGCCAAAATTTGGAAAAAATTCGGGGCGGTCAAGGCCAAGATAAAAATGGCATGATGAATATGCGTATCTATAATTGTATCGACAGTATCTGTAAAGCTGGAAATAAGGAGGAATTTGCTCCAGCAGTGTTAGATGCACTTGAGAACAATACTTCTGAAGTAATCAAATTGAGACTTTTTGTTATTGCAAAGAAGATTGGAGATTTTTGGAGCAATGATGAGAAAAAGAGATTGGCAAGATTGTGTATGAGTCAAATTAGTGCAGATATTACAGGATTTCCTATGGAAAAGGGACCAAGAGTCAATACAAATATTGAAGCGATTTATGCAATGAGCATCTGTGCCAATGCAGAACAATTGAGCAGGTTGTCACCATTACATTCGATTGTGAAGTATCGCCAAGTCTGTCTGGATACACATGCGAAGACAAGGACAGAGATTCAGTGGTTGCAGGATGAGTTTTTTCATGATGTTAGGAAGACTTTAGAAAGAAAGGAAAGTAATATTCAATTCAGTGCCTATGCCATCGGTGCTGCATTGAAAAAGGACGGATTGAGTGAACCTATATTGCCATTTCAGAAGGAAGAAAGAATTATCCAACAGCTTTGTAAAGTTATCAGAGCAGGTGTGCTTTCAGAAAAAGCATTGATCTGTTGTGTATTGTCTCTGGGATGGATTAGTGACCAGAGAGAGAATATTTTTAAGCTTGATGAAAGAATGGAACAAGAAATATTGGATATTCTAGAAAATCTAGACTTCTTTTATCCGACCTTTACTCATCAAGAAGAGGAAAGAAAAGTAGCGATGAAAATGGTAAAGGGCGAACGGCTTACCAATAGTGAAGAGCAATTTTTGTTGAAGAAATTGGAACGATAGAGGACAGATTGCATATACACAATGGAGAGAGCATTCGGGTAAATGACCTGAGTGCTCTCTCCTTATCATCTATATCGGATTTAATTGTACGAGTTTTTTAAGTAATTTGGATCAATATCTGAAGATTGTATATCGAGCAGGTTTTCTTCCGCATTTTGTAGGGAGGACATGTAGCCATCATATTTAATGATCTTGATCCCTGTTTTGTCACAAAAATCTTTGAGAAGAGCAAAGGTTCTCTCATCTCGACATCGAATCTTTTTAGGACAAAGTTTTTCCTCCTTCCACCCTTCAACAACACCCTGTAATATAATTTATGGATCCTGATCGATGAAATATTCTGTAGGAATAGGGAGAAGGTAATGGCTTTCGCTCTCAGCAATAAGAAGAAAGAATGGAAAATAAGGTGTCTGTGTTTTCTCTTTTTGTACAGGTGTCATCAATCTCTCTTCCTGTAATACTGACATATCCAATCTGCCCATCGTCTAATTTTATGGCAAATATTTCTGTATCCCAAAGAAAATTCCAAACTTTCGTTTTCCTATAGAGAAATGCAAGTTTAAAAAAATCAGATTTTTTCATAGATCCTCCTTTGCTATTGTATAGTTTGTATATAATTACTGTGATTAGTTGCACAAATAATAGCATAATTGCGATAAATTTACAAGCTTGACCGCAGTAAATTTCAATTCTATAATAAAATTTAGAGTAAAATATTATTTTATTGTAAATTAGGACAAAAATATAGGAGGATGTCAAAAGATTTATTAGAAAGATTGGGAGGTGATTTTTGTGCAAAAAATTCGCTGTGTGGTCGAGCGAATTACTTATCAAAATCCAGAAAATGGATACTCCGTTTTGAAATGCAGAGTGAAGGATTACAGCGAATTAGTTCCTGTGATTGGAAATATGATCGATGCCAATGTAGGTTCGGTTCTTTTGTGTGATGGAGAGTGGAAGGTAGATGCAAAGTATGGTCGCCAATTTGTCACACAAAATTGGGAAGAGACACTTCCGGCCACTGTCTATGGCATGGAAAAATACTTGGGTTCTGGACTGATTAAGGGAGTGGGACCAAAATTTGCCAAAAAGATTGTTCAAAAGTATGGGGAGAAGACATTTGATATTATTGAGACCAATGTAGAAGTTTTGGAAGAAATTGAGGGAATCGGAAAAAAGCGTGTGCAGATGATTGCTCAGTCTTGGGAAAAGCAAAAAGAGGTTAAAAATATTATGCTCTTTTTGCAAGAACATCAAGTGTCCACTTCTTATGCAGCTAAGATATACCACCACTATGGAAATCAAAGTATTGCCATGATGAAGAAAAATCCCTATCAATTGGCCGATGATATTTGGGGAATTGGATTTAAGACTGCAGACCAGATAGCAATGAAATTAGGCTTTGAGAAGGAATCCTATGTGCGATTGCGAAGTGGATTGATGTACACACTTTCCGATCTTTCAAATGAAGGTCATGTCTTTGCTAAAAAGGGACAACTTGTAGAACGGGCAAGTCAACTTTTAGAGGCTTCTCAAGAGACCGTGATGATGACGATGGACGATATGATTCAGAAAAAAGAACTCATTCTTGAAAAAAATTTTGAGATTCAAGATGAAGGAAAAGAAAGAAAAGAAGGTGAGGAAGAAAATAGAGATCAAAAGTCGGAGGTTGCCATTTATCTTCCACCATTTTATTATGCAGAAATTGGAGTTGCAGGAAAGTTAAAGAAGTTAGCTTCTTCTCCTGCAAAGGATCGACTCTATCAAGAGCTAATCAAAGAGCGAAAAAAAACAGGCAATGTTGAACTTTCGGTCGATGTCACTGCTATCGAAAGAAAGGCCAAAATGAACTATGATGAGATTCAAGCTCTAGCTATTCGTCAGGCGGCTATAGCAAAGGTGATGGTATTGACAGGAGGACCAGGAACGGGAAAGACAACGACGACGCATGGCATTATTTCGATGTATCGAGCGTATGGATTAAAGATTCTTTTGGCGGCCCCAACAGGGCGTGCCGCCAAGCGAATGACAGAGACCACAGGACTTGAAGCAAAGACCATACATCGACTGTTGGAATGTAAGCCCCCCGATGGTTACCAAAGAAATGAGGAGCATCCACTGGAGGGAGATGTGTTGATTGTCGATGAATGTTCGATGATTGATATGATCTTGATGAATTCCTTATTAAAGGCAATTCCCGCATCAATGCGTCTGATTTTGATTGGAGACATTGACCAGCTGCCAAGTGTCGGGGCGGGAAATGTATTGCGAGACATCATTGACTCGGAAAGCTTTTTGGTGGTGCGGTTGACAAGGATTTTTCGCCAGGCACAGACGAGTCGAATTATTATGAATGCACATCGCATCAATCAGGGAAGGATGCCTGATATCAGCAATGGCAATACTGATTTTTTCTTCGTGGAGAATGAAGCTATAGAAAGCTTTGTGCCACAGATTGTAAAATTAGTGAGTGAAAAATTGCCCAATTACTATCATCTTGCCCCAAGACAAATTCAAGTACTTACACCTATGCAGAGGGGAGTGGTGGGAGCAACAAATTTAAATCTAGCTTTACAGGAAGCACTCAATCCGCCTGAGCAAGAAATTGTGGTCAGGGGAGAAAAACGAATGGTAACAAAGCCATGCCTACATCGAAGTGGCTATACTTTTCGCATAGATGACAAAGTGATGCAAATAAAAAACAATTATGACAAAGAAGTTTTTAATGGAGATATTGGAACGATTGTATCAGTGAATGAGAGTGATCGGACATTGAGCGTGTGCTTTGATGGAAAAGTCGTAAGCTATGAAGCGTCTGAACTAGAGGAACTTGTCCACGCCTATGCCACAACCATTCATAAGGCTCAGGGCTCAGAGTATCCTATTGTGGTGATGCCAATGACCATGAGCCACTTTATTATGTTACAAAGAAATCTTGTTTATACGGGGATTACAAGGGCAAAGAAGATTTTGGTTATGGTCGGGACAAAAAAGGCATTGAGCTATGCAATAAAAAATGTGACTATAACAAAGAGAAATACTCTACTTAGAGAGCGATTAATCTAAGCTTTCTTTTTCTATTTTGACGAAAATATGGTATAATATAAATGGATATGATGTAGAGTTTGTGCAAGCAAAGATAAGGAGGAACAGTGATGTTTAAGGCAATACGACTCATTATGCAAGAAATGGACAAGGTGAATATGCACTATAATGTCGAGGATATGGAGGATGTCAATATTCTCAGTGCAGGCTATGGTATAGAGAATGGTCCTACAATTACAATTAAGGTATTTTCTCAAGATGATGACAATGATGTGGCTGTTCGTGTCTATGGCATTCTCCACAATGTGGCAGAAGAAAGAATTCCAAAGATTATGAAAGTGATCAATCAATGCAATCAAAAGTTTCGATACTTTAAGTTTGTAATGAACGATGACAATGATGTTAGTGTTGAATATGATTTTCCTGTTGAGGCCAGTGATTATACCTTGGGACAAGAAGTTGTTGAGATTTTGATGCGGATGATGCATGTTCTTGACGAGTGTTATCCAGTGTTGATGAGAGCTATTTGGAGTTAGTGAGTTAGTGGAATTATTGAAATTAAAATGGATTTCGACGGTTTGGGAATTTTTAGAAAGGGAAGCACACTATGGAGTTTAGAGAAGTCATAAAAAATCGCTACTCATGTAAAAAGTATAGCGATCGTCAAGTAGAAAAGGAAAAGTTAGAGGCAATTTTAAATGCAGGACGCCTCGCACCAACAGCAAAAAATCTTCAAGAGCAACATATCTATGTCCTTCAAAGTGCTGAAGCTTTGGACAAATTTGACCAAGTTTCTCCTTGTCGCTATGGTGCACCAACGGTTCTTGTTGTTACCTTTGATAAGAACAATGTCTATCTCTATCCTGGGGAGAAGCGAGATTCTGGTGTGGAGGATGCAAGCATTGTTGCAACCCATATGATTTTGGCAGCAGCGGATGAGGGCGTGGACAGTTGTTGGATCAATTGCCTTGATCCAGATGAGTTAGCCAAGGCGTTGGAACTTCCACAGAACGAGGAAATTCTAATGGCAATGGATCTTGGCTATGCCGCAGAGGGAGCAGGTCCATTGGCCAATCACGAAAAGAGAAAAGAACTTTCAGAGACAGTGAGTTATCTATAAGATGTAGAATATCTTGAAATTGAAGAGAGTATCACTTTGAAGTGGTGCTCTTTTTTAATTACAAAACTGGAAGGAATAAATATTATATAAGAATCTTAAAAAAAAATCAAAAAATATTGACTATATATATATATAATAAAAGAAGCGAATTTTGAAAAGTATAAAAATATTATATATTGGGAGTACTTTTAAGAAAGAGTTTGTAATATTTAGATAATTTTTGTATAGAAAATAGAAAGTGATTTTGGAGGAAGATATGGGATTACTAGAGGGTATTTTTGGATTTTTGAATGAAACGCTTAGTAATATGAAGGAAGAACAAGATAATTTTAGGGAGCTTAGCATAGAAGAGCTTTGCTATGAGGTGGAAAGAGCATCAGGAATGAAATTTGTTAATTGTGGTACAGTTTTAAGAGAGAAAGCTCGACAAATGACAGATAGAAATCTAATGAAGCTTATTGAGAAGATGGATTATCAAGGAAAAGTTAAAGCAAGTAAGCTATTGATGGATGTTTATTTAGGAAATTAGAGAGAATGCTATTTGAAAAAAGTTTTTTGAAAAGGGGAGGTTGTATATGACAAAAAGTAAGGTAAATATGTCAAGTGATTTGAAAAAAGAATGTTCCAAGGTGATTCATACTACAGCTACAGCAGCAGCGGCGGCTGGAGCTATCCCTATTCCAATGTCAGATACAATACCAATAACAGTGGCACAGATTATGATGGTTATACAATTAGGGAAAGTATTTGATGTAGAGATTTCGCAGTCTGTTGCAAAATCTATATTAGGAGTTAATTTGGCGAGAGAGACAGGGCGTAAGATTGTTACTAGTGCATTAAAAATGTTTCCCGGTGTGGGATCTGCTATTGGGGGAGCTATAAGTGCTTCAACAGCTGCTGCATTGACAGAAACTATGGGATGGATAGTTGCTGATGACTTTTTTAGAATGTCTAAAGGAGACAAACCACAAGATTTATTAAATGCTTCAAAGGAATTGAAGGCAGCTTTTGAGGAAGTTAAACAGTAGAATATCTATACTAATAGTTTTCGTTTAGATGTTTGGAGATGAGGTCTTGCAAGTGGTATAAATGAACTGCTTGTAGGACCTTGTTGTATTATTTACTTTTAAAATTCTTGTGACTTTTGAAATATTTACCCTATCTTAACCTTCTTTGTGGTATATAGTATATATACAGAGCAATAAAGTATGACAAGGATAACTACAGGCAGGAATAAAGGAGGAGGTTAGGTGAAGTATTTTGAAAATCAAAGTACGAAGAAGCAGGAAAGAAAAAAGAATATTTTACAGGCAGTGAGCACATTGATAACCAATGCCAATATCAAGGGTTTTTGGACAGGAAAGATTTTTACTGGCAAGATAAAGACTGTGTGTGTTCCAGGACTGAATTGCTATTCCTGTCCAGGAGCGATTGGATCTTGTCCCATTGGTTCACTTCAGGCAGTGATCGGAAGTAAGAAGTTTAGTATGTCCTACTATGTATTTGGACTGATTATCTTGATTGGTGCTTTGTTTGGAAGATTGGTATGTGGATTGATGTGCCCCTTTGGATTTGTTCAGGATTTATTGTATAAGATACCGACCAAAAAATTAAAGGTGCCAAGAAAGATAGATCGGGGGCTGAGATATGCAAAGTATCTGATATTGATTGTATTTGTGATCTTACTTCCCATGCTTTTGACCAATCCATTTGGTCTTGGAGCACCTTATTTTTGTAAACTTATTTGCCCATCAGGGACATTGGGGGGAGCCATCCCCTTGCTGATTAAAAATAGGGAATTGAGGAGCACAATAGGAGTATTGTTCTTTTGGAAGTTGAGTATATTGATTGTGATTGTCCTTCTTTCTATTTTTACTTATCGTCCATTTTGCAAGTATATTTGTCCGCTGGGAGCACTGTATTCTTTTTTTAATAAAATTGGATTTTATAAGATGGAATTTCACAATGAAAAATGTGTGGGATGCAAGCTCTGTGAAAGGGCTTGTAAGATGGATATTGATGTGAGAAAGACACCAAACTCGTTGGAGTGTATACGGTGTGGAGCATGTACATCGGCTTGTTCACACGAGGCATTGACCACTTCCTTTGCAGGATTTGCGGGACTTCAGAAAAAGAAAAGTGAATTAGATGGAAGAGGCGTGGAAAATGTGGAATAAATTGTCCATTCGAATCAAGATTACTTTGTTGACAGGTCTTGTACTCTGTGGAATATCTGTGCTATCTTTTATTTTAACAATAGAAAATGCGGCCACGGTCTTTATTGTATCGGATGTCAATTTGCCAGTAGGACAAGATAGTGCCATTAAATTTGATTTTGCTCATGCACAGCAAATCTTTCAACTCAAAAGTTTTTATATTATGCTCTTTGTTTCAATGGCAGGAACTTTTTTTATGTGGTTGGTGAGTGGAAGAGTATTGAGTCCCTTGAAGAAATTGAGTAGTGCAATGAAGAATTTGGACATCCAAAAGAACGATCAAGAAATTCAATTAGTAAATACACAGGATGAGGTTGGAGATTTACAATATGCCTTTCATTCTATGCTCAAAAATATTCGAGAATCCTATGATAAGCAAAAGCGATTTTCACAAAATGCCGCACATGAATTAAAGACTCCAGTGGCAGCAATCAAAACCAACTTGGAGGTGCTCGGTCTTGAAGAAGAGCCAAATTTAGAGGACTACAAGGAATTTGTCGCCATAGTGGACAGGCAGATTGAGAGAATGAACTTGATTGTTCAGGAACTAAGATTACTAAGTAGTGGAGAAACTTTGCAATTAGATGAGTTTTTTCCGTATAAAGTAGTAGCAGAAATATTGAGTGAATTTGACCAGCGAATTCGAGAAAAGAAATTACAAGTTCGTATTTACTTTGAAAACCAAGATTTTTGTGTTCTTGCGGATAAGGTTTTGATGAAACAGGCAATTTCTAATGTGATTCACAATGCTTTGCGCTATTCCAATGAGGGGGAACTTGTGGAAATTGTGCTAAAGAAGGATAAATTGAGTGTAAAAAATTATGGCGTGGCCATTGTAGCGGAAGATCTGGAAAAAATTTTTGAACCATTTTATTGTGTGGATAAATCAAGATCAAAAAAGCTGGGAGGAAGTGGTCTTGGGCTTGCAATCACAAGGGAAATTATAGAAGAACATGGATTTTCAATTATTGCTCGAAGTCAAGAGAATAGGCACGAAAAAATATTTACAGAGTTTGTGATTTGCTTTGGTGGAGGCAAAGATGAGAGAGTTGATACAAAAAGTTGAAAAAAATAAATTTGTTCCCTATGTTGTTTTGGGGCTATCGGTTGTTATGATTTCCCTAGGACTTATGCGAAAGGAACATTTGGTTGTGTTAAAAAAGGCCATTAATATCTGTTTGGAATGTATTGGTATAGGTTAAGAAATAATATAGTCAAATACTATATTGATATTATTATATTGTAGAGAAAGGATGATGAATATGAAGAAGAATTTATTATTATTAGGAGTTGTGTTTACTTTAGCTGCAGGAGTGACTGCTTGTTCAGGTGAAAAAAAGGCAGGTCAGGAGACAACAGCTAGTGCAGCGAGTACAAAGGCTGATCAATCAAAGGCTGATCCATCAAAGACGGATGCAGTAGATACACAGAGTGAAAGCAGTGAAAAATTTACAGAATTTAAGGCAAAGACCGTTAGTGGAGATGAGCTAACCAATGATGTGTTTAAAAGTAGTAAGCTTACTGTTGTCAATGTCTGGGGAAGTTGGTGTGGTCCTTGTGTGGCTGAAATTCCTGAGCTGCAAAAGTTCTATGAGAGTATGAAGGATCAGGGAGTCAATGTCATTGGTGTGGCACAGGATGCAGATACTGATCTTGATGCCGTAAAGGAAGTTATTGAAAAGAACAAAGTCACCTATCCAAATTTAATTCCAGAAGGAAAATTAAAGGATTTTGTGATGACACTTCAAGCTTTTCCAACAACACTGTTAGTTGATTCGGAGGGAAATGTTGTGGCTAAGGATTTGGGCGGAAAAGATATGGCTGGTTTTACGAAAATGGTAAATGACCAGTTGACAAAAAAGCTTCGACCATAAAAAGTACAGTCACTGACTGTATATCTACATCGATAGAATGAATCAATCAGTGACAGAATACCCCATTCCACGATGTGTTTTGATTACATCAGAGCCCAATTTTTTCCTGATGGATGCGATATGGACTTTAATGACTTGAGAGGTATCATTGGCATTCATATCTACATTGTGCTCGAGTAATTCAGAACTTGAGACAAAGGTATTTTTGTGACAACATAGATATTCAAAGATACTATATTCTTTTGGGGTGAGAGGAATCATTTCATTTGATTTGAATACTTGTTTTTTTTGAATATAGAGGGCGATGTCAAAAGATGTTAGTCGGATGACATCGCTGTTTTGCATATAGGGGGTACGCAAAATAGCACGAATTCTTGCTTCAAGCTCTGCAAAGTGAAATGGCTTTGTGAGGTAATCGTTGGCACCTAAGTTGAGTCCTTTCACTTTATCATCGAGAGAACTCCTTGCGGATAAAATGAGGACTCGTTGATTTGGATTGTCCTCTCGAATCAATTTGAGCACTTCAAATCCGTCCAGTTTTGGCATATTTACATCGAGAACAATGAGGTCATAGGTATTCTCGTAGTATAGATGTAGGGCTTCTTCGCCATCCGTAGCAGTATCAGTGTAGTAGTTGAGTTTTTTTAATCCCTTGGCAAGTGCATAGAGAATATCTTCTTCGTCTTCACATAGCAATAATCGCATTCTTTTATATCCTCTCTATTTTGACTGTTATTATCAATTTGTGCATACTATTATAAGGCAAAACCATTAATTTGAAAAGAGAACATTGGTAAGGTATTGCTAACTATATTCATATATGTTATATTGTGATGATAAACTTAGAAAGGAGACGAGAATGGGAACAATTATACAGGGACTACTGATTCCATTTATTGGGACAACAGCAGGAGCAGCAATGGTCTTTTTGTTAAGAAATGAAATCAGTCCAAAATTACAAAAGGTTTTAACAGGCTTTGCTGCCGGTGTGATGGTAGCGGCAAGTTTTTGGAGTTTACTTTCTCCTGCTTTGGAAGAGTCCAGTGCGATGGGAAAATTATCATTTATTCCAGCAAGTATTGGATTTTTGGTTGGCGTGGGATTGCTGTTATTGATCGATAAAATTACACCACATATGCATATGGACAGGGTAGAGGAGGGACCAAAGACAGGTTTAAAGAGAACAACGAAGTTAATTTTAGCAGTGACCATCCACAATATTCCTGAGGGAATGGCGGTTGGTGTTGTACTTGCCGGTTGGCGCTATGGAACAAGCAATATCACTGCGGCGGCGGCCATTGCTCTTGCACTTGGCATTGCCATTCAAAACTTTCCTGAGGGAGCCATTGTCTCCATGCCACTTCGTGCTGAGGGAATGAAAAAGAGTCAGACTTTTTTGGCGGGAATGTTTTCGGGAATTGTTGAGCCGATTGCAGGATTTTTCACCTTGCTTGCGGCAGGATTTGTTGTTCCGATTATGCCATATATGCTCAGCTTTGCCGCAGGTGCAATGATGTATGTCGTTGTGGAAGAATTAATTCCTGAGATGTCAGAGGGAGAACACTCCAATAGGGGGACAGTGGCCTTTTCTATTGGATTTGTAGTGATGATGATTTTAGATGTGGCACTTGGATAAAAATTTGGCTATTTTTTTGAATTAAGGGATTGACTTTTTTAATTCTTTTGTTAAAATAAAATACGATCCGTTAAGGATTTCCTTAGATGGTATAAATAATGAATATAGTAATATGAAAGAAGGCAATGATGTCCTACTCAGCGACGAGAGGTTACCATTATTGTCTTTTTTTTATTATAGAACTAAAATTTGAAAGAAGTTAAAGGAGAAAGTGAGAGATGGGACTTATCGAAAACGAATTTATTAAGTTTATGCAAAAATTTGATGCACATCCATTTGAAATGGTTATCAATGGCAATGTACATAAGATTGGTGAGGGAGATCCGACATTTTCGATCCTTGTGAATAAGGTACCTTCAGTTGTCGATATGCTAACGAGTACATCCATTACATTGGGTGAGGCCTATATGAATGGAGATATTCAAATTCAGGGAGATCTCTATCAGGCGCTCAATATGTTTCTTGGACAGATGGGAAAATTCTCAACAGACCAAAATAAGTTAAAGAAGTTGATCTTTACCTCGATGTCAAAGAAAAATCAGCAAAAGGAAGTATCTTCCCACTACGATATTGGAAATGATTTTTATAAATTGTGGCTTGACGAGACGATGAGCTATTCTTGTGGATATTTTGCTCATGAGACAGATACACTCTATCAGGCTCAGTGCAATAAGGTGCATCGCATCTTAGACAAGATGGACTTAAAAGAGGGCATGAGCATATTGGATATCGGCTGTGGATGGGGATTTTTGTTGATTGAGGCCGCAAAGAAGTACAAGGTTAAGGGAATGGGAATTACACTTAGCCATGAGCAAAAGGCAAAGTTTGAGGAGAGAATTAAGGCAGAGGGTCTTGAGGATTATCTTGAGGTGCAGCTTTTAGATTACAGAGATTTGCCAAAGACAGGAAGGATGTTTGACCGCATTGTCAGTGTTGGAATGCTTGAGCATGTGGGAAGAGGAAACTATGGTGAGTACTTAAAGGCTGCAAAATCTGTACTTGTTCCAGGTGGTATCTTTGTATTACACTTTATTAGTTCATTGAAGGAATATCCAGGTGATGCATGGATTAAGAAGTATATCTTCCCAGGTGGTGTAGTGCCAAGTCTTCGAGAGATTATTCAAGAGGCCAGCGAGCAGAATTACTATACTTTGGATGTGGAAAGTTTACGCAGACATTACAACAAGACACTGCTTTGTTGGAATAAAAATTTCCAGGCACATAGAGATGAGGTTGTGGCAATGTTTGATGAGAAATTTGCCAGAATGTGGGAGCTTTATCTTTGCAGCTGTGCAGCAACTTTCTGGAATGGTGTTATTGATTTGCATCAGATCGTATTTACCAATGGTGTCAATAATGACTTGCCAATGACCAGATGGTACTAAAAATTAATAAATAAGAAAGAAAAAGTTATAAAAAAAGTAAAAGGGTGGGGTGTGCTCCATTCTTTTACTTTTTTGCGTAAAGATGGTACAATAAGGGAAAATAGAGTGTAGAATTTGCTCTATCTTGGGGGAAGAAAGAAGGAATGAAGAGAGGGATTTTGAGAAGGCGCATTCTATGGACGCTTTTGATGATGTTGATCTATATTATGGGGAGGAATATTCCTATTCCATTTGTAGTACATGAGACCAGAGAGATGAGTATGGGATTTCGTACCTTTTTGGGTGATATCCTTGGAGGTATTCAAGCAAAGCAGACGCTCTTTACGCTCAGTATTATGCCTTGGATGACAGCTTCCATTGTGGTACAAATTTTGCAATCCGTGGCTGACCCAGAGGGAAGAAGAACATCGCAGAGAAGAACACAGTTGATGGCCGGATGGCTGTCACAGGGAATTGCACTCTTTAGTTCGATTTCTAGTATACAGAGCATGAAGTTTGAGCAAGGGGGAGAATATCTTTATCCGGTACTTGCAATACTTGCCTTGATGGCGGGCAGCAATTTTGTCATTTGGCTCTCCTATAAGAATAAGGAATATGGTGTGGGGGGAATGTCCTTTGTTGTGCTCATCAATTTGATTGATAGTTTGCGCTCGACTTATGGGCGCTTTATTCTATATTGGTGGAATGAAAGTGGGGCATTGCGTTTTGTATTGATTGTCTTTGGAGTCGCTTTGATTTGTGTGGGCATCATTCTTTGGACACTCTGTGCAGAGATGGCAGAGGTTCGCTATCCGATCAACCATGTGATGATTCACAACGAAAATGCCAGTAGGGATTATCTCGCCATTAAGTTTGAACCGGTGGGAACAATGCCATTGATGTATTGTATGTCATTTTATGTGTTGCCATTGATGATTTTACAACTGCTAAGTAAAGTTTCACCCAACAATCTGTGGATTTTGAGATTGACACAGTATTTTAATCTGGAAAAAGTGGCCGGAATTCTTTGCTTTATGTTCGTTTTATTGTTCACGAGCATAAGCCTTTCCTTTGTGATGCTGGATACGGAGAAATTGAGCAAGGGACTACAAAAATCGGGTGACTATCTGACAGGATATCGACCGGGGACAGAGACCAAGAAGGCATTAAAGACCACAGTTTTTCGGTTGAGTTTTATCAGTGGACTGATGATGGCTCTACTCAGTGGTTTGCCATTGCTTGCGAGAAATTTTATTGAAAGCTCTATGCAACTTGGCTTGCCACAGGATATCTTTCGATTGCCAATGTCATTGATGATTTTGGTTGGAGTATTTCGGCAGCTATTAGAAGAAGTAAAAATGTTAAATGTATTTGATCGATATAGAAAAGAGGACTAATGTATTATTTTGTACCTTCATATTATCAAAAGACAGGAAAATGGAGAGGAAATTCGTGGGTTTGGTATGCCAATCGAAGTATGCGAGAATTTGATGACATTGTCAGCCAAATTAAGATGTTTCGTGCCGCAGAAAAAGAGGTGACTTTGGTTGTGTCCTGCTATATTCCTGATTTGCGCTACTATCTGCATAGACAGGGACTTTCGGGAATTCGAATTTATTCTTTATTTGACCAGATACAGGGAGTATTTTCCTATGCCCCTGGACTTTTGATGTGGGAAGATTTGGATTGGCCGGAAGATATGGAATGGGTGTACACTCAATTTTTGATTATGGGTTATCAAGATGGAGTGCATGTGGTCAATATTGAGTTTGGTCCAGAGTCCTATTTGCTCTGGATCGACCGCTTCGAACAAAAGGAGAAAGTTTGCAGACAGATCTATGACGACCGAGGATTTTTGTCTTCGGAGATTATCTATCGAGATGGCCGGGAAGTGGAGCAGATTTTTTACAATACTTATGGAAGAAAGACCTGCACCTATGATCTGGTTCAGGGAACAGTGCTCGTTAAAGGGCGGGATGGATTAAAAAAATATGAGAAAATGGAAGATTTAGTGAGAGAGTGCATCGAGAGATATTTTCTGGAACAAAAGAAAAAATGTGGCAGCAGTGGAGTACTTGTGCTTTCGGCGAGCACATTTCATAATCGACTATTTTTGGAAGGCTCAGGGGACATTGTGACGATACTTTCTTGTTATTCTGAGCGAAATACGGAGCAAACGGATATCTATCAAATTAAGATGGCCATTCAAGGGGAATATAAGAAGACGCCAGCCCTAGTGCTTGTGGACACAAAGGAATTAAAAGAAAAGATTGTTGAGAATGAAAGATTTATAAAAATTGAAGAAATTTCACCCTTTGATACGCGTCTAAAATTGGGAAGTAGTCAAAGAATACGCGCAAAGAAAATATTTTTGCCTATACAGGGGCTAAATAATCAGAGAGAAATTATTAAAATCATTGCGCAATATATGGAGAAAAATTTGGATGCGGAATTGGTGATTGCCTTTAGTGAACCAGGTTGGGGAAGGCAAGAAAAGATTGAGGAGGAAATAAAGAAGTTATTAGAAGAACTTGATATTACAAGTTTTTCATTGGAAACGAAAAATTCACCCATTGTAGAAAATGCACAGCAGGATGAGGAAAAAGTTGTTCCAGCTCGAGTAAAAGTTGTTCGCTATTTGACAGAACAAGATGTTATTCAACATCTAGAAGACATTCGATTGCTTGTCGATTTGCGAGATAGCCCGGAGTTGTATCTGCAGATTGCAGCAATTAGTTCAGGCATTCCGCAAGTTAATCTGAGTCAAACTCGCTATGTTCGTCACTTGAAAAATGGATTTTTGTTAGGCAGTATAGACGAGCTATTTGATACACTTTGCTACTATCTTGATGGTCTATCGAATTGGAATCAGGCTCTTGTGCATGCGGTGGAGGATATTCGTTTATATACTGGAGGAAGTTTAGTGAAAAAGATAGAAACGCTATTGAGGAAATAAGAGGAAATGGAAGAAGTAACAGTATTACAGGTGGGGATGAAAAATCTCTCCAAAGTTTATATTATTCCTCGAAATGTACGCTGGGTTTATATACAGAGTGGGCAGTTGACCAAAGAAAAATTGAAAAGTTTGGAAGTAAAGAAGATACAATGTACAATTGTAGATTTCATAACACCAAGGGATCTTTCACTGTTAATTGAGAAGGTAGAGGCGTGGACATTGTTTTTTACAGAAAATGTATTTCTATTGTCTGACATTCAAAAGAATGTTGCGGTGATGGACTTCTTTAAATCAAAGATGGCCTATCCGTTGCAAAACAATGAATTACAGTCTTTTATTACTTCCATTCCAAGGCGATTCTTTGACCGAGTGGATAGCTTGCGTATTGAAACAAAGCATATTGAAGTGGCAAAGAAATATCAAAATATTGCGGTGTGGCGTGGAAACAATGCCATTGAAATTGTAGATAATTTTGGAGAAAAATACACACCAGTGATGTTTTGGCGCTTTGGTATGCCAGCACAAGAATATCGAGATCTTTCCTTTTGGGCAGAATATATCACTGAAGGATCTGTAGAGGTTAAGTTTATTTTTCGCAAATTCAGACTGGGATCCACAGATGAGGTGATGCAGACGGTTGAGGCGACCAATCCAAAGGAACCTATGTTATTTCGTGGAGATGAGAGGGGAGGAACGGTGAATATCTCCTTACAGGCCAAGGGAAGCGGAACATTGCGTATGGGAGTTTTGCATGCGAGAACTTGTCGAAATGGATCGGGGGAATTCTTTGCAGGGGGAGTTTCAACAAAAGATGCTTTCAAGGAAGAGGTTCTTAGCTATTTTAATCCAATGGATTTAAAGCCACCGCTGAATATTTATTTTTCTGGTTATCGAATGGCTGAGGGATTTGAAGGTTATATGATGCTAAAAAATATGGGCTGTCCATTCTTATTGATTTCTGACCCAAGGCTTGAGGGAGGTGCATTTTACTTAGGCTCAAAAGAGTATGAGGAAAATGTTGAAAAAGTGATTCGAGATGCAATGGAATATCTGCATTTTGATGGCTCTCAAGTGCTGATGTCTGGGATTTCTATGGGGTCGTTTGGAGCAGTGTATTATGGGAGAAAGATTGAACCGAAGGCTATTTTTCTTGGAAAGCCTCTGCTCAATATCGGAACCATTGCGATGAATGAGCAGACCGTGCGCCCAGAAGGCTTTCCGACAAGCTTAGATTTGTTATATAAGTTGGAGGGAGAGGTATCCATATCCGCAGCAAAGCGATTGAATCAAAGGATTTGGAAAGAGTTAGATGTTGCAGATTTCTCACAAACAGAGATTGCCGCAGTCTATATGCAACAGGATGATTATGATGCAATGGCTTATCCCGATATGCTTCGCCACTGGACAGGAAAAAATTTTCGTGTCTATGGAAAGGGTATTATTGGCCGACATAATGATAATACGAATGCAGTGGTGACTTGGTTTGTTACACAATATCAGCGAATTCTCAAAGAGGAGTTTCAAAGATGGAAAGAGTAATCTATATTGTTCAATGGGATCATGTGAATAATCAAAGTCTGATGTATGGCTCAGTGGTCACACAGGATATAGATCGAAGTATTTTTTATCAAAATCAAATGCTTGCTCCAGGAAGTATTGTACATACTTGGAAAGATGCCTACAATTATCAGGCTGTGCGTCAGGAGAGGTCTCTTCCACTACTGAGTGGGGGGAGTCGCTATAGCATTCGGATTCCAGAAAATGCCTCACTGGATGGGGTGATTTTGCGTTTTGAATTTATGGATAACTTTAAAAAGAATGTGGGGAATTTTATTTTTGGAGATAAAGAGAGCTTTGTTTGTCCAAAAGAGTATTCCAGTTACTCTGCACAGCTAGTGCGAAATGGCAATAAGGATTTATTTTTTCGTCATTTTGAAATTTTGCGTGGCTGTGAGACAACCATTTTTGAGGAGATTGCTAATCCTGTATTGGGAGAAAAGGTGCATATTTTGATTCCAGAGATTCGGCATCGAATGATTCGATTGCCAAGAAAAGAACGCTGTGAAAAGTATGCAAATCTCTTGATTGTTCCGCCAGAAGCCCTTCTATATCAAGATTTTTCGATCGAAGAGTGGACGAGGGAGAGGTTAAAAAAGCGTTATCGCAGTGAATTTTCCTTTGTGCTGTTGACAGCAGGGCCAAAATCACAAAAAATTGCAGAAAGATGGATGAGTATAGACAGTGAAAAATTCAAGATATCTACGACAATTAAATAGAATATTGAACAAAGTCAATGCACTGCAGGATGTGATGAGGGAAAAGAGCGATGAAGAGCTGACACAGATGACAAGTGTATTTAAGAATATGCTGAGAAGGGGGAAATCAGAGGAGAACATTTTGCCAGAGGCCTTTGCACTTGTTCGAGAGGCAGCAAAGAGAACGATAGGGCTTTTTCCCTATGATGAGCAGGTCCTTGGAGGGATTGCACTCTACAAGGGAATGTTTGCAGAGATGATGACAGGTGCAGGAAAAACATTGTGTGCCTCGATGCCACTCTATGTCCGAGCACTGAGTGGAAAGAGTGTCATTTTGGTCACACAAAATGATTACCTCGCACAAAGGGATGCCGAGCTCTTGCGTCCACTGTATGAATTTTTGGGTTTGACTGTGCGAGTGCGCAGTGCTGAGGTAGAGGGAGAACAATCTGAGGCAAAGGAAAAAAGAGAAATTTATGCAGCAGATATTGTATATACGACAAGTAGTACATTGGGCTTTGATTATCTCATGCAAAATTTATCTGTATCGGAAGAACAAAGTTTCTTAAGAGAGTTTTTTTATGTTATTATTGATGAAGTAGATGTGGTATTATTAGATGCAGCATCTATGCCATTGGTAATATCGGGTGCACCAAAAGTCCAGTCCAATCTCTACAATATGGCAGACAGATTTATCGTATGTCTTGACCCAGATATGGACTATCGCATTGAAGACCAGCAGGTTTATTTTACAGATCGAGGAATTGAAAAGGCAAGAACTTTTTTTTCTATTGACAATCTGTTTGATGAACATCATTTTGAGCTGGTCAGACATTTGCAACTCGCACTTCGTGCCCATACACTCTTTGAGCAAAATCAAGAGTATGTGGTGCAAGATGGTGCCGTTTGTCTTTTGGAGGAGAGAAGTGGGCGAGTGCTAGAGAGCACAAAGCTAAGGGCAGGACAGCACCAAGCGATTGAGGCAAAAGAAGGAGTAGAGATTACCAATGATTATCGTGCGATGGGGATTATTACCTACCAAGATTTCTATAATATGTTTCCAAAGCTTGCAGGAATGACAGGAACATGCATGGAAAATGCACAGGAATTTGCTGATGTATACAATATCAGAACAGTAAAAATTCCATCCCATTTTCCTATTTTGCGAGTGGACGAGGAAGATGTGGTATGTGTGTCCTTGCACGAGCAGATCACCATGTCGGTGCGCCGCGTAGAACAGTGTTATGAGAAACGGCAGCCTGTATTGGTGGTCACTCCTTCGATTGCCATTTCAGAACTCTATTCTCGAGTGTTACTTAGGGAGCATATTCCGCACAATGTACTCAATGCCTATAGCCTCGCTAGAGAGGCAGAGGTGATTGCTGAGGCTGGGCGAGCGGGCAGTGTGACCGTAGCGACCTCGGTTGCAGGTAGAGGGATTGATGTGCAATTAGATGCCAAGGCAAAAGAGCTTGGAGGTTTGGTTGTTTTAGGTATTGGAATTATGGAAAATATTCGCCTAGAAAGACAGGCCAGAGGGCGGTCAGGTCGCCAGGGGGATCCTGGCAGAACTTGTTTTTATGTCTGTCCAGATGACAAAGTCGTGCGAGAGTATGGAGCTACTTGGCTTGAGGAATTTCGACGAAAAGAACAACCAGCAAGTGAAAGTGTAAAAAAGAAAATAGGAAGAGCAATTCGAGATGCACAACGAATTGCTGAAGAAAAGTCAAAGACTGTGCGTATGACGACAACGGACTTTGGTCTATCCATACAGATACAGAGAAATTATATCTATAAAAAGCGAAATGAGATTATTACAAAAATGACCTACTCCCTTCGAGATTGTTTGAAAATGGAGAGCGAAATTATTGATCGTTTTTTGAGGGAACATCAACCGATGACGGAAGATGCGGTGAGTCGATTTGTGATGGAAAATATCTTGTATCGCTTTGCAGGTTTGCCCAAGGGGATAAAAGATGCGAAGCAGATAAAGTATTATCTCTTAGAATTGGCGAAATTGCAATTAAAGAGAAAGTTGCAACTATTGGGAAGTGATGATAGTGTGCGGACATTTTTTCAATATATGTCCTTGCGTGCCATTGATGATTCATGGATTGAGCAGGCAGATTACTTATCTCAGCTAAGAGATGCTCTCAGTGGTCGAAGAGTGGCACAGCACAATGCATTGAGTGACTATCATGTGGAGGCGTATCAATCCTTTTTGAAGATGAAAAAGCAAATTAAGATACGAATGATGAGGAATTTGCTTTTGGGAGAACTGGTGATAGATAAGAGTGGAAATCTTGTCTTACACTTTCCATAAAAGAGACTTGAAAGTAAGGGGACTGTTGGGATGAATACAGTGTATAATGTAAATCGAGGAATCGGTTGGGCAAGTAGTGGTGTGGAATACGCACAGGCCTATAGATCCAAGATTTTTTCACAACTTGGTGTGCGAACAAAATTTATTTTTACTGATTTTTTTGAGCGAGATAATATAGAGTATATGACAAAGAATATTGGATTTGCAGATGAAGATGTCATATGGCTCTATTTGTGGTTTACTGATTTTTCAGTGGCAAAAACAACATTTACGCCACAGGACTTAGAAGAGAAGTTAGATGGTGAATTTGAAAAGAGCACCATCAATGATACCATTGTCTATAATGAGAAAGATAGAAAGCACTTTGTCACTGCATATTTGACAAAGGACGGAAAGGCTGTTCAGAGAGTGGAGGATGTCTTTCAGGGGTGTTTGCTCACAAGAGACTATTATTCCTATGGCAAATACTGCACAGAGTATTTTACTCCAGAAAATGGACGGGCAAAGTTAAGACTCAGGCGTTGGTTTAATACCGATGGCAGCACAGCGTATGAGGAAATCATTGATGGGGAAGATATTCTCTACAAGATGAGAGATGCGCTGCTCTACTCAAAAGAGGCCTTTGTTGGATACTTCTTTAAGAAATTGCATCTAGATAAGAGTGATATGCTCATTATTGATCGTTCGACAGATATTGCGAGGGGAGCATTGGCCAATCGGGGAAAGGCAAAGGTTTCCGTTGTTGTTCATGCCGAGCATTTTAGCGAGAACAATACGACCAGAGACAACATTCTTTGGAATAATTTTTATGAATATACATTTCGCAATGCAGATAAAATTGACTATTACATCTGTTCCACAGAGGTTCAAACAAAGCTGTTGAAAAAGCATTTTCGGAGGTACCAGAGAATGCATCCAAAAGTAGTGACGATTCCCGTGGGCAGCGTAGATACTTTGCTAAAGCCAACAAAAGAAAGAAAGAGATATTCTTTGATGACGGCTTCTCGACTTGCTCCAGAAAAACATATTGATTGGTTGGTAACTGCAGCAGTGAAGGCAAAAAAATCTGTGCCCGACTTGACATTGGATATCTATGGCAGCGGAAAAGATGCCATAGAGCTCGAAAAATTGATTGATGAGAATGGGGCAAAGGACTATATTCGTCTGATGGGTCATTATGATTTGATTACCGTTTATCCAAAGTATGAAGCCTATATCACAGCATCGACAAGTGAAGGATTTGGATTGACCTTACTTGAAGCCATCAGTGCAGGTCTACCAATGATTGGCATTGATGTTCGTTATGGGAATACAACCTTTATTCACAATGAAATTAATGGATTTTTAATTCCATTGCAAGAAGATGGAAATAATGAAATGATCGATGGGTTGGCCAAGGCAATGGTTCGTCTATTTACCGAGGTAGATATCAAAACATTTTCTAGGGCATCGTATATGTTTGCTAAGCCATATATGACAGAAGAACTAGTCGATACCTGGAGAAGATTTTTGGTCGATGCTTGTGGAGAAAATGTTTTTAAGAAAGAGGCAGAACAATGATTGTTTTACTAGATAGTTATACAGTGCAAAGTCAAATGCTTCTGTATTCATTGAGAGAAGCAGGCTATGATATGCCAGCAGTGAGCATTGTGACTGACGGCTTTCACCCACAGGAGGTGACTTCTCCATTTAGTTGGTTTTGTGGGTTTGAAAATCCCAATTTGCGTGGGAGGGCAAGATTTTTTAATCGCCTAAAAGTTCCTGATTTGTGGGAGATTCAATCGACAGGTACACAGGGAGAAGTGGTGGATTATGATGAGCTTCGAGCAAGAATTTTTTATGCTGAACCAGTATATCGCCGCCTGATTCGGGCAGTGGATTGGTTGGATAGGCAGAAAAGAGTGCGCTTGACTGATCACTACAATCGCTTTGGTATGCGCTTTGCCCAGACCGTTTGGAGTTTAGACGGACGACGTCAGATAAAGACCTATTTTTCACCAAATGGTCAAGTAGTGATTACAGAGAATTATATTACAGGGAATATTTTGCTTGAGGAGGAAGGTAAAACAAGAATTTTTGCCAATCTTCCTGAATTTGTAATCTATTTTTTGCAAAAGCGAGCGTTTTCTTTGGATCGAATTTTGTATAATTCTCTTTCCTATCCATTTTTTGTTTCAAATCGCTTGGGCGATATGGGAATTGAAGGAGAAGATATCTTATTCTGGGAGGAAGAAATTGGGCAGAACATTCCAGGAAATATGCAATCTATTTTGGATCATCCAGAACGCAGAACCAAAAAGATTGCAATTCAATCCCTAGAAGCCTACAATATGCTGTTAAAGCTTGGTGTGGATTCAGACAAGATTGAAAAGCTGGGTATGATTATTACTTTTGCCAGAGAAAATCAATACCAGAAGAAGGCATTGATTTTGACCAATTCGGATGAAATCGAGAAGCTGACGATATTAGTGGAAGAACTTTCACAGGTGCAATTTACTATTGCCGCATTGACGGAAATGTCGGCAAAGTTATTAAGTATGGATAAGTATGATAATGTTTGTCTTTTGCCAGCGATTACCCCAGAGCAGGGTGTGAAATTGATGGCAGAAAATGACATTTATTTAGATATCAATTATGGAAATGAAATTTTAGATGCGTTACAAATGGCCTTTATTCATGAACAATTGATTTTTGCTTTCCAGCAAACCGCTCATAGACGCAATTTGATTTTGCCAGAAAATATTTATTCGTTAGAAAATGTTGCTGATATGATCAGAGCCATCCAAGCAGTGCTGGAAGAGAAGAAAATGATGAGATATTTTTTGGATTTACAAAAGAAACATGCAATGGTGGAGACACCAGAGTCATATCGACACTTTTTGGGTGATAGTGACGACATGGCATTAGAGTGTTAAGAAATTAGAATATTAGGGAATTAGAATGTTAGAGAGTTAAGAAGAAGTAGGTGAGTGATATTGAAAAGAGAAAAGAGAGATATAGAAGGGATTGGAGAAGATTTGCTGGGCAGAGATATAGAAAGACGCTTGGCTGATATTCAAAATCTAAGAAGGAGTCGGGAGGTATCGACAAAGGGAAGTAATCGCAGTGTCTATATTATGGCCGTTATTATTGCTATTGCATTTGTTGTTTCGGGCATATTGCGCCTCTTGATTAGTTTATAGTGGAGGAAGATAATGAGAGTACATATTACAAGTATTTACAATCAAATGGGGACACATGTGATTGCACAGCAAAATGTGATGAAGGTAGCAAGTACATTAGGTTTTGTTGAGATGCCTCTATTTTGCTATGATGTCAATGTAGACACTGATGAACAGCTTTCTGCAAGGCTTGATGGTATTGTTGCAGGATTAAAATTTGGAGATATTGTGATTATTCAGTCTCCAAGTTGGAATATTCTTCGCTATGATGAACGCATAGTACAAAGAATAAGAGCATATAAAGATGTTCAAATTATTATGTTTGTACATGATGTAATTCCATTGTTATTTCAATCTGGAGAAGAAAATTTACGAAGAACCATTGATATCTATAATATGTCCGATTTAATTATTCTTCCATCACAGACGATGTATGATGTGCTAGTTGAACATGGTTTGAAGGTTAAGAAATATTTGGTGCAAAAGATGTTTGACTATCCAGTGTCTGGAAGTTTGAATAAACCAGAATTTCAAAAGAAAATGATTTTTACAGGTGCACCAAGTCGATTTACATTCATTGATGATTGGAAATATGATACATTACTTTCTCTATACACAAGAGAGGAATTAGATGTGACGGGAAAAAATATTCAGCTCAATGGTTATCAGAGTGAACTTGGGTTGTTGTCACAGATGTCACAGGGAGGATTTGGGCTTGTCTGGTCTTCTGAAAAGGCGAAGGAATATTATTACTGTGTGATGCCTTATAAGCTTGGGAATTTCTTGGCTGCAGGTATTCCGGTTATTGTGGAGCGAGGAATTGCTCCTGCCAAGGCAATTGAGAAGAATCACCTTGGTTTTGTGGTTGATTGTTTGGAGGAGGCTTCTCAACGAGTACAATCTTGTACTCCCCAGCAATATAATGAGATGGTAGAAAATATTTTTCATTTTAATTTTTTAATTAAGGATGGGTATTTTACCAAAAAGTTATTGCTTGATGCAATATTTGCACTTCGTTTTGAGGAATAGAGAATGTATAAATTTTGTAAGTGAGTGGTGGTATAGACATAGAATAGGCAGTGGGATGAGCAATGGGGACAAGAGAGGTTAGAGAATAGATGAGTGATAAGAAAAGGAAAAGGCGGAGCAAGAAAAGTCAACAAAAGGCTTTACTCAAAGGCTTTGCAGCTATTGGAACAGTGATGGGTGGAGCTGCGTTGGCACAAAATGATGTATTGGCTGCAGGTGGTACAGAGGAAGAGCGAGTGTTGACAACAGAGGAAAATATCGTCAACAGTGAATCTGTAATTATTCGATCTGTAGAGTCTGAGACAAGAAGAAATGAAGAAAGAGCAAGCGAGCGAGAAAGAGATAGTGAGCGAGCAAGCGAAAGAGCCAGTGAAAAAATTTCGGAAAAGGCCAGTGAAAGAACTTCGGAAAAAATGAGTGAGAGAAGTTCTGAACGAGCCTCAGAGAGAGCTTCTGAAAGAATTTCTGAGAGAGTAACGGGTGCGACAAGTGAACGAGGATCTGAAAATGTTGCGGCACATACAAGCGAGGTGGGGACAACATCTGCAAGAGAAGAGTTGTCTGATGTTGCAAGAACGCAGACAATGGAAAGTACCATTAGTGCAGAGAGTTCAGAGAGAACGGGACATAGTGACAGAACTGACAGCGAAAGCTCTGTCAGAGGGGTTTCTATGTCAGAAAAAAATACATATGAGAGTACAAGTCAAGTAAATGAAAGTCAGGGCAGTACGACTCAGGCAAGTGCAAGTCAAACGAGTGAGTATCAAACAAGTACAAGTCAAACAAGTACAAGTCAAACAAGTGGAATTTCTCAGGAAAGTGAAAATATAAGTAGTGTGTCAGTGGCAACGGGTGGGAATGAAAATGCAAGTGATGCTACCAGTGTAAATTCCCATAGCCAGAGCAGTATGAGTCAGAGTGCCACAAGCAATAGTATGAGCCAGAGCAGTGCAAGCCAGAATATTACAAATTCAGGCAGTACTAGTCAAAGTACTTCCACTACATCTGCAATATCTTCAAATATTGGTAGTAATTTTTCTACCTCTAGTGAGAGTGCACAAGATTCCAATTCCATGGATATACAGCAGGTATTAAGGCGTGTTCGTCGATTTGTTATATCAGATGATGAGACCAATGAAGGAAATGAAGACATTGCCGATCAAAGTATATCTACATTAGCACAAGGTAGTGAAAGCACAGGCGATGAAGAAAATTTATTGACACAGATATCAAGTCAAATTTTGAATCAGGCACAGAATTCAACATCTGATCTACAGATGTCAGGAATGTCAGGAGAGGGAACCAACACGGCAAGTACATCAAGTACAGGCAGTGGGGGCACAAGTGAGAGCGAAAGCACGATGCACAGTATAAGCATGAGTGTCAGTGAACGCATTGGTTCTGAGAGTATGACACCATCTATGCATTTACAGGTCAATAGCGAAAACACTGAGAGTCAAAGGCGAAGTGCACTAGCAGAAGCAAGTGTATCAGCAAGTCACAGCTTATCAGAGCAAGTACCGATTTCTTTAAGTAGCAGTGAGTCCGTTTCACAAGAAAATTCACAGAGTGCAAGCACAGCAGCAGTTGTTCGCTCGGAGACTATTGAGTCATTAAATGAAAATCTTTCAAGTGCCCTTGAAAATGTGGCGAGTGATTCATTAGTTGTACCCGTGTCTAATACTGGAGCAAGTTCTACATCAGAATCAGACTCTGAGGATGCACAGTCAGAGATGATTTCTGATAGTGAAAGCATCTCTGATCCAAATAGCAACAACGGTAGCAGTAGTGATAATAATTCTGAAATGGGATCTTCATCATTGAGTGGGACAAGGTCAGAATTGAATTTGGGTTCAGAAAGCACTTCTGTTTCGGAAAGTATTTCAGGAAGCGTATCAGGAAGTCTTTCTAGTGCTGGTTCAGAGAGTGGGTCAGAAATAGCTACTGCTTCTACATCTGAATTTGACAGCGTAGTATTTTCACTTGATAATAATCTCGATAATGTAAATGCTATGTTTTTAGGGCTTGATGCACAACTAAGAGCTGTTCCAACACAAAATGGATTGCTGAATACCTTGATGCTAAGAGAGGCGAATTCTGTAGATACATCAGCAGAAGTTGTTATTTTAGTGGAAGATACTAATGAATATGGCTATTATACTGGACAGACAAATCACAAACAGAGATATAAGACATTTACAGATGATTATTATTTGAAGCAGATAAAAAATTATTTGAATAAAATTAATAATGACAATGTAGTCGTGTCTTTAGTTGGATATAATAAAAAAACTACGCGTGCTGGAGATCAGAGTGGAACGAAGTCTTATTTTGAAAAGAAAAAGAAGGCCGATGCCATTAGAGAAATTGACCAATTATTAGCTAACCCGCATGCCTCTGGTGGAACACCTCATAATGAATTGTATGCTGGACAAGAAGTAAAAGATGTAACAGGAAGAACAGCACTTCCAGATGCTTTGGCAGAAGCAAATAGGATATTGAGCAACCAGACAAATGCAGCAGCTAATAAATCAGTGCTATTGTTGACAGGTAAAGCACCATTAAAGGTGGCAGAGGTAGATCAGGGGAAGATCTATGAAAAGGCTAAACCAGAGGCACAGAAAATTTTAAATCTTGGTGCAAGAATTGATGTTGTTGTTGAGATACTCCCACAGACCAATAGATGGGGGTGGTATGAAACAGATGTCACGGCAGGAACTGTCTTTGGAAGTATTGCAGGTGATGGTTCTCTAGCCTCTCCTAGTAATATAAGGAATTATGTTCATGTTCTCGAAACAGTAGGAACAAATTCTCCTGACTATAGTCAGGCAAGTTCGAGAGGTTTGGATTCTATTTATACAGCAACTTTAAATTCTTTAGCCCAAGTTACAGGTGGTACACCACAGGTATCTACGAGCATAAGTCAATCAACGAGCAATAGAATCAATAGTGAAAGGCAAAGCCAAAGTCAAAGTGAGTCTCAGAGGGCGAGCACATCAGAAAGTAGAAAGGCATCAGAAAGCAGAAGTCAAAGCCAAAGCCTATCACAAAGTTATCGAGATAGTTTAAGTGAAAGTGCAAGCTATAGAGAAAGTACAAGTACATCAGTATCATTGAGGGATAGTGTTAGTGCCAGAAATTCAGCTAGTATTAGTGCAAGTCAATCTGCAAGTCAATCTGCATCAACAAGTACAAGTTTGAGTGCAAGGAACTCTGCGTCAGCTAGTATCAGTGCAAGCAATTCGGCGAGTGTGAGTGGAAGCATTAGTACAAGTAATTCAGCGAGTGCGAGAGATAGTATTAGTGCAAGTACCTCGGTGAGCGTAAGTGACAGTATCAGTGCAAGTACCTCAGCAAGTGTTAGAGATAGTATTAGTGCAAGTAATTCAGCGAGTGTCAGTGATAGCATTAGTGCAAGTAATTCAGCGAGCGTAAGTGATAGTATCAGTGTGAGTACCTCAGCAAGCGAGAGCGGAAGTATTAGTGCAAGCGAATCAGCAAGCGTGAGTGATAGTATTAGTGTAAGCGAATCGGCAAGTGAGTCAGCAAGCGTCAGTGATAGTATCAGTGTAAGCGAATCGGCAAGTAATTCAGCAAGCGTCAGTGATAGTATTAGTGTAAGCGAATCGGCAAGCGAGTCAGCAAGCGTAAGTGATAGTATTAGTGTAAGCGAATCGGCAAGCGAGTCAGCAAGCGTGAGTGATAGCATTAGTGTAAGCGAATCGGCAAGCGAGTCAGCAAGCGTAAGTGATAGTATTAGTGTAAGCGAATCGGCAAGCGAGTCAGCAAGCGTGAGTGATAGCATTAGTGTAAGCGAATCGGCAAGCGAGTCAGCAAGCGTAAGTGATAGCATTAGTGTAAGCGAATCGGCAAGCGAGTCAGCAAGCGTGAGTGATAGTATCAGTGTGAGTACCTCAGCAAGCGAGAGCGGAAGCATTAGTGCAAGCGTAAGTGATAGCATTAGTGTAAGCGAATCGGCAAGCGAGTCAGCAAGCGTCAGTGATAGTATCAGTGTGAGTACCTCAGCAAGCGTAAGTGATAGTATCAGCGTGAGTACCTCAGCAAGCGAGAGTGGAAGCATTAGTGCAAGCGTAAGTGATAGCATTAGTGTAAGCGAATCGGCAAGCGAGTCAGCAAGCGTCAGTGATAGTATCAGTGTGAGTACCTCAGCAAGCGTAAGTGATAGTATCAGCGTGAGTACCTCAGCAAGCGAGAGTGGAAGCATTAGTGCAAGCGAGTCAGCAAGCGTGAGTGATAGCATTAGTGTAAGCGAATCGGCAAGCGAGTCAGCAAGCGTAAGTGATAGCATTAGTGTAAGCGAATCGGCAAGCGAGTCAGCAAGCGAGTCAGCAAGCGTAAGTGATAGCATTAGTGTAAGCGAGTCGGCAAGTGAGTCAGCAAGCGTAAGTGATAGTATTAGTGTGAGTACCTCAGCAAGCGTAAGTGATAGTATCAGCGTGAGTACCTCAGCAAGCGAGAGTGGAAGCATTAGTGCAAGCGTAAGTGATAGCATTAGTGTAAGCGAATCGGCAAGCGAGTCAGCAAGCGTCAGTGATAGTATCAGTGTGAGTACCTCAGCAAGCGTAAGTGATAGTATCAGCGTGAGTACCTCAGCAAGCGAGAGTGGAAGCATTAGTGCAAGCGAGTCAGCAAGCGTGAGTGATAGCATTAGTGTAAGCGAATCGGCAAGCGAGTCAGCAAGCGTAAGTGATAGCATTAGTGTAAGCGAATCGGCAAGCGAGTCAGCAAGCGAGTCAGCAAGCGTAAGTGATAGCATTAGTGTAAGCGAGTCGGCAAGTGAGTCAGCAAGCGTAAGTGATAGTATTAGTGTAAGCGAATCGGCAAGTGAGTCAGCAAGCGTCAGTGATAGTATTAGTGTAAGCGAATCGGCAAGCGAGTCAGCAAGCGTAAGTGATAGCATTAGTGTAAGCGAATCGGCAAGCGAGTCAGCAAGCGTAAGTGATAGTATTAGTGTAAGCGAATCGGCAAGCGAGTCAGCAAGCGTGAGTGATAGCATTAGTGTAAGCGAATCGGCAAGTGAGTCAGCAAGCGTAAGTGATAGTATTAGTGTAAGCGAATCGGCAAGCGAGTCAGCAAGCGTGAGTGATAGCATTAGTGTAAGCGAATCGGCAAGCGAGTCAGCAAACGTGAGTGATAGCATTAGTGTAAGCGAATCGGCAAGCGAGTCAGCAAGCGTAAGTGATAGCATTAGTGTAAGCGAATCGGCAAGCGAGTCAGCAAGCGTAAGTGATAGCATTAGTGTAAGCGAGTCGGCAAGTGAGTCAGCAAGCGTAAGTGATAGTATTAGTGTAAGCGAATCGGCAAGTGAGTCAGCAAGCGTAAGTGATAGTATTAGTGTAAGCGAATCGGCAAGCGAGTCAGCAAGCGTAAGTGATAGCATTAGTGTAAGCGAATCGGCAAGCGAGTCAGCAAGCGTAAGTGATAGTATTAGTGTAAGCGAATCGGCAAGCGAGTCAGCAAGCGTGAGTGATAGCATTAGTGTAAGCGAATCGGTAAGTGAGTCAGCAAGCGTAAGTGATAGTATTAGTGTAAGCGAATCGGCAAGTGAGTCAGCAAGCGTAAGTGATAGTATTAGTGTAAGCGAATCGGCAAGCGAGTCAGCAAGCGTAAGTGATAGTATTAGTGTAAGCGAATCGGCAAGCGAGTCAGCAAGCGTAAGTGATAGTATTAGTGTAAGCGAATCGGCAAGCGAGTCAGCAAGCGTAAGTGATAGTATTAGTGTAAGCGAATCGGCAAGCGAGTCAGCAAGCGTAATTGATAGTATCAGTGTAAGCGAATCGGCAAGTGAGTCAGCAAGCGTAAGTGATAGTATCAGTGTAAGCGAATCGGCAAGCGAATCAGCGAGTGTCAGTGATAGTATTAGTACAAGTACTTCCACAAGCGTGAGCGACAGTATCAGTGCAAGTACTTCAACAAGCGTTAGTGCAAGCAACTCAGCAAGCGTGAGCGATAGCATCAGCGCAAGCGATTCTGTAAGTGTGAGCGATAGCATTAGTGCAAGTACTTCTGCAAGTGTTAGTGATAGCATTAGTGCAAGCGATTCTGTAAGTGTCAGCGATAGTATTAGTACAAGTACTTCCACAAGTGTGAGCGATAGTATCAGTGCAAGCAACTCAGCAAGCGTGAGCGATAGCATCAGTGTGAGCGATAGTATTAGTGCAAGTACTTCGGCCAGTGTTAGCGACAGCATTAGTGCAAGTACTTCCGCAAGTGTTAGTGACAGCATTAGTGCGAGCGATTCTGTAAGTGTGAGCGACAGTATTAGTGCAAGTACTTCAGCGAGTGTGAGCGATAGTATTAGTGCAAGTACTTCCACCAGTGTTAGCGATAGTATTAGTGCAAGCGATTCCGTAAGTGTTAGCGATAGTATTAGTGCAAGTACTTCAGCCAGCGTTAGTGATAGTATTAGTGCGAGCAATTCAGCAAGCGTGAGCGATAGCATCAGTGCAAGTACTTTAGCAAGCGTTAGTGATAGCATTAGTGCAAGTGATTCAGCAAGTATCAGCGATAGTATTAGTGCAAGCGATTCCGCAAGTGTCAGTGATAGTATTAGTACAAGTACTTCCACAAGCGTGAGCGACAGTATCAGTGCAAGTACTTCAACAAGCGTTAGTGCAAGCAACTCAGCAAGCGTGAGCGATAGCATCAGCGCAAGCGATTCTGTAAGTGTGAGCGATAGCATTAGTGCAAGTACTTCCACAAGCGTGAGCGATAGCATCAGTGCGAGCGATTCCGTAAGTGTGAGCGATAGTATTAGTGCAAGTACTTCCGCCAGTGTTAGCGACAGCATTAGTGCAAGTACTTCCGCCAGTGTTAGTGACAGCATTAGTGCAAGCGATTCCGCAAGTGTCAGCGACAGTATCAGTGCAAGCGATTCGGCCAGTGTCAGCGATAGTATTAGTGCAAGCGATTCTGTAAGTGTCAGCGATAGTATTAGTACAAGTACTTCCACAAGCGTGAGCGATAGTATCAGTGCAAGCAACTCAGCAAGCGTGAGCGATAGCATCAGTGCGAGCGATTCCGCAAGCGTTAGTGATAGCATTAGTGCAAGTACTTCCGCCAGTGTTAGTGACAGCATTAGTGCGAGCAACTCAGCCAGTGTCAGCGACAGCATTAGTGCAAGTACTTCAGCCAGTGTCAGCGATAGCATCAGTGCAAGTGATTCAGCCAGCGTTAGTGACAGCATTAGTGCGAGCGATTCAGCAAGTGTTAGTGACAGTATTAGTGCAAGCGATTCGGCCAGTGTCAGCGATAGTATTAGTGCAAGTGATTCAGCAAGTGTGAGCGATAGTATTAGTGCAAGTACTTCAGCGAGTGTGAGCGATAGTATTAGTGCAAGTGATTCGGCCAGTGTCAGCGATAGTATTAGTGCAAGTGATTCGGCAAGCGTTAGTGATAGCATTAGTGCAAGTGATTCAGTAAGTGTTAGCGACAGTATCAGTGCGAGTACTTCGGCGAGCGTCAGCGATAGCATTAGTGCAAGTGATTCAGT